>DQXI01000212.1 GCA_011042305.1 Desulfobacteraceae bacterium
GCCCCGGCGCCGGGGCAAATCGTGGCCGATTGCACGCTGGGTGGTGCAGGACATGCCCGGCTTCTGCTGGAAAAGATTTCTCCCAAAGGCATCCTTGTCGGGCTGGACCGGGACCCGGACGCCATCGCCAATGCCCGGGAGGTGTTGGCGCCCTGGGCGCCGCAAACCCGTCTGTTTGCGCGCAACTTCGTTCAACTGCCCGAAACCCTTGACGAGTTGGGCATCGAAGCCCTCGATGGCATCGTGGCGGATCTCGGCGTGTCGCTCCACCAGCTGGAGGCCAGCGGTCGAGGCTTTAGTTTTTACCGCGACGAGCCCTTGGACATGCGGATGGATCCGCGCAACGGCCCCACCGCCGCCGACTTGATCCGGGAGTTGACGGCGGAGCAACTCGGCCGCCTGTTTTACGAATTTGGCGAGGAACGTCATGCCCGTGCCATTGCCCGCCGCATCGTGTCGGCGCGCCAGCGCGCGCCCATTGCCACCAGCGCCGAACTGGCCCGCCTGGTGGCGGGTGGCACGCGGACCCGGTCCGGCCGTCTGCATCCGGCAACCCGGGTCTTCATGGCCCTGCGCATTGCCGTAAACCGGGAGCTGGAAGATCTGGAACGCTTTCTGGCGACGGCGCCCCGGTTGCTACGGCCGGGAGGGCGCTTTTGCGTATTGGCGTTTCACTCGCTCGAAGACCGGATCGTCAAGCGGGCCTTCCGGCGCCTGGAGCGGCCCTGTACCTGTCCCCCGGAGGCACCGGTGTGCACCTGTGGGGCCGTTCCATTGGCAAAGGTGCTGACGCCAAAGCCGCTGCGGCCGACGCCGGCCGAGGTGGCCGCCAACCCGTTGGCCCGCAGCACCCGGATGCGGATTATCGAGAGGCTGGCGGATCGATGACAGGCTCGGCGGACAAGGCGCAGGCCCAGCGCCGCTTGCTGATGTGGATTTTGATCCTGCTGGTGTTGATGGGCGAGATGTTCGCCTACACGTGGTGCCGGGTGCAATGGACCCGTGCCAGCTACAATCTGGAGCAGGCTCGGCGCACCTGGCGGCAATTGAGCCGAACCGAGCAGCGGCTCCAAACCGAACTGGCCAGCTTGCGCATGCCCCAGCGCATCGAGGCCGAAGCCGCAACTCGACTCGGCATGGGACGCGCGACACCCGATCAGGTGGTGAGGCTGCCGTAATGAAGCCGACCAGAACCGGAAAGTACCTTCGTTTGCGTATTTGGCTGCTGGCCGTGGGATTTTGCGGCGTCCTGCTGGTGGTCGCCGCCCGGGCCGTTCAGGTCCAGTTGCTGTGGGGGCCGGAACTGACGGCCCGCGCCAAAGGGCAGTACGAAACTTTCGTGACCACCAGCGGCCGGCGCGGCACCATCCTTGACGCCCACGGGAACCCGCTGGCCGTAAGCCTGGAGCTGACCTCGGTGGCGGCCCATCCCCGCCAGATCGACGACCCCTGCAAGACGGCTCGGCGCCTGGCCCCCCTGCTGGGCCTGGACACCGAAACCCTCGCCCGGCGCCTGGCCGCCAACCGCAGCTTTGTCTGGGTGAAGCGCCAGGCGGACCCCGACGCGGTCCGGGCCGTGAAGGCCCTCGAGATCGAGGGGGTCAGCTTTCATCACGAGTACCGGCGATTTTATCCCAACAAGACCCTGGCGGCTCAGGTACTGGGGTTTTGCAACATCGACGGCAAGGGGATCGAAGGCATCGAGCACTACTACGAGTCGCACCTGAGCGCCGAGGCCGCGTCCCGCAAGGCCCTGCGGGACGCGCTGGGACGGCATTTCGCCGCCGACGACCAGTCGGCCCGGCTGCCGGTGGGCAACGACGTGGTGCTGACCATTGATGCCACCATCCAGCACTTCGCCGAGACGGCCCTCGAGCAGGCGGTGACCACCTACGAGGCCAGATCCGGAATGGCCCTGGTGATGGAGCCGGCCACCGGCGCCATCCTCGCCATGGCCCATTACCCTTTTTTCAACCCCAACAACTATACCCGTGCCACCCCGCAGTTGTGGCGCAACCGGATCGTGGCCGACAGCTTCGAGCCCGGCTCTACGATGAAGATCTTTACCGCCGCGGCGGCCCTGGAACACGGCGGGTACGCCCCTCAGAGCATTTTCTTTTGCGAAAACGGATCTTATCGCATCGGCCGGCACACCATCCACGACACCAAGCCCCACGGGTGGTTGACCCTGCAGGATGTGGTGATGTGCTCAAGCAACATCGGTGCCGTGAAAATCGGCCAAGGCCTCGGGCAACAAGTTCTGCACCAGACCCTGGTGGACTTCAACTTCGGAGAACCCCTGGGGATTGACTTTCCCGGGGAAACCGGTGGCCGTCTCTCGCCCCCCGATCGATGGACCGAGGTGGACGCCGCGGCCATCGCTTTCGGCCAGGGCGTCAGCGTTTCGGCCCTGCAACTGGCCGCGGCCACGGCGGCCATCGCCAACGACGGCGTCATGATGCAGCCATACCTGGTCAAGGAGATCCGCACCCCTTCGGGGCGCCTGGTCCAGGGAGTGGTTCCCCGGCCGCTGCGACGGGTGGTGTCGGCGCGCTGTGCCGAGCGGCTCCGGTCGATTCTGGGCACGGTGGTCCACGACGGCGGCACCGGCACCAACGCCGCCCTGAGCGGCTACACGGCCGGGGGCAAGACCGGGACGGCCCAGAAAGTGGACCCGGCGGGAGGCTATGCAAGGAATCGCTACATCGGCTCCTTCGTGGGGTTTGCGCCGCTGGAAAACCCGCGGCTCGTCGTGCTGGTGTCCATCGACGAGCCGCGCCGGGCCCATTACGGCGGCGTGGTGGCGGCCCCGGCCTTCCGCGAAATCGCCCAAAAGAGCCTCGACTATCTCAACGTCCCGCCGGCGCTTCCCCCGGCCAAAAATGTGATCCTGGCGAGGCAAGGCGAGGTGACGGGGTGAAGCTCTCCGCTTTGCTGGCAGCAGCCGCAGCGCCCCTTGAATGGGATGGCCGGGTCGACCCGGAGATCAGCGGTCTCAGCTACGATTCGCGCCGCGTGGCCCCGGGTGATCTCTTTGCCGCCATCGCGGGCCAGCGCGAGGACGGGCATGCCTTCATCACCGATGCGGTGGCTGGTGGCGCGGCGGCGGTGCTTGCCGCCCGCCGCGTGCAGGTCGATGTGCCGGTGGTTTGCAGCCCCGATCCGCGCCGCACCCTCGGCCAGTTGGCGGCGGCCTTCTACGGCCGGCCGGCTGAATCGCTTTTCGTTGTCGGCATCACCGGGACCAACGGCAAGACGACCACCAGCTGGCTGGTGGAGGCCGTTCTGGCCGCGGCAGGACATCGGGTCGGCGTGATCGGGACCGTGGATTGGCACTATCCCGGCAAGCGGGAGGCCAACCCGGTGACCACGCCCCAAAGCCTGGACCTTCAGCGGATTCTGGCCGAGATGCGCTCGGCGGGCGTCAGCCACGTGGTCATGGAGGTTTCCAGCCACGCCCTGGATCAGGACCGGGTCGAGGGCGTGCTTTTTGATGTGGGGGTCTTCACCAACTTGACCCGCGACCACCTGGACTACCATGGGAGCATGGAAGCTTACCGCAACTGTAAGCAGCGCCTGTTCACCGAGCGGCTTCCCACCGGCCCCAAGGCGCAGCGGGCCATGGCGGTGGTGAACACCGACGACCCGTTCGGCCGGGACCTGGCCGAACGGGTTGAGGCGGTTTGCCTGACGGTGGGCAGCGGTCCGGCGAACAAGATTCATCCCGTGGCGGCGGACATTTCCATCACGGGGATCCAGGCCGAGCTGGCCACCCCCGCCGGCCGTCTGGCGATCCGCTCACCGCTGGTCGGGCGGCACAACCTGGACAATATCATGGCGGCGGCGGCCTGTGGCATCGCCGCCGGGGCGCCGTTGGAGGCCATCGGCCGGGGCATCGAAGCCGTCACCCGGATTCCCGGCCGCCTCGAACCGGTCTTCGACCCCGATGGCCGCCACATCTACGTCGACTATGCCCACACGCCCGACGCCCTCGACCATGCCCTGGCGGCGATGCGGCCCTTGACGCCGGGGCGGCTGATCTGCGTGTTCGGCTGCGGCGGCGACCGGGACGCCGGCAAACGCCCCCAGATGGGCGAAATCGCCGGCCGGTGGAGCGACTACGTGGTGGTCACCTCCGACAATCCCCGCAGCGAGGTGCCCGAGGCCATCATCGAGATGATTCTGCCCGGGTTGCGCCGGGTTGCGGCGGCCGACAGCTGGGAGGCGACACCTGATCGCGCCACCGCCATCCGGCGGGCCATCGCCGCCGCCGGTCCCGGCGATACCGTGCTCATCGCCGGCAAGGGGCACGAGACCTATCAGGTCCTGGCGGATCGGACCATCGCTTTCGACGACCGCCAGGAGGCCCAGCGCGCCCTGGGGCTGTGGCCGGCCGCGGCAGGTGTCCCATGAACTGGACGCCGGACCTGTTTCCCCGCACGATTCCCCTGGCCTGGTCGGGCCGGGACCTGGTGGCGGCCACCGGCGGCGAGGTTCTTTGCGGCGACATCGATCGCCATTTTTCCGGCATCGGCATCGATTCTCGGACGCTGAAAGCGTCGGAGGTTTTCGTCGCCATCCGGGGAGAGACGCACGACGGGCATCGGTTTGCCCAGGACGTCGTGGCTGCCGGAGCAAGGGGGTTGATCCTGGAGCGGTCCTCGGTTTCGACGGAAGCCTTGGATCAATGGCGGGACCTGGGGGTTCTCTGCGTGGCGGTGGACGATACCTTGAACGCTTTGGGGAACCTGGGCCTGTTTCACCGACGGCGCTGCCCGGCTCAGGTGGTCGCCATCACCGGTTCCAACGGCAAGACCACCACCCGGGCCATGACGACCGCGGTGCTCGAACAGCGGTTTGCCGTGGCGGCCACCCGGGGCAATTTCAACAACGCTATCGGGCTGCCGCTGAGCCTGTTCGGACTGGCGCCGGTGCATCGGTGGGGGGTCTTCGAGATCGGCACCAACCACCCCGGCGAAATCGACGGGTTGGCCCGGATCTGTCGGCCCGATCTGGGGGTGATCACCAACATCGGCCCGGCGCATCTCGAAGGTCTGGGAAGCTTGGAAGGGGTACGCGAGGCAAAGGCGGAGCTCATCGGCCGGTTGGCCCCGGGCGGGCGGATGATCCTCAACTTCGACGACCCCCAATTGCGGCTGTTGGTGGACCGCTGCCCGGTGCCGCCGCTAGGCTTCGGTCTTTGCGAAACGGCCGAGGTGCGGGCCGAAGACGTCCGCCTGAAATCCGACGCGCTGTCATTTCGACTGTGTCTTCCCGGCGGCCGGGCGGCGGTGCGCATGGCCGGCGGAGGCGCGTTCATGGTGATAAACGCCCTGGCCGCGGCGGCGGTGGGGTGGGAGGCCGGCTTGGCGGCCGACCAGATTGCCGCGGGGCTGGCCGCCTTCACCCCCGTGGCCGGCCGCATGACGGTAATTCGCCCGGGCCGCCGCGGGGTGGTCTTGATTGACGACAGCTACAATGCCAACCCGGCTTCAGTGGCGGCCGCCGTCGACGCCCTGGCCGCCCGCCGCGGCAGTGGCCGGACGGCGCTGGTGCTCGGTGAGATGCGCGAGCTGGGCGCCGCGTCCGCCGACCTGCACTACCGGGTGGGGGAAAAGGCCGCCCGGGCCGGCATCGATCGGCTGTATGTGACAGGGGCGCAATTGGCGGAAGCGGTGGCCGCCGGCGCAGTGGCGGCGGGAATGGCGGCGGGGGATGTCCGGGTCGCCGCCAAGGAGGAGATCGTGGCGGATCTGGCCGCCTGGTTGGCTCCCGGCGACACGATTTTGGTGAAAGGATCGCGGGCCGCGGCCATGGAAACCGTCGTGGCGGCCTTGAACCGAGTGCTGAAGGACGACTAGCGGAGCGTCATGTTCTATCACCTGCTCTACCCTTTGCACACGACCTTTTCGGTCTTCAATGTTTTTCGCTACATCACCTTCAGGACGATTTACGCCAGCCTGACGGCTTTTGCCATCTGCGTGCTGCTGGGCCCCTGGGTCATCCGGCGGCTGACCAGGTTGCAGATCGGCCAGTACGTCCGCGACGACGGCCCCCAGAGCCACCTGCAAAAGGCCGGCACGCCGACCATGGGCGGTACCCTGATCCTCTTTGCCATGGTTACGGCCACCCTGTTGTGGAGCAACCTGGCCAATCCGTTCGTCTGGATCGCGCTGCTCAGTACGGTGGGTTTCGGCCTGATCGGCTTGGCCGACGATTACCTCATGCAGGTCAAGAAGCGCAGCCAGGGGCTCACGGTGCGCGGCAAGTTCGCCCTCCAGGTTTGCCTGGCCCTGTTGGTGGCGCTTCTGGTCTTCATCAGCCCCGATTTTTCCACCAGGGTGACCATTCCCTTTTTCAAGCAGCTCACCCCGGATCTGGGCTGGGGTTACGTGCTGTTTGCCGCCCTGGTGATCACCGCCACCTCCAATGCCGTCAATCTCACCGACGGCCTGGACGGGTTGGCCATCGGCCCGATGATTATTGCGTCGGCCACCTACATGTTTTTTGCCTACGTTGCCGGCCATTCGCGCTTTGCCGAATACCTCCAGCTCACCTACGTGGCCGGCAGCGGCGAGATCACCGTGTTTTGCGGCGCCATGGCCGGTGCCGGGCTGGGATTCCTGTGGTTCAACGCTTACCCGGCCCAGATTTTCATGGGCGATACCGGCTCCCTGTCCCTGGGCGCCGCCCTGGGAACGGTGGCGGTGATCACCAAGCAGGAAATTTTGCTGGTGCTGGTGGGCGGACTGTTTGTCATCGAGGCCCTGTCGGTGATCTTCCAGGTGGGCTTCTTCAAGATGACCCGCGGGCGGCGGATTTTCCGCATGGCCCCGTTGCACCACCATTTCGAACTCAAGGGATGGGCCGAGCCCAAGGTGATCGTGCGCTTTTGGATCATTGCCATCACCCTGGCCCTGATGTCCCTGAGCACCTTGAAGCTGCGTTAGGCGGCGGGAGGCGCAACCTCCGATGGAACTGGCGGGCAGAAAAGTCGTGGTGGTCGGTGCGGCCCGTTCCGGGATCGCGGCGGCCGCTTTCGCCCGGCGCCGCGGCGCCGCGGTGACCTTGAGCGACAGCGCCCCTGCCGAGCGCCTCCCGGCCCTGCCGCCCGACTTGGCCGCCGCAGGGATCGTCCTCGAGCTCGGCGGTCATCGCAGCGAGACTTTTACCGATGCTGACTTGATTGTCGTCAGTCCGGGGGTGCCGCATACCATTGCGCCGCTGGCAGCGGCCCGCCGCCGGGGGGTTGTCGTCATCGGTGAGCTGGAGCTGGCGGCCCGCTGGCTCAAGGCTCCGGTGGTGGCGGTTACCGGCACCAACGGCAAGACCACCGTGACCCAGATGATCGGCGACATGCTGGCGGCTTCCGGACGTCGGGTTTTCGTGGGCGGCAATATCGGACGGCCGCTCATCGCCGCCGTGGAAGGGGAGCCTGCACCGGAGCTGGTGGTGGCGGAGGTGAGCAGCTTCCAGCTCGACACTGCCGACTGTTTTCGTCCCCGGGTGGCGGTTTTGCTGAACATCAGCCCCGATCACCTGGATCGGTACCCGGACATGGACGCTTATGCCCGCTCCAAGGGCCGCATCTTCTCCCGCCAGGGAGCCGACGACGTGGCGGTGCTCAACGGCGCCGATGCCCGGGTGCGCGCCCTGGCCCCGCCGGCAGGGCCGTTGTGCACCTGGTTCGGCGCCCGGCCTGCCGGCGAGGCCGGCATTGACCTGAAGGGAGAGGACCTCGTGCTCGAGGGCTTCGATCCGTCGCGGGGCCACCTCAACGGCGAGCGGTTTTCCCTGGCGCGCCTGAAGCTGCTCGGGGCCCACAACCGCGCCAACGCCGCGGCCGCCGTGCTGGCGGCCCGGCTCGCCGGGGCCGCTCCGGCGGCCATCGTTCGGGTGCTGGCAGAATTCACCCCCCTTGCCCATCGCCTGGCCACGGTGGCCACCATCGACGGGGTCCGCTACGTCAACGACTCGAAAGCGACCAACGTGGATGCCGTGATCCAGGCCTTGGCGGCTTTCGACGTCCCGGTGGTGCTCATCGCCGGCGGCCGGGACAAGGGGGGGGGCTACGAAGGCCTGCGTCCGGCGGTGCAGGCCGGGGTCAAACGCTTGGTGGTGCTGGGCGAAGCGGCCGAGGCTATCGCCAGCGCAGTCGGGACGGCCTGTCCCGGCGGCGTGGTTCACGCCGCCGACATGGGCGAGGCGGTTCGGCTGGCCCACGACAGCGCCGGTCCAGGCGACGTGGTCCTGCTGGCGCCGGCCTGCTCGAGTTTCGACATGTTTACCGACTACGCCTGTCGCGGCGAGGCTTTTGCCGCGGCCGTCCGGGAGTTGGGGCGATGAGGGGCCGCCGGGAAATCCGCGGCGCTACCGCCGGTTACGACGTGACGTTGCTGTTTCCGGTGCTGCTGTTGGTGGGCCTGGGCATCGTCATGGTCTACAGCGCCAGTTCCGCCCTGGCGTTCAAGCGTTTTGGCAACGACTTCTACTACCTGAAAAAGCAGGCCCTCTTCGCCGGGTTGGGCATCTGCGTGCTGGTACTCTGCCGGCATCTGCCGTATCGCCTGCTGCGGCCGATGGCCTATCCGCTGCTGGGACTGACCCTGGTGCTGCTGATCGCCGTTTTGGTCAGCCCCCTGGGGCTGAAGGCCGGCGGATCGACGCGCTGGCTGCGCCTGGGGCCGTTGAGCTTCCAGCCCGCAGAGCTGGCGCGCTTTGCCCTGGTAACGTACCTGGCCTACTCGATGAGTCGCAAGCAGGGGCGGATCAAGGAGTTTTCCATCGGCTTTCTGCCCCACGTGGTCGTGCTGGCGCTTTTGTGCAGTCTCGTTTTGCTGCAGCCGGATTTCGGTTCGGCGGTGATCTTGACGGCGCTCACCTGGATCATGCTCTTTGCCGGGGGAGTGCGCGTCGCTCACCTGGCCTCGGCCCTGGCCGTGGCGGCCCCTTTGCTGGCCTACGTGGCCATCCAAAAGCCCTATCGGCTCCAGCGCCTTCTGGCCTTTACCGATCCGTGGCGCGATCCGGCCGGCGACGGCTACCAGATGATCCACGCCCTGATGGCCTTCGGCAGCGGTCAGGCCTGGGGCGCCGGAATCGGCCAGGGGATGCAAAAGCTCTTCTACCTGCCCGAGCCCCACACGGATTTCATCTTCGCCGTTATTGGCGAGGAGCTCGGGCTGATCGGCGTTGCGGTGGTCTTGTTCTTTTACGGTTTGATCATCTGGCGCGGTTATGCCATCGCCCGGCAGGCGCCCGAGCCCTTCGGCGCCCTGTTGGCCACCGGCCTGACCACCGCCCTGGCCCTGCAGGTTTGCATCAACATGGGGGTGACGCTTGGGCTGCTGCCCACCAAGGGGCTGACCCTGCCCTTTTTGAGCTACGGCGGCACCTCCCTGCTGATGAGCATGGCCAGCGTGGGGGTGCTGATGAACATTGGAGCGACCCGATGAACAAGCGGTCTTCGCTTGACACCCCGCGTTCGCCCGCAGTGGTGATCGCCGGCGGCGGCACCGGGGGACACGTGTTCCCCGGGATCGCCTTGGCCGAGGCGCTGCGCCGGCGATGGCCCCAAAGCCGGGTGGTGTTCGTCGGCACCGACCGGCCCCTGGAACTGTCGGCCCTGGCCCTGGCCGGCTTCGACCACCGGGTGCTGCGGGTAGAAGGGCTCAAGCGCCGTGGATGGCGCCGTCAGCTGGCCGCCCTGATGCGGCTTCCCGCCGGGCTGGCGGCGGCGGCCGGTATTCTGTGGGGCTTCAAGCCGGACGTGGTGGTCGGGGTGGGCGGCTACGCCGCCGGTCCCGTGGTGCTGGCCGCCTGGCTGCTTCGTATACCGGTGGCACTGTGCGAGCAGAACATCGTGGCCGGGGTGACCAACCGCATTGCGGCACGGTTTGCCCGGCGCATTTACGTCGCCTTTGCCGGCACCGATTTCGGCCGCCACGGGGCCAAGGTGCGCCTGGCCGGCAACCCGGTGCGCGCTTCCATTGTGCAGGCGGCTGGTCAGCGGCGGCAGCGGCCTGCCGACGGCCGTCTTCATGTGCTGGTGCTCGGGGGCAGCCAAGGGGCCCACAGGCTCAACGCGGCGGTGGTTGAGGCCCTCGAATTCTTGGCGGATCCGTCAGGCTGGCGTTTTGTCCACCAGACGGGGCCGGCCGATGAAGCGCCGGTGAGGGAAGCCTACCGGCGCCGGGGGATCGAGGCCGAAGTGGCCGCCTTTTTCAACGATCCAGGCGCCTGCTACGCCGAGGCCGACCTGGCCGTCTGCCGGGCCGGCGCCACCACCGTGGCCGAGCTGGCGGCTGCAGGGATTCCGGCCTTGTTCGTGCCGTTCCCCTTTGCGGCCGACGATCACCAGGCCCGCAACGTCCAGGCCCTGGTGGAAGGTGGGGCCGCCCTGGTGGTGGCCGAAAAGGATCTCACCGGGCAAGGGCTGGCCGAGCGGTTGAACCGGTGGAAAGCCGTTCCCGCCGAGCTCGAAGCCATGGCCGCGGCCATGGCCGGCTTCGGCCGACCCGAGGCGGCGGAAACGATCCTGGACGATCTGTTCGAGATGGTGGGGATGGTTGAAACCGCCGAAACTAAAAATGACTAAAATGACCAA
>DQXI01000113.1 GCA_011042305.1 Desulfobacteraceae bacterium
GGGCGGGCAAACCCCGGCGTTGATCGCGAACTCTTTGGAATGGCGCATATGGCTGCGATCTTTTGATGGCCGGATCATTGGACAGGGTTCTTGCGAAGCAAGTTTCTGGTTTCCAATTTCCAGCTTCAAGTTTCAAAGAACATCGGTCGGAGCGGGACAAACGATCGCCGGGGCGGCAGCGCCCCGGAGGAAAGTCCGAACACCACAGGGCAGGGTGCTCCATAACGTGGAGGCGTGGCGACGCGACGGAAAGTGCAACAGAGAGCAGACCGCCGATGGACACTGCGCCGCTGCGGCGGCCTGGCGTCACAGGCAAGGGTGAAACGGTGCGGTAAGAGCGCACCAGTTCCCCGGGTGACCGGGGAAGCTCGGTAAACCCCACCCGGTGCAAGACCAAATAGGGGAGCATATCCAGGTGGCCCGCCTGGGCTCCCGGGTAGGTCGCAAGAGGCGGCGGGCAACCGTCGTCCATAGATGAATGATCGTTGCCCCGCCGGCGGGTAACCGCCCCGGGGAACAGGATTCGGCTTACGGACCGCTCCGGCCGATTTTGTTTTTTGAAATTGGAAACCCGCTTTTGGGGGCCTTCAGCTCCTTTCAAACCTTGAACCTTGAATCCGCAACGGACCATGCCATGCTTACCATCGAAGAACTTAAGGTCGAGATCGGCGGCAAACCGATCCTGAAAGACATCAACCTGCACGTCCCGGAAGGGGAAACCCACATCCTCTTCGGGCCCAACGGTTCGGGCAAGTCCACCCTCATGCTCACCATCATGGGCTTTGCCGGCTGCGAGGTGGTCCACGGCAAGATCACCTTCAAGGGCCATGACATCACCCACATGTCCATCGACGAGCGGGCCCGCCTGGGCATCGGGGTGGCTTTCCAGCGGCCGCCGGCCATCAACGGGCTCAAGACGCGGCACCTGGTGGAGATCTGCGCCGGCGACCGGCCCGTAGGGGTGGAGGAATTGGCCCGGGACCTCAAATTCGATCATTTCCTCGACCGGGACGTGAACGCCAATTTTTCCGGCGGCGAGATCAAGCGCAGCGAAATCCTCCAGCTTCTGGCCCAGGATCCGGACCTGGTGATGCTCGACGAGCCCGAGTCGGGGGTGGACCTGGAAAACATCGCCCTGCTGGGCGAGATGATCAACCGCCTGCTGCACCGGGGGGTGAAATACGCGGCCAGCGTTTCGCACAAGGACAAAAAGACGGCTCGCTCCAAGTCGGCCCTGGTGATCACCCACACCGGCCATATTCTCGATTACATCACCGCGGACCGGGGGCAGGTGCTCTACGACGGGCACCTGTGCTGCAGCCGCAACGCCCGCGAAATTCTCAAGTGGATCAGCGAATACGGTTACGAGGAGTGCTTTCGATGCGCGATGTAGACCAAGACCTTTTGGATTTAAGCCGTTACGACCCCCAGGCCGAGAACCATGCCTATGTCGATGATTTGACCAGGCTGCCCCCCGAGGACGCCCGCAAGCTGCTGGACGTGGGGGTAAGCACCGGCGACGGCGACCGGGCCGGCACCTTTCTGCAGATGGACCGCTCGGTGGTTCACTGCAAGACTACCCAGCCGGGGGTCGAGATCCTGGGGATCAACGAGGCCGCCGCGCGCTACGACTGGCTCAAGGACTACCTCTGGCAGCATATCCGGCCCGACCAGGACGCGTACACAACCCACAGCCGCAAGCTGCCCCACGAGGGGTACTTCATTCGGGCCGAAGCCGGGGTAAAGTTGGACCACCCGGTCCAGTCCTGTCTCTACATCGCCAAGCAGGGCTTCGCCCAGAACGTGCACAACGTGGTGATCGCCGAGCCCGGCTCGGACCTGCACATCATCACCGGCTGCGCCACGGCCCCGCACCTTACCACCGGTCTGCACATCGGCATTTCGGAGTTCTACGTCAAGAAGGGCGCCCGACTCACCTTCACCATGATTCACGACTGGGGTGAAAAGGTCGATGTGCGGCCCCGTTCGGTCACCGTGGTGGAGCAGGGCGGGGTGCTGGTCTCCAACTACATCTCCCTGCGCCCGCTGGGCACCCTGCAGATGTTTCCCACCACCTACCTGAAGGGCCCGGGCGCGGTGGGCCGTTTCAACAGCATCCTGGTGGCCACCCGCGGCAGCCACCTGGACGTGGGCTCGCGCATCGTGCTGGAGGCGCCGGAAACCCGGGCCGAGATCATTTCCCGGGCCATCACCTGCGGCGGCGACATCATCGCCCGGGGGGACCTGGTGGGCAAGGCGGCCGGCATCAAGGCCCACCTGGAGTGCAAGGGGCTGATCCTCAACGACGGTTTGATGCAGGCCATTCCGGAACTCACCGGCCACGTGCCCGGCGTCGAGATGAGCCACGAGGCGGCGGTGGGCAAGATCGACCGGGGCGAGATCGAGTACCTCATGGCCCGCGGCCTGGACGAGGAAACGGCCGTTTCCACCATCGTGCGCGGTTTCCTCAACGTGGACATCGAGGGGTTGCCGCCCCAGTTGCAGGCCAAGCTGGATCAGGCCATCGCCGACACCCGGAACGACATGATGTAGCTGGGGGTTACATGCAGTTCGAACGCCTGGTGTGTGACATTTCCTTTGCCGAGAAGGTGCACATCTTCTCCCATGACTATTTGAAGTGTTGCAAGTTTGTTGCCCGTTTCGACTCGCCCAAGTATCTTTTTACCAAGAAACTGTTTTCCACGCTGATCGGCTCTTCCCAGGTGCTGGAGGATTTTCTCGATTTTCACGGCGCCAAGAACAACTCGGACTGGTACTTCTACCGCGAGCTGGCGGCCGCGGTGCGCCACCTGAGCCTGGGGGGCTATTGCCAGACCCATATCAGTAATCGGCTGATTTTCTACGACCTCAAGGAAAGCGAGTCCTTCGAGGCCCAGGGGATCCGGACGCTCCACTTTCTGCGTTCGTCCCTGATCAAGCTGGCGCCGGCGATCCTGGCCGAGGCCCGGCGGCTCGAAATCCCCATTCCTGCCGACGAATTCAGCATGGCCGATTTCCCGGGGGTGTCCACCGGCGAGCAGCTGGCCTACGACATCTATGACACCAACAAGGACCAGCAGAAGAAGAACATTATCAAGATCGCCAGCGAGCTGATCGATATCACGCGTAATTTTGATTCGCTGGGAATTTTCGGGCCGGTGGACATGGAAGAAATCCGACGCCTGGTGCCCGTTAAGGTCAACGAGGTGGAGATCCGGCGCTTCGAGATGCTGGTGCACAACCTGCAGTCCTCCTTCGACACCTACGTCATCCACGGCGGCTACCGCTTCGGCGACCGCAAGCTCAAGGCCTTGCGCGGTCATTTTTCCGTGGTTTTTCACCTGCTGCAGATGATCGGCCGCCTGCTGCATTTCTACGAGCGCCACCTGCACGAGGCTGGCTACAAGTCGATCTACAAGCAGGTGCAGGATCGCCTGGCGTCGCTGGTGGATCCGGGACGGCTCCTGGATTGCACCATCAACTACGGGCTCTACTGGGTCTGCTTCTACCTGAACGACGGCAGGCGCCTGGCCCAGGAGATCATGAACGAGAACATCGAACGCGGCCGCATCGAGGTGGGCATCCCGCAAAAGCTCGGCTTTCACAGCCGGCCCAGCCTCCTGGTGGCCAAGATCGTGCAGCACTACGGCGGCCAGGTGGAACTGGTGGTGGGCGAGGACCGCTTCGATGCCAGCAGCGTTCTCGACCTGCAGTGGGCCGGCGGCAAGATCAACAAGGAAGGCATCACCCGGGTGACCTTCGAGGGCGATGCGCGCGCCCTGGCGGACATCGAGGTCTTGGCTTCGGTCAATTACGGCGAAGATTCCATGGGCAAGGGAATCCCCCTGCCCAAGACCCTGGCGTATCTTCGCTGATATCCGACCGGTTGTTTTGAAACCGGATACTTTAAACTCGGTTTTTACGGCTCCTTTTGTCATTTTTGCCGTTTGGCTCCCTTTCAATCATGAGCCCTGAACCTTTGCCTTCCCTGCCTTACCAAAACGCAGCGCCAGTCGTGGCCGCCGTCATAGCGGCCGGCGGCAGGGGCACCCGCATGGGAGCCGCCGTGGCCAAGCAGTACCTGGAACTGGACGGCCGGCCCATCCTGGCCCACACCCTGGCCGCTTTCCAGGCTGTTGAAGAGATCGGGCGCATCCTGCTGGTGCTGCCGCCCGCAGACGTTGAAGCGGGCGGCGGGCGGCGGATTTTTGCGGAGATCGGGGGGCGGATTCCGGTCACGTTGGTGGCCGGCGGGGCGGAGCGCCAGGCGTCGGTGGAAAACGGGATCCGGGCCCTGGCGGATCTGGGCGACGAAGCCGTGGTCTTGATCCACGACGGGGTGCGGCCGTTTGCCTTCCCGGGGCTGATCCGGCGCCTGATCCGGGGGGCGGTGCAGTGGGGGGCGTGTATCCCGGTGATGCCGGTGACCGAGACGGTCAAGCGGGTCGATGCCCGGGACGTCATCGTTGGCTCGCCGGCGCGTGAGTCCCTGCGCCTGGCCCAGACGCCCCAGGCGTTCCGACTGGGCCTTTTTCGCCAAGCCCTCCAGGCGGCCAAGACATCGGGCCTGCGGGCCACCGACGATGCGGCCCTGGTGGAGACGGCCGGCGGACAGGTGCATTGCATCGAGGGGTCGCGCTTCAATCTCAAGGTGACTACCTCCGAGGACCTGGCCTTGGCCTCGGCGATTCTGGCCGCCGGGTTGCCGTCCTCCGGCGGCCTCCCCGGACCTGAATGATGATTGCCGCGCTGCGGGTAATCCATCGCCCTGACACCAGCTTTCAAACTGAAACCCGGTATCTTGCCGAAGGCAACCGGTCCCCTGCTTTATCCCAACCCTGCGCAGGCCGGTGGCAGGTATTGACCGGCGAGATGCTCATGGAGTAAGATTATTTGCGGCTTTTTGAGTAATATATTGAATTTAAGCCAACTTTTTTAAGGACCGGATCTTGACCGCTTATCAACTCTTTGCCATTCGCGCCGTGCTCGGGATCGTCTTCGCCGTGGTGATCCTGCGCTTTTTCTACCCCCAGGCCGGTATTCCCCATGTCGCCGGCCTGGCGATTTTTCTCGTGGGCATGGCCTACATCACCGAAGCCTGGCGGCACAAGCGCCAGGCCAAGGAGCGGGAGCCGAAATCATCCTCATGAAACGTATCGTTCTTGGCACCGCCGGCCACATCGACCACGGCAAGACGTCGTTGATCAAGGCCTTGACCGGCGTCAACACCGACCGCCTCAAGGAGGAGCAGCTTCGCGGCATCACCATCGAGCTCGGGTTCACGGCCCTGGAGCTGCCCAGCGGCCTGCGCCTGGGCGTCGTGGACGTGCCCGGCCACGAAAAGTTCGTCAAGAACATGGTGGCCGGGGCCACGGGGATCGACATCGTGGTGCTGGTCATCGCCGCCGACGAAGGGGTGATGCCCCAGACCCGGGAGCACATGGAAATCTGCACCCTGCTGGGGGTGCGCCACGGGTTTGTGGCCTTGACCAAGATCGACATGGTGGACGAGGAGTTTCTCGAGCTGGCCATGGAGGACGTGAAGGACTTTCTCGCCGGCACGTTTCTCGAAGATGCGCCCATCATCCCGGTTTCATCGGTTACCGGCGAGGGGATCGAGGCGTTTCTGGCCACCTTGGACACCCTGGCGGCCAAGGTCCCCTCGCGGGAGCCCGCCGGGTTGTTTCGCCTGCCGGTGGACCGGGTGTTCACCATGAAAGGGTTCGGCACGGTGATCACCGGCACCTTGAGCGGCGGCCGGGTGCGCGTGGGCGACCCGGTGATGCTCTACCCTTCGGGGCTCACGAGCAAGGTGCGCGGCATCCAGGTGCACAACACGGCGGTGGAGGAAGCCCTGGTGGGCCAGCGCACCGCCATCAATTTCCAGGGGCTGGAAAAATCGGCGGTGGAACGCGGGGAGGTGATTTCTTCGCCGGGGGCCCTGGTGACCAGCTTCATGGTCGATGTGTCCCTGCACTATCTGCCGAGCAACAAGAAGGCCGCCAAGAACCGCACCCGGATGCGCTTTCACACCGGCACCAGCGAGGTGCTGGGAGTCCTGGTGCTGCTGGACCGTGATGAGATCGAACCGGGCCAGACGGCGCCGGCCCAGTTGCGCCTGGACACACCGGTGGCCCTGGTCAAGGACGACCGCTACGTGCTGCGCAGCTATTCGCCGGTGCGCACCATCGGCGGCGGCAAGGTGCTCAACCCGATTCCCCCCAAGCACAAGCGCCATCGGCCCGAGGTGATCAAGGCGCTGGCCGTGCTGCAGGACGGCACCCCGGAGCAGGTGGTGGCCCGGCTCTTGGCCGACGCGGATGTCAAGGGCGTCTCCTTCAGCCACCTGCGGTTGATGACCAACCTGCCCGACAAGACTCTGCAGCAGGTGCTCCAACAGCTCATGACCCGGCGCACGGCCCTGGTGATCGACCGGGAGGCACAGATCTACCTCCACGGCGATACCTTCGAGCGGCTCAAGCAGCAGTGCCGGGAAGCCCTGGACAAGTACCACCGGGACAACCCCTTGAAGGCGGGGATGCCCAAGGAGGAACTCAAGGGCAGGTTTCCCCGCGGGGCGCGGACCAAGCTCTTTACCCTGGTGCTCAACCAGATGGTCAAGGACGGCAGCCTGGTGGTGGAGGAAGAGGCGGTGCGCCTGGCCGACCACCGGGTGTCGCTGGCCGCGGACCAGACCGTCCTCCAGGCGCGGTTTCTCGACGCGTATCGCCGCGGCGGCTTGCAGCCGCCTTATTTCAAGGAGCTGTACAGCGACGCCGGCGTTCCCGCCAACCAGGCAAAGGACGTGCTGCAGCTCCTGGTCAACGCCGGCGAGCTGGTCAAGGTGAAGGAAGACCTCTACTTCGAGCGCCGGGCCATCGATGCGCTCAAGGCGCGCCTGGTGGATTTCCTCAAGGCCAACGGCGAGATCTCCACCCCTCAATTCAAGGAAATGACCGGTGTGTCGCGCAAGTACCTCATCCCCTTGGCCGAGTACTTCGACAGCCGGAACGTGACCATCCGCATCGGCGACATCCGCAAGCTGCGCCGCGCCGGGTAAAGCGCCAAGGCCAGAACGGCGGCGGCAATTCGATTTTTATCCTTGGCGGATACCGGGGCCGGGGAAATAAAGAGATGAAGGACGGTTTCCGTTGCTCGGATTTTCGTGGTAAACTTAAGCGGCATGAGATGGGCCACCAACCTGAAAGAGAGAATATTTCGCCATGGAAGAACCAATGGATAACGGAACGGGACCGGATCCGCAGGATTTCAAACGTTTTGCCATAAAGCGGATCGTCGTTGTGGTCCTGCTGGGGCTGGCGATCCTGTGGGTCGTCGCCACGGTGGCCGGCTTTTTTTCCGCCGACCCGGAGCTGGCCGGCGGGCCGACGCATTCCACCACGGACACGCTGCCCGGGGCCAGCGGCGCAGAAACGGCAGTCCATGGTGCCTCGAGTGCTGGCGGGGCTTCGGCTCAGCACGGGAGCGCCACGGAACACGGCGCTTCGGCTGCCCAGCCGGAAGAGAGCCTCCACGGCGGCGTCACGCCCCACGATACCGCGGCGGATCAGGCAGGGCAGGGCGCTCACGGCGGCTCCGGCGCTGCTGTCGCCCCAGATTTCCATGCGCCCGTGGCCAAGGTGCCGGCAGGATCGAGGAGCCATGGCACCTCTTCAACCGTTGCTTCCGGCCACGCGGCACCGGGCGGGCACACGCCCCAGGCGGATCACGGCACGCCCAGCAGCCATGCCGCCCCAAGCGGGCATGACGCCTATGCCTCGGCCGGTCACGGCGCGGCCCCCTCGGCGCCGCAGGTGCCGGGCGTGGCTTTCGTCGATGCCGTCATCAAGCCGATGGCGCATGAGCTCCACGACCGCTTCTGGGGCTGGCGGCCCAATGATATCCTCAACTTCACCGACAACGTGAACAACTTTCAGCTCGGGGTCCTGGAGGTCACCCGGCGCACTGCCGTGATCTTGGCCGAGCGCGTTTCCCGGGCCGGCAGCACCGAAGCCTTCGACAAGAACCTGGAAAACGCCATGAACTGGTTCATGGTGTCGGCCGACAAGTACTGGTTCCCTTCCCCGGAGGGCAAGTACAAGGAGGGCCTGAAGGAGTTGGCCGCCTACCGCGACCGGCTCGAGCGCGGCGGTGCCCGCTTCTGGACACGCACCGACAGCCTGATCCCCCTGCTGGCGGCCTACGAGGACCTGCTTGGCAGTTGCGACGAGAACCTCGTCAAGGCCAAGGAAGCGGACGGATCGGAAGTGAGCTTTTTCGCCGCCGACGACTACTTCTTCTATGCCAAGGGGGTGGCCAGCGCCCTGTACGAAATCCTGCACGCCGTGGAAAAGGATTTCTACGTCACCCTCGAAGCGCGCCGCGGTCTCGGGGTGCTGCACCATGCCATCGAGTCGTGTCACCATGCCATCGAGATCGATCCCATCGTGGTTACCAATGCCAGCCTGAGCGGCATCCTGGCCAACCACCGGGCCAACATGGCGGCACCCATCAGTCACGCCCGTTTCTACCTGGGCGTGCTCATCGAGACTCTTTCCACTTGAAACCGCTGCTGGATCCATCGTCTCCGGTGCGCTGCCCCTGGCCCGGAGACGATCCCTTGTATATCCGCTACCATGACGAGGAGTGGGGAGTTCCCCTGCACGACGACCGGCGCCTCTTCGAGGCCCTCATCCTGGACGGGGCCCAGGCCGGCCTGAGCTGGCTGACTATCTTGAAAAAGCGCGGCAACTACCGCCGGGCCTTCGACGATTTCGATCCGGAGAAGATGGCTCGTTACGGGCGGGAGAAGATCGACGCCCTCATGGCCGATGCCGGCATCGTGCGCAACCGACGCAAGATCGAGGCCGCCGTGGCCAACGCCCGGGCCTGCCTGGCAGTGCAGGCGGCCTTCGGCAGCCTGGATGCGTACCTGTGGCGCTTCGTGGAAGGGCGCACGGTGCACAACGCCTGGCGCACCATGGACGAGGTGCCCACCGAGACCGCCGCCTCCAGGGCCATGAGCCGCGATTTGAAGCAGCGGGGCTTCGCCTTCGTGGGCCCCACCATCTGCTACGCCCTGATGCAGGCCGTGGGCATGGTCAATGACCACCTGGTGTCCTGCTTTCGGCACGGGGAAATTAAAGAATCCGCCCCCAGAGGGCGGATTCTTTAATATTTTGAAAATGCCTGGGAATTTATCTTTTCTTGAAAAATTGCATCATGTCTCGATGGCAACAACACATCGTTGAAGGATTCAGGGAAGGTTTGGCCAAGGGCTGGCGCAGCTTCCTGTGGGTGCTGAAGCTGATCCTGCCGATTTCGCTGCTTACCGCCCTGCTCGAGTACAGCGGCATTCTGGGGTACCTGGACGGCTTGCTCGCCCCGCTGATGGGCTTCATGGGGCTGCCGAGCATCGCGGCCTTTCCCATCGTGGCCGGGGCCCTGGCCGGGGTTTACGCCGCGGTGGCGTCATTGGCGGTGCTGCCGCTGACCCAGGCGCAGATGACGCTGGTGGCCATTTTCGTGTTGATTTCGCACATGCTGATCCAGGAAGGCATCATCCAGGCCAGGTCGGGGTTTCACCTCGGCAAGGCCACGGTGGTGCGCCTTTCAGCCGCCGTCGTCACCGTGACGCTGTGCAGTTGCTTCCTCAACACCGGCACCGATCCGGTGGCGGCGGCGCCGGCGGTTGGCGCGGTGCGGCCCGAGCTGGCCGTGATGCTGGGTGAATGGTTCGTCGCCGCGGCGTGGTTGAGCCTCAAGATTCTGTGGATCGTGATGAGCATCATGATCGTTCTGGCATGGCTGCGGCGCTTCGACCTGATTTCCCACCTGGTACGATGGCTGCGGCCGGTGCTGGCCATGTTGGGCCTGAGCCAGAACGTCGGAGTGCTGTGGCTGTCGGCGGTGCTCTTTGGGGTCACCTACGGGGCGGCGGTCATCGTGGAGGAGTTTCGCGCCGGCAGCTTCGAGCACTACGAGATCGAACGCCTGCACGTGTCCATCGGCATCAACCACTCCATGGTGGAGGACCCGCTGCTCTTTTTGCCCCTGGGTATCGGCGTCTTCTGGCTCTACGTGCCACGTTTGGTGGCGGCCATGGTGGCGGTGCGCATCTACGACGCCATCGAAGCCCTGGCTCGCGGCCGACGCCCGAGGGTTCATCGTCAGGCGTAGGGGAAATTTATCAACTATCGGTTATCGGTTATTAGTTATCGGTTATCGGTTATCAGTTATCGGTTAAGTTATCGGTTATCAGGTAATAGGTGCCAGTAAAAAATCAAAACACCGATAACAGATAACCGATAACA
>DQXI01000193.1 GCA_011042305.1 Desulfobacteraceae bacterium
ATAACCGATAACCGATAACAAACACCGAAAGGAGGCAGGCATGGACCTGACGACCAGCTACATGGGGCTGAAGCTGGGCAACCCCATCATCGCCGGCAGCTCGGGGCTTACCGGCTCGGTAGACAAGGTTAAGGCCCTGGCTGACAGCGGGGCCGGTGCGGTGGTTCTCAAGTCGATCTTCGAGGAGGAGATTCACTACGAGTATGCCGATTTCATGAAGGAATTCAAGGAGGTGCCTGGAGCGCCGCCCTATTTTGAACACAACGGGCAAATGAGCCCCATCGAGTACTACGATTACCTGATCCGGGAAGAGAACCTGAAAAAATACATCGCCCTGATCGAAGGCTGCAAGGCGGCGGTGGACATCCCGGTGATCGCCAGTATCAACTGCTTCTTCCACTCGGTGGAATGGCTCGCCTTCGCCCGGCACATCGAGCGGGCCGGGGCCGACGCCCTGGAGCTGAACATGTTCTTTCCACCCACGGACTTCGAGCACTCGGCCGAAGAGAAGGAGGCCCTCTACTTCAGCATCGTTGAAAAGGTCACCGAGGCCGTCAAGATCCCGGTGGCCCTCAAGATCAGCCCCTACTTCACCAACCTGGGTCAAATGATCCAACGCCTGTCGCAAAGCGGGATCAAGTCCCTGGTCCTGTTCAACCGCTTCTTCAGCCCGGACATCGACATCGAAAAATTGGAGGTCAAGCCCTCTTTCGTCTTCAGCACGCCGGCGGACCTGGCCTTGCCGCTGCGCTGGATCGCCATCATGGCCAACAAGGTCGGTTGCCAACTGGCGGCTTCCACCGGGGTCCACGATGCGGCGGCCGTGGCCAAGCTGCTGCTGGCCGGCGCCGATGCGGTACAGACGGTTTCCAGCTTGTACAAAAACGGCCCCGGGCACATCAAAACCCTGCGCGAAGGGCTCGAAGCCTGGATGGCGGGCAAGCGTTTCCGCAACCTGGCCGACTTCAAGGGCAAGTTGAGCCAGGACAAGAGCACCGATGCGGCCGTCTACGAACGGGCCCAGTTCATGCGCTACTTCGGCGGCAAAAAGAGCGTCACCTTATAGCGGTCAAAAAAACCTTTCGCTGGTTGCGCCGGCGCAAAGACCGGCCATTATTTTTCCTCTATTTTCCGAGTCAAGATCACGGACGCATATGAATACCGCGTCACCATTGCCAAGGAACCCGTTGATGCCAGAACTCGTAAGCCCCAATACCATCGTCAAGGATTTTCTGGACTGCCATCCGGAAGCGGTCAAAGCCTTCATCGACCTCGGGCTGATGTGCGTCGGCTGCCCGGTGGCGGATTTCCACACGCTTGCCGATGTGGCCCGCGAACACGACCGTGACCTGGCCGACCTGCTGCGCACTCTGAACCGCCGCCTGGGAAGCGCCATCCGGCGGCCGTGTTGAAAAACGCAGAGACAAACGACAACTGACCAACGGCCAACAACCAACGAAAGGAGACCGATCATGTTTTGTTTTCAATGCCAGGAAACCGCCAAGAACCAAGGTTGCACCATCAAGGGGGTCTGCGGCAAACCCGAGGAGACCGCCGACCTGCAGGACCTGCTGATCTACGTGTGCAAGGGGATCAGCATCTACGGGGAAAGGCTCAAGCAGGAGGGCACGGTGGACAAGGAGGCGGCTCATTTCATCGCCAAGGCCCTGTTTACCACCATCACCAACGTGGCCTGGAACGACGACGTGATCGTCGACCGGATCCGGGAAGGCCTGAAGGTCCGTGATGCCGTCAAGGCCAAAGCCGGCGCCGTTTCCGGTGACCTGCCCGACTGCGCCACCTGGGCCGCCACCGATCGCCAGGCGATCCTGGACAAGGCCCTGTCGGACGAGGTGCGCGTCACCGCCACCGGGAACGAGGATGTGCGATCGTTGCGCGAGCTGCTGACCATCGGCCTCAAGGGCATTGCCGCCTACGCTGACCACGCCGCGATCCTCGGCTACGAAAAAGACGAGATCAACGGCTTTCTCATGGAGGCCCTGGCCTCCACCACCCGAAACCTCTCGGTGGACGAAATGGTGGCCATGGTGATGAAGGCCGGCGACATGGCCGTGAAAACCATGGCCCTGCTCGATGAAGCCAACACCGCCACCTACGGTCATCCGGAAATCAGCCAGGTAAACATCGGTGTGGGCAAGAACCCGGGCATCCTCATCAGCGGCCACGATCTCAAGGACATGGCCGAGTTGCTGGAGCAGACCGAGGGCACCGGCGTGGACGTGTACACCCACGGAGAGATGCTGCCGGCCAACTACTACCCGGCCTTCAAGAAATACAAGCACTTCGTGGGCAACTACGGCTCTTCCTGGTGGCACCAGAACAAGGAGTTCGAGTCGTTCAACGGACCGGTTCTGCTCACCACCAACTGCCTGGTGCCGCTGAGAAAAGACAACACCTACCTCGACCGGCTCTACACCACCGGCGTGGTCTCCTATGTCGGCGCCACCCATATCCCCGACCGGCCGGCCGGCGGCCAAAAGGACTTTTCAGCCCTCATCCAAAAAGCCAAGACCTGCCCGCCGCCCACCGAGATCGAAACCGGCACCATCGTGGGCGGTTTCGCCCGCAACCAGGTCCTGGCCCTGGCAGACAAGGTGATCGAGGCGGTGAAGTCCGGCGCCATCAAACGCTTCGTTGTCATGGCCGGCTGCGACGGCCGCCAGAAATCGCGCAGCTACTACACCGAAGTGGCCGAGAAGCTGCCCGAGGACACGGTGATTCTCACCGCCGGATGCGCCAAGTACCGCTACAACAAGCTCAACTTGGGCGACATCGGGGGCATCCCCCGGGTGCTGGACGCCGGGCAATGCAACGACAGCTACTCGCTGGCCGTCATCGCCATGAAGCTCAAGGAAGCCTTTGGCCTGAACGACATCAACGACCTTCCGATCTCCTACGATATCTCCTGGTACGAGCAAAAGGCCGTGGCCGTGCTGCTGGCCCTGCTGGCTCTCGGCGTCAAGGGAATCCGCCTGGGGCCCACCCTGCCTGCTTTCCTGTCGCCCAACGTGGCCCAGGTGCTGGTGGACAAGTTCGACATCAAGCCCATCGGCACGGTAGAAGATGACATCGCCGCTATGATGGCCGGCAAGTAGGATGGACAACGAAGCCCTGGTCCGGTTTGCCCGTGACCTAGGCGCCAGCGACGCGGCGGCGGTAACCGCCGCGTCGATCATCGTTGACGAAACACTCGCCAGGCACTGCACGCCGGCCGCCTGCCCGTTTTACGGCCAGTCGGCCGGCTGCCCACCCCACGTTGCCGGACCGGACGCCTTCCGCTCCTGGCTAAAAGGTTTCCAGAGCGCCCTGGTCATCAAGATCCAAGTGCCCACCTCGCTGCTGTGCGCCGGCCGTTGCGAAGATCATTTTCGCCGACTCCATTGCATCGCCGCCGCCGTGGAAAGACAGGCGGCGGCCATGGGCCATGCCAGCGCCATGGCCTTTGCCGGCGGCTCCTGCAAGCAGCTCTTCTGCGAGAAGGAACCCGATTGCGCCGTCATTGCCCACAGCGCCCCCTGCCGCCACCCGGATTGCGCCCGGCCGTCGATGTCCGGTTTCGGCATCGATGTCGCCCGCCTCACGGCCGCCGCCGGGTGGGGGTTCACGCCGGTCAGCCCAGATCAAAGCCACGCCCTTCCCTCCTCCGCCCCGATTTGCGCCCTGGTGCTGGTGGAATAATCATTTGAAGTAATCCCAGAACGTTGGCGGGTCCGAGAACACCGCCTTGACAGCTTCGCGGTTTTTCTTTAATCCCAGAGAGACTCGACGGTGCCGAACGGCCAAGAGGGAATTCCGTGCAATTCGGAAGCGGTCCCGCCGCTGTAAGCCTGCCGCATTGCCGCCATGGCATGCGGAACCCGTTGCGGGCCAGGATGTGGCCACTGCCGCCTTCTCAAGGGCGGCGGGAAGGCCGCCCGCCGGGCAGGCAAGCCAGAAGACCTGCCGTCGATACGCATGTTGCGGCCCGCCCGCGGGAAACGGTCGGGTTTGCCAAGCCGGGGCCAAGAAAACAGGGTGCAGCCCCTTGAACCTCAGAACGGTTCGAGGGGCTTTTTTGTTGCCCCCTTGACAGCGGCAAAACAATCATGGCAAAGGATGGGCGAATTGCGACCGTGCCGCCGAAAGTCATCAAGAGGTGTACAGAAGGCACCGTCCACGGCGACAAATTTCAGAAAATTCGTACCGCCTCGTCCAGGGCGGGGTTGCAATGCGCGTCGAACAAGGCCTGGAAGGTCTCGGGTGAAATGAATTTCGCCTGTGGCTTGCCAGGCTTTTTCTTTTTTTGAGACACGGGAGACAAAGGTGAAGCACCCATGGAAAGTGTTTGCCGGCCTGACCCTGGCCGCCCTGATGCTGCCGGCAGCGGCGCTGGCTGAAAAGGACGACGTTCAGCGGCAGGTGGAACAGCCGGTGCAGCAGGCGATCCAGATCCGGCGGGATACCCAGCAGGCCGAGGCGGCGTGGCGTGCGGACCGCGAGCGCATGACAGCCGCCTACGAGCAGCTTCAGCAGGAGCAGGCCCGCCTGGAGGCCCAGGAAAAAGCACTGGCGGAAAGCGTGGCGGCCGCCCGGGACCGGGTCGCGGCCAAGCAGGCCCAGCTCGATGCCATCGCCCAGATCACTGACCGGGTAACCCCCTTCCTCCACCTGCTGCGGGCTCGACTGGCCCAGCGCATTGAGCAGGACTTGCCGTTTCTCACCGCCGAACGGCAGCAGCGCCTGGCGCGACTGGATGCCTTGCTGGACGATCCGGCGGTGGCCGTCAGTGAAAAGCTGCGCAAGGTCTTCGAAGCGCTGCTGGTGGAAGCCGAGTACGGCAACACCATCGAAGTCTACCAGGAAACCGTCACCGTGGACGGCCAGCCCCTGTTGGCCGACATCTTTCGCCTGGGCCGCCTCGGCCTCTACTACCAGCGCCTCGATCGGCAAGCCGGCGGCTTTTACAACGTCGCCCGGGACACCTGGGAGCCGTTGGACAAGGCAGCCAACCGCGCCCTGACCACCGCCATCGCCATCGGCACCAAGCGACAGCCGGTGGAGATCCTCGACATGCCGCTGGGAAGGCTGGCGCAACCATGAAGCGGATCGCTCCGATCATCCTTGCATTGGGCTTGGCCGTCTGGATGACGCCTGCGTCCCTGGCGGCCCAGGACATGCGCCAAATCCAGATCGAAGCCCGCCAGGCCCGGGAGGCCCTGGCACAAAAGGCGGCGGCGGAAAAAAAGGCCGCCGAAGCCGCCGCGGCCGAAAGCAGGGCCAGAATCCTGGCGGACCGCCAGCGGCTCGAAAACGCCGTGAAGAAGCAGAAGGCCCGGATGCGCCGGCTCGAGGAGGCCATCGCGGCCCTGAGCGCCGAGGCCGGGGCCCTGGAGAGGCAAGAGGCCGAGTTGACCGAGAAGTTGTCGGAAACCGACGCCGTGGTCAGGGAGCTGGTGGGGGTGGTGCGCATCAACGCCAAGGACATCGACGCCCTGGTTTCCCAGAACTTGCAAACGGCGTTTCTCGATGAAGACACCGATTTCCTCCAGGCCATCGCCAGCCAGTCCCGTTTCCCGGACATGGATGCCCTCGAGCGCATGGCCGACCTGCTCGAAACGGCCATCCAGACCTCCGGGGAAGTGACGGTACGCCGGGGCGCCATCATCGATCGCAGCGGCCGGCCGGCCGAAGCGGAAATCCTGGCCATCGGCAACTTCACCGCCGCCTACCGCCTGGGCGAGGAGATCGGTTACCTGAGCTACGCGCCAGCCGGCCGCCAGCTTTTCGCCCTCTCCCACCTGCCCCCGGGACGGATCCAAAGGCGGATCGCCGCCTACCTGGACGGCGAAAGCGACACCGTCCCCATGGACATCTCCCGCGGCGCCGCTCTGCGCCAGCTCACCCATGCCCTGAGTCTCTGGCAGCAAATCCCCAAGGGCGGCCCCATCGTCTGGCCCATCCTGGCGGTGCTGGCCCTGGGGGGGCTTATCGTGGTGGAGCGGGTAACGCACCTGCTGCGCCATCGCACCAACGCCGACGCCCTGATGCAACGCATCGAAGGCCTGATGCGCGAGCGGCGGGACATCGACCGCGCCACGGTCTTCCAGGGGCTCGACGGCAAGCCGGTGGCCCGGGTGCTGCGGGCCGGCCTGGCGTGCTGCCGCAAGCGGCGCGAAGAGCTGGAAAACGCCTTGCAGGAAGCAATCTTGAAAGAGATCCCGCCCATGGAGCGCTTCCTCTCCACCCTGGGGCTGCTGGCGGCCATCGCGCCGCTGCTGGGACTTTTGGGCACGGTGACGGGAATGATCGACACCTTTCACGTCATCACCCTCCACGGCACCGGCGACCCGCGCATGATGTCCGGCGGGATCTCCGAGGCCCTGGTGACCACCATGCTCGGCCTGGCGGTGGCCATCCCCCTCATGCTGGCCCATACCCTGCTGAGCCGCACGGTGGAAAATCGCATCAGCCAGATGGAGGAAAAGGCCGTGGCCCTGGTGAACCTGGTGGACCGTTACGGCGGCGGCGAAACAAGCCCGCTGACGCTTGAAGAAAATGAAATCCGTGGTGATTCAACCCATACGGTTGCCTGAAAGATGCTGGAATTTCTCCAAGACAGCCTCCTTCGCCTGGAAGACTACCTGCAAACCGGCGGGCCGGTGATGGTCCCCCTGGTGCTGGTGAGTCTCGGCATGTGGCTGCTGATCATCGACCGGGCGCTGTTCTTCCGGCGCCTCGGCCGCCGGGACCTGGATTTGCTGGCTGCCCGGCGGCTCGTGGCCGAGGGGCGCCTGCCGGACCCGCGCCGCCACCGGGGGGCCACCGCCTGGCTGGTGGCCGAATTCCTGCACCAGCGCACCGGTCGGCAGGCATTGGACCGCTACGTGCTCGACGAAATCGTGGTTCGCCTCCAGCGCCGCTCCACCGAGCACCTGGCGGCCATCGGGGTGCTGGCGGCCATCGCGCCGCTGCTGGGACTGCTGGGCACCGTCACCGGGATGATTGCCACCTTCGACGTACTGGCGGTCTTTGGCACCGGCAACGCCCGGGCCATGGCCGGAGGAATTTCCGAAGCCCTCATCACGACCCAAACCGGGCTCCTGGTGGCCATTCCCGGCCTTTACATGAAAGGCTTTTTCGACCGGCGCGCCCGGCGCCTGAGACAGCACTTCAGCGCCATGGGGCTGTACCTGGCGCGGCACTTGTGAGACGAACCGGAGACCGAACGCCATGCTGAACATTTCCGCCGCTCGCCGCCAGCGCACGCCGGTGCGTGAACTGAACATGGCCCCGCTCATCGACATGGTGTTCATCCTGTTGATCTTTTTCCTGGTGACCACCAGCTTCGTCAAAGAGACGGGCATCGCCGTGCAGCGCCCCACGGCCGCCACCGCCGTCGGCGACGCCAGGACGGCTATCCTGATCGCGGTGGACGCCGACAATCGCATCTTTTTCGATCACCGTGAAATCGACATCCGAGCGGTGCGCGCCAACGTGGAGCGTGCCCTGGCGGAAAACCCCGAAGGCGCCGTGGTGGTGGTGGCCGACAAAGAGAGTGCCACCGGCACGGCGATCCAGGTAATGGACGGCTGCCGCATGGCCGGCGCAGCCAACGTGTCGCTGGCCGCCAGTTTGCCCGAGGGGCGGTAGGCGCCATGGCCTTTCCCGCCGATACCCGGCGCCTCGGTCCCACCCGCCGTCCCTTGGCCTGGCTCGGGGCCGCTTTGGGCGCCTTGGTTATCAACTTGGGCCTGTTCGGCCTGATGCCTTACCTGCTGGATGCGCCCGACGAGCGGCCGGTATTCGACAAGTTGATCCCCCAGGTCAACGTGATCCGCCTTCCGCGACCGGAACCCCCGGTGGCACACCGCCTGGCCCGCCTGCCGGAACCGCGGCCGACCAAACCGGTGACAGTGCCGCCCCCGCCCGGCAAGATCGCCAAGCCGGCGCCGGCGGACCTGAAGCTCAGCTTCAAGATCAACCCGCACCTCAGCGGCGGGCCGGTGGTGGCCGAGACGCCGCCGGCGAAAATTTCAACCTTCGATGTCGCGGCGCCGCCCTCCATGGTGGATGCCGCCGCGTTGGATCAACCTTTGACCCCGCTGTCGCGGATTTCCCCCGTGTATCCCGCCGGCGCCAAGTACCGGGGCATCGAAGGATGGGTAAGGGTACGCTTCGAGGTTGATGAGCGCGGTAAAGTGCAAAAGGTGAAGGTGGTCGAAGCCGAGCCGGAGGGCGTTTTTGACGACAACGTGGTTCGCTGCGTCCGGCAATGGCGTTTCAAACCGGGCACGGTGGGTGGGGTGCCGGTGAGGGCTCAAGCCGAGACCACGGTGCGCTTCGAGTTGGAATAGAAGATGATTAACCGTCCATTCAACCGGTTGACAACCTTGGCCCTTTGGGCGCTGACAAGCCTCGGCGTCCTCCTTTGGCCGTTGTGCGCGGGGGCCGCGGAGATGGCCGACGGCCTGCCCTTGCCGGCGCAGCGGGTGCTGGGCGAGGTCAACGATTTGATGAACCGCAAGGCCTACGATGCCGCCATCGCCAAGTTGACCGCCTTTGGCCGCCAGCAGCAATCGTCCGGTGACCAGGCCCAGGCGGATCCCGAGGGCCGAGGCCATCCGTTGATCGATCTCGCCTTGGGCAACCTGTACCTGCTCAAGGAAGACTACCCGAAGGCCAAGGCTGCGCTGCAGCGCGTCGTGGCCCGGCGTCCCCAACGCGCCGACGCCTGGCTCAACCTGGCCAAGGCCTGCTACGAGACCCGGGACTATGACCGCGCCGCCGGTGCCTTCGCCAACGCCTACGACCGCTCCGCTGCGGGGGAAAAAGATCCGCGGCATCTGTACTTTGCCGCCGTATCGCACCAGCTCGGCGGCGCCGACGCCGAGGCCGTCGCCGTCTTCGAACAGCTCTTTGCCGCCCATCCCCGGCAGATCAGGCCCCAGTGGCGGGAAAACTTCGTGCATGCCCTGATGGCCGCCGGCAAGCCACGCCGGGCCCTGCCGATGGTGCGGCAGTTGGCCCGGAACGCCAGCGGCGAGGCGCGCCTCAAGTGGCAGGAGATGCTCCTGCACCTGTACCTGCGGTTGAAGATGACGCCGGAAGCCCGCGCCTACGCGCGCCAACTGGCTCATGAGAACCCCGGGGAAGCCAGGTGGTGGAAGGCATTGACCCACGTCGAGCTGTCCGCCGGACGCTACGCCGAAGCCTTGGCAGCCTTGACCGTCTACGGCTACCTGCAGCCCCTGACCGAAACGGAGCAACAGCTCTGGGCGGATTTGAACCTGCAGCTGGATATCCCGGGCCAGGCCGCTCCGGTGTATGCCCGGCTGCTGAAGAAAAAAAACGACCCGAAGTTGCTGGAAAAGCTGATCTCGGCCTACCGCCAGGCAGGGCGCTACGACGAGGCCTTGGCGCTGCTGGACCGCCACTGGGCCGACGACCCCGCCAAGCGGTTGCTCCGGGCGGATCTGCTTTACAGCGCCCGCCGCTTCGCCGAGGCGGCCGAGGCGTATCGCCAGACGGCGCTCAAAAGCAAGGAGGCGGCCGGCCAGGCCTGGCTCATGGCCGGCTACGCCGCCTGGCAGGTCAACGACCTGGAAACCAGCCGCCAGGCCTTCCGCAGGGCAAGCCGTTTCCCGCGACAGAAAAAGGCGGCCCTGTCGGCCATCGAGCAGCTCGAGACGGTCAACTGAAGGGAAACTGGAAACTTGAAATTGGAAACTGGGTCTTGGGGTCCCTTTCGTCCTTTTGGTCCCTTTGTTCTTTTGGAACCTTGAACAGCACCCCAGGCGCCCTGAACCTGGAACTTAAAAAAAAGTGAAGGCAGCCGCTGCCCCGGCACGGACGAGTCGGCTGCCTTCGGTGTGAAGCCTCCGGCAAGGGACGCTTCGACAGGCAAGTTAGCACCGAAGCTTCCCCGGCGTCAATGCGAGCGCCCGCCGGCAGGCATAACCGCCCGCTTCAAGCGGCCATGCCACAGACAAAGGGGGAGCAAGATGCAGCAAAAACACGGCAAACCGACAAATCGAAAACAAATCTCACGGCACCTGTGGGAATGCCACAGCCAACGATGGACGCGGCTCTTCGGGCCGCCGGGCCTCTTGCTGGCCCTGCTCATCGCCGGTCCGCCGGCCATGGCCGGCGACACCGTCACCCTCGATGAAATGGTGGTAACGGAGAAAAAGCTCGTCCGCCCCACCAAGCAGACCAACGAAACCGTCTACACCGGCAGCGAAATCACCCGGGAAG
>DQXI01000145.1 GCA_011042305.1 Desulfobacteraceae bacterium
CCCACGTTGTTGGTGGCCAGGTTGATCGCCTGGCGCACCCGCGGGTCCTTGAAGGCCTCGAGGCGGTTCTGGTTCATCTGCACGGTGATGATGCGCCCGCCGGTGTAGGTGATCAGGTTGACCTTGGGATCCTTTTCAATCCGCTCGAAATCCTGGGGCGGCACCGGGTAGATGAAATCCACGTCCCCCGAGAGCAGCGCCGCCACGCGGGTGGCCTCCTCCTTGATGGGCGTCAGGATGATCTTGCCGATGTTGCCCGGGGAGCTCTTGTCCCAGTAGTCGGGGTTGCGCTCCAGGACCATGCGCACGCCCTGCTCACGATAGGTGCAGCGATACGGGCCGGTGCCGCTGGGCAGGGTCTCGTTGGCAAAGGAGTAGCCCGCTTTCACCACGGCGTCCTTGGGCTGGCCCCGGTCGTCGGTGCCGGTGTAGAAAACGCTGTCCAGGGGGAAGATGTAGGTAGCCATGTTCAAGACGAGGGAATAGGGCTTGTTGGTCTTGATGTCCACGGTGTAGTCGTCCACGATCACCGGGGTCTCGAAGGCCTCGAAGAGCCCCTTGAAGTCCACGCTCTGCTTCATGCGGTTGACGGTGAAGACCACGTCCTTGGCCGTGAAAGGGTTGCCCGAGTGGAACTTCACCCCCTTGACGAGGTAGAAGCGCATGGTCTGGGGATCGATCTGCTCCCACTTGTGGGCCAGGCGCGGCTCAAACGACATGTCCTGGGCGTAGCGGACCAGCGGATCGAAGACCCAGTGGGAAAACTCGAGCATGTTGCCGGAGAGCTGCTGTTGGATGTCGAGGGTCTCCGGGTCTGATGCCAGCGCCAGGCGCAGGGTCTTCATCTCGGCCATGGCCGTACCGCCCAAGAGCAGTGAAAGAGCCATGCATACCAGCAGAATCTTCTTCATGTCGCCTCCTTCTATCCGTTTTGATGGGGTTGCGGCTTTTACGGCGTTCTTGCCTTTCATGCATTGGGGGGGCAAAAAAGGCTGGCGCAGCCTACCCGCTGCCCGGCTGCCTGTCAAGACGGTATCGATTCTCCGCTAAAGCCGATGCTGATGTGAATATCGAGCCGGCCGCCGACGGCCTGTTCGTCCGACCGGATCAAGGCTGACCATCATCAGGCATTGCCTCTGGTCGTACGGGGCAGGCCCAAGCGGGCCATGATCTGCTGGGCATCCTCCCAGACGGCCCGCTTTTGTCCCGGGTTGCGCAGCAAGTAAGCCGGATGAAAGGTGGGCATAACAGCCATCCCCCGGTAGGTGTGAAAACGACCGCGCAGCTTGGAGATGGGCAGGTCGGTTTCCAGCAGGGTGCGGGCCGCCACCGCCCCCAGGGCGCAGATGCACTCGGGGGCGATGACCTCGAGCTGGCGCCTGAGAAACGGGAGGCAAGCGGCGACTTCGTCCGCCTCGGGGGTCCGGTTTCCCGGGGGCCGGCACTTGATGACATTGCAGATGTAGACCCGGTCGCGCGAGAGCCCCATGGCTTGAATGATCTTGGTGAGCAGTTGCCCGGCGGCGCCCACGAAAGGCTCCCCTTGCCGGTCTTCATCGAAGCCGGGCCCCTCGCCGACGAAAACGAGGCGGGCCCGGGGATCGCCCTGGCCGAAAACGATGTGCCGGCGCTGGCGCCACAGCTTGCAGCGTTGGCAGTCGCCCAGATCCTCGCGGATGCGCGCCAGGGTTTCGGCGGGAACGGCCGGTGACGCCGTTTGGACGCGGGTGTCTGTTGGCCGTTTTGCCTCCGGCGATGGAACAGCGCCGGCCTTGGGCCCCTGCGACCAGCCCTCGAGGCGCGCCAGGGTCTCGGGGCTGCAATCGAATCCCCTCCAGCCGGACCGGGCGAGCCAGCGCAGGCTCCGCTGCACCTCCTGGACAAGATGGTCGAACGGATCGGCGGGCATTGGTCTCAGGCGCCGGCGGCCAGGTCGGCAACGCGGTCGAGCAGCAGGTGGGCCAGGTCTTTTTTGCTCATGGATCCCACTTCCTCGCGACGGCCGTCGCGGTAGAACAGGGAAACAATGTTGGTTTCAGCCTCGAACCCGGCCCCGGGTGTACCGATGCGGTTGGCGACGATAAGGTCCAGGTTCTTTTCCTCGAGCTTGGCGGCGGCATACGCTTCCACCCGCTCGGTTTCGGCGGCGAAGCCGACCAGGACCTGGGGGCCTTGCTTGCGACGGCCCAGCTCCAGCAGGATGTCCGGGGTGCGTGTCAAAACCAGCGTCGTGTCAGCGGCTCCCTTCTTGATCTTCTGAGGGGCCGTCGAGGCGGGCCGGTAATCGGAAACCGCCGCGGCCTTGACCACGATGTCGGCCTCGGCGGCGCGGCGCCAGACGGCTTCGGCCATTTCCTGCGCCGTCGTGACGCGAATCGTGTCCACATTGATGGGATCGGCCAGATTGCTGGGGCCGCTGACCAGGGTAACCGTCGCCCCCCGGTGCTCCGCGGCCCGGGCCAGGGCAAAACCCATGCGGCCGGAGGACGGGTTGCTCAGAAAGCGCACTGGATCCAGCGGTTCCCGGGTGGGGCCGGCGGTGACCAGCACCCGGCGGCCGCGGTAGTCCTTGGGCGTCAGCAAGGCCAGGAGCCGGTCGAAAATGACGGCGGGATCCGGCAGGCGGCCCGGCCCCACGGTGCCGCAAGCCAGGTCGCCGCTGTCCGGAGGCAGGATGCAATGCCCGTCGGCTTCCAGTCGCGCCAGGTTGCGGACCACGGCCGGGTGGCCGAACATGTGGGTGTTCATCGCCGGGCAAAGCATGACCGGGCAGGTGGCCGCCAGCAGCAGGGTGCTCAGGCAATCGTCGGCGATGCCGCCGGCCAGCTTGGCGAGAATGTTGGCGGTGGCCGGCGCCACCACCACCGCATCGGATTGCTGGGCCCAGTCGATGTGCCGCATGGCCGCATCCGCTCCGGTGTCAAACATCTCCAGCCACACCGGGTCGCCGGAAAGGGCTTCGAAGGTCGTGGGCCCGACAAAGCGGGTGGCGCTGCGGGTCATCACCACCCGTACCCGGGCGCCGGCGCCGCGCATCAGGCGCAGCAGCTCAACGCTCTTGTAGGCCGCGATGCCGCCGGTGACGCCCAGCACGACGGTCTTGCCGTCCAGTGAATCGGTCATTTACTGTCGCTCCTCTCGATTGAGGCGCCCTGCGCAACGCCCCCTCCCGCCTTCCGTTCAGTTGATCAGGCCGGCGTCCAGGGGATGGAGGGTGGGAGCCACCCAGATCTCCACGTAGGTGAAAAAGTCTTTTTCGGTGATGCTGATCACGCACCAGCGGTTTTCCTTGTAAAACATCATCAGCGATCGAAGGGACTTGAAGAAACCGACGATGCGCCAGTTGTCCTTTTGCATCTGGCTTTCGAAAAAAGTCACCAGCGAATGACCGTCCACGCGCCCTCTCAGGGAAATCACGCCGGCGGAAAAATCGCCGGTGTTCATAAAGAAGGTCTGGTCCTTGACCGGCTTGAGGGCGCGGGGCAGCCGGATGTCGCCGAAATCCGAAGGCAACGGCCCGGTATCCGATTTTTTTAGCGTTTTCTCCGGTGCGCTGGCCCCGCCTCCCTGCAACGTGGCGCACCCCGAAAGGATCATCAGCAGGGCCAGGGCGGCCCAAACCTTCCATTGCATCGATAGCCTCGCCGTTGTGTGGGTCATTGCTTCTCCTCGTCAGCCGTTGTCGTCCGGGCGGCGCCGGACCGATGGCGCAGTCGCCGCCCGATTCGGCCCAGCTCGGCGGTTCGACCGCTTTTCAACGTCAGTTCGGCCCAGCAGCGGACCTGGTCCACGATGTCGTAGGGATCCAGGGCCGCAAGACGGGCTTCGGCCTCTGCCAGGGCCTGGGCCAGGTCTTCCCGCTGGGGAGATTGGCGCAACAGGTAGCGGTAGATCATCACCGCCCGGGCCAAGTTTCCCTGTTCGGCGCAAAGCCTCGCCATGGTGGCCGTGTAGAAAGTGCGATCGGTATCGCTCATGCTCAAGGCTCCGGTGATGGCGACGGCAGGCTGATGACGATCTCCTCCGGTCGCACCAGCATCTGCTGCCGGGCCAAAGCCTCGATGTAGGCCGGATCGTTTTTCAACCGCTGGATCTTGCGGAACAGGGCCAGGTTGTGGCGCTCCAGGCGGTGGTTATCCGCCACCTGGCGCTGGTAGGCGGCCCGCTGTCGGTGCAGCTCGACCACTCCCTTGTCGCCGAAAACGATCACCAGGGCCAGATGCGCCAGTCCCAGCAGGACGGCTGCCATCAATAATTTATGTCGATTGCCCACCCCAAGGTTCCTCTGTCGCCGGCTGGGACCGAGCGTCCGTTTCGCCCTCCATGGCGCTTCCATAAACACGGCGAAAAACGGTAACGGCAAGATGGCCAAGGTCGGTATAGAATAAAAGGCAGGCCAGCGTCAATCCGCCGTGATGCCGTCAACTTCTTTTTCTTGACAAAGCACCGCCGTTTGCATTATCAAGTGCGTTTTGAGCCAGATCCATTATTCGAGTTGCCAAGACAGGCGAAAGGAGTGTTTCACCGTGGCCAATCACAAGTCTTCCATCAAGCGCGCACGGCAGAGCCAGGAGCGGCGTTTGCGCAACCGGATGGTTAAAACCCGCGTCAAGAACGCCACCAAGGCGGTGCGCGCGGCAGCGGCGGAGAATCCGGCCGAAGCCGCGTCTCAGCTCAGGGCGGCCCAATCCACCATCGCCAAGGCGGCCAAAAAAGGCGTGATTCACAAGCGGGCGGCGGCCCGCAAGATTTCCCGCCTGGCCCGCCAGGTCAACGCCGCCTCGCAATAGCCCGCCCTCCGCCGTGGTTCCTGTGCCGGCCGGCGCCGGAAGGCGACGCCCTCTGGGCGCGCACCGGCCGCCGGCCGTTTGCGCTGGCACGCTCCGCGAGCGGCGGGGTGTTCATCCGGCCCTGGCGCGAGATCCTGCCCGGTCACCCACCTTGCCAAACCCGCGTTTGGCCCCTACCTGCCGGCGGCTAAAAGTCGGCTGACAGATCGCTCAATACCTTCTGCGCCAGCCGCTCTGCCGCCTGCTCCAGGGCCAGGCGCCGCTGGCGGTCCGTGGCGGCGGGATCCGGTTCCACCACGTAGGTTTCCGAAGTCGTGATCCTCAGGCTGCGGGTGCCGTCGGCGGTGGAAAAGACCACCACCGCTGTGAGTACCGCTTCCCGTTCCAGCGCCCTGACCGTCGTCTGGCGGGTGATGGTGTCCCCGGAGGCCCGGATGACAGCGGCTGTCAGCGCCGCGTCGGCCCCGGCCCGGTCGGCGCTTACCGCCAGGCCCCTGCGGATGATTTCCCGGCGCAGTCCGTTGGTCACCACGCTCTCCATTCCACTCTCGGCGGTCCGGTTTTGCGCCATGGGGACAAAGATGCGCTGGATGCCGCCGGGCAACGGTTCCCCCCCGACAAACCGGTAGCCGCACGAAGCGGCCGCCAGGGCCACGCCGATCAATCCGACAAACAGCCATCTGCCGCGCCTTTTCATCCCGCCTCCCGCCTAAACGACGATGTTGACCAGCTTGTCCGGCACCACGATCATCTTGCGCACCGGCTTGTCCCCCACGAAAGACGCCACCTTGGCATCGGCCAGGGCCATCCGCTTGAGTTCTTCTTCGGCGGTACCGGCCGGCGCCTCGAAACGGCCCCGCAGCTTTCCGTTGACCTGGACCACCACGGTGACCGTGTCCACCACCAGGGCGTCGGCGCGCCACTGCGGCCATCGGGCTTCCAGTACGCTGTGCGTCTGCCCCAAAGTGCGCCACAGTTCCTCGCAGATGTGAGGCACCATGGGCGACAACAGCACCACCACCGTCTCCACCGCCGCCCGCACCACGGCGTCGGTCTGTGAATCGGCGGCCTCGTTTTCGGCGGACAAACTCCCCAGCTGGTTCACCAGTTCCATCACCGCGCTGATGGCCGTGTTGAAGTGAAAACGGTTTTCGATGTCGTGGGTGACCCGCTGGATCGTTTGGTGCGTTTTCTGGAACAGGGCGCGCAGCGGTTCGTCGAGATCGGCCAGCGGCCCGTCGTAGGCGGCGGCATGGCGGATGCGCCCCTGCCAGGCGTACACCAGGCGCCAAACCCGGTTCAGGAAACGGTAGGCGCCCTCCACCCCCTGGTCGCTCCATTCCAGGTCGCGCTCGGGGGGGGCGGCGAACAGGCAGAACAGGCGCGTGGTGTCGGCGCCGTACTGGTCGAGGAGCAGGTTGGGATCGACGACATTTTTCTTCGACTTGGACATCTTTTCCACCCGCCCCACTTCGGCGGGGTGGCCGCAGCGCCGGCAGCACCCCGCCTCGTCGATTTCCTCGGGAAAGAGGAAGCCATGCGCCGGGCAGCGGTGGGTCTCCTTGCACACCATGCCCTGGGTCAGCAGGCGGGTAAAGGGTTCCTTGTAGCCCACCAGGCCGAAGCGCTTCAGCACCCGGGTGAAGTAACGCGAATAGAGCAGGTGCAATATCGCGTGCTCCACCCCGCCGATGTACTGATCCACCGGCATCCAGTAGGCCACGGCGGCCGGATCGAACATCCCTTGCTCGTAGCGGGGGCTGCAGTAGCGCTCGAAGTACCAGGACGACTCGACGAAGGTGTCCATGGTGTCCGTGTCCCGGCGGGCCTGTTTACCGCAAACGGGACACTGGGTGTTCACGAAGCGTTCCAGCGCGCCGAGGGGGCTGCGCCCACCTTCGAGCAGGTCGGCGTCCTCGGGCAGCACCACGGGCAATTGGTCTTCGGGCACCGGAACGATCCCGCAGTGGGGGCAATGGATCATGGGAATCGGCGCGCCCCAGTAACGCTGGCGCGAGATGCCCCAGTCGCGCAGCCGGTAGCTGACCGTCGGCCGCGCCTGACCCTTTCGGGCCAGATCGGCGACGATGGCCTGCTTGACCGCTTCGTTGTCCATCCCGTCGTAGGCGCCGCTGTTGACCATCTTGCCCGGTCCGGTGTAGGCCTCGCCGAGAGCGTCGGCCTCCAGCGCTTCGCCTTCCGGCTGGACCACCACCACCACGGGCAGATCGTACTTGCGGGCGAAATCCAGGTCGCGCTGGTCGTGGGCTGGCACCGACATCACCGCCCCGGTGCCGTATTCCATCAGGGCGAAATTGGCCGTAAAGATCGGCATGCGCCGGCCGTTGGCCGGGTTGATGCAGTAGCGGCCGAGAAAGACCCCCTCTTTTTCATACGTTTCCAGTGCCCGGGCGCTGCGTTCCTGCAGGGCGATGCGCTCGACGAAAGCGGCCACGGCGTCGGCCTGGTCGGTGCCGGCCGACAGCTCGGCCACCAGGGGATGCTCGGGCGCCAGGCACATGAAGGTGGCGCCGAAGAGGGTGTCCGGCCGGGTGGTAAAAACCGTGATAGTGGCCTCGGCGTCGGCCACGGCAAATTGGATTTCCGCCCCTTCGCTGCGGCCGATCCAGTTCTTTTGCATCGTCAGGACCTTCTCGGGCCATCCCGGCAGGCGGTCGCAGTGCAGCAGAAGATCTTCCGCCTCGTCGGTGATGCGCAGGAACCATTGGGCGAGCTTCTTCTGGCGCACCGGCCGGCCGCAGCGCCAGCACATCCCCGCCTCCACCTGCTCGTTGGCCAGGACCGTGGTGCAGGTCTCGCACCAGTTGACGTACGACTCCTTGCGGTAGGCCATGCCCTGCTTGTACATCTGGATGAACAGCCACTGCTCCCAGCGGTAGTACTCCGGCCGACAGGTGGCCAACTCCCGCTCCCAGTCGTAGGAAAAACCCAGGCGCTGGAGCTGGGCGCGCATGGCGGCGATATTCTCATAGGTCCAGCGCGCCGGGTGGGTGTTGTTGGCGATGGCGGCGTTTTCCGCCGGCATGCCGAAGGCGTCCCACCCCATGGGGTGCAGCACGTTGAAGCCGGCCATGCGCTTGTAACGGGCCACCACGTCACCGATGGTGTAGTTGCGCACGTGGCCCATGTGAATCTTGCCCGATGGGTAGGGAAACATCTCCAACAGGTAGTATTTTGGCCGCCCGGGGACGGCCTCGACCCTGAAGAGCCCCTGGTCTTGCCAGTGTTGCTGCCACCGGCCTTCGATGTCTTGCGGGCTGTAGCGTTCTTCCATTGTCAACGATTCCCTCCGCCGGTGCGCCGCTGCTGCGTGCCGCTGGGGCGGCGACCCGGAACCTTCGAAAAAACCAAACAAAACCACCGGCACCCAGTGCGCCGGCATCGGCTCTTCTCATGCCATAACGACCGCCAAATAACAAGCGTCCGATGGCGCCGATCCCGTTGGATGGAGACGGACCGCCCCTGCCATCCGATCTCCCCCCACAAAGGGTTTGACTTGAACGCGCCAATCCCATTATGCTTCCGGGCGACCGCTTGAAAACCATTTAAGGAAAATATCATGAGCAGCAAAATCCTGATCAACGCCGTCGACACCGAAGAGTGCCGCATCGCCAAGGTCACCGACAGCAAGCTGGAAGAATTTCACATCGAAAGCGCCTCCCGTGAGATCACCCACGGCAACATCTACAAGGGCGTCATCGTCCGCATTGAACCGAGCCTTCAGGCCGTCTTCGTCGACTACGGCGCCGAGCGCCACGGCTTCCTGCAGCTGCAGGAAATTCATCCCGACTACTACCAACCCCACCGCGAAGGCGACCACGCCATCGGCCACCTGGTGCGCAAGGGCCAGGAGATCATGGTGCAGGTGGAAAAGGATCCCATCAACAAGAAAGGGGCCATGCTGACCACCTACATCAGCCTCCCGGGGCGCTTTGTGGTTCTCATGCCCGGCAGCGACAGCCGTGGCATCTCGCGCAAAATCGAGTCCGAGGAGGAGCGCGCCCGCCTCAAGGAGATCATCGCCAGCCTCAAGCTGCCGGAAAATTTCGGCATCATTTTGCGCACGGCCGGCGAGGGGTGCACCAAGACATCCATCACCAAGGATTTCAACACCCTGATGCGGCTGTGGCGCAGCATCAAGGACATGGTGATGAAGGTGCCGACGCCTTCGCTGCTCTACAAGGAGCGCAACCTGGTCTTGCGCTCCCTGCGCGACTACTTCACCCCGGACGTGGACGAAGTGATGATCGATGATCCCAACGTTTACCAGGAAACGCGCAAGTTCATGCAGATGATCGCACCCAAGCAGACCCAGAGCGTCAAGCTCTACAAGGGTGCCAAGCCGCTGTTTACCAAGTTCCAGCTCGAGGAGCAGATCGCCTCGGTGTTCGAAAGCCGCGTTTCGCTGAAATCCGGCGGCTCCATCGTCATTGACCAGACCGAGGCCCTGGTGGCCATCGACGTCAACTCGGGCAAGGCCACCCAGCAGCGCTCCATCGAAGAGACCGCCCTGCAGACCAACCTGGAGGCCGCCGAGGAGATCGCCCGCCAGCTGCGCCTGCGGGACCTGGGCGGGTTGATCGTCCTGGATTTCATCGACATGCGCGAAACCAAGCACCGCAACGCTGTGGAGCGTGCCCTGAAGGAACATCTGAAAATCGACAAGGCCCGCACCCGCGTGGGCCGCATCTCCAAGTTCGGCCTGATGGAGATGAGCCGGCAGCGCCTGCGGCCGTCCATCGTTTTCGGCGGTTATACCACCTGCCCCCACTGCAACGGGCGCGGGTTGACCCCCACGGTGGAAACCCTCGCCGTGGCCTTCTTGCGCGAATTGAGCCTCAAGACGCTCAAGGGGGATATTGCCGCGGCCCGCTGCCAGGTGCCGGTGCCGGTGGCCCATTACCTGCTCAACCGCAAGCGTCGGGAACTGCTCGATCTGGAGCAGCGCCGCGACATCAGTATCAGCATCGAGGGGGTAGCCCAGATGGTGCCGGGGCAAAGCGACATCCATCTGGAACAGCGCGCCCAGCGGAATACGGAAACGATCTAACCGAAAAAGGGTCACGCCCCATGAGCGATGTCCATCGAGATCCGGCCGGCCGCCGCTCGGCCAAGCCCTGGTTTTTCGCTTTGGCGTTGGTGGCGCTGCTCGCCCTGGTGATGGTAAGGGGCTTGCGCGAAACCGCGCTTCCGCCGCCCTCCCCGTCCACATCCGATTCCCCCCGGGTGCGCCTGCCGGTGCATGAACCGCCGGTGATCGACTTCGAGGCCCTGGAGCAGGACGAGGCCGCCCGGCTGGAGATGGCCCAACGCAAGGCCGAGTACGGCTTGGATAACGCCATGGACATGATCGTCAGCGACCAGGAGACGATCCGCGTCGGCGACCAGG
>DQXI01000168.1 GCA_011042305.1 Desulfobacteraceae bacterium
CTGCTCGGTGCGGTGCACCACCAGGCGCTGCTTGATGACCCGGGGGAGGCGTCGGTACACCAGGTAGCCGATGGTGTGGCCGGCTTCGCGCAGTCGGATGCACATCTCTTCGTGGATGACGCACACGTCGCTCGGCTTCACTCAGGGAGTAAGACAGGGACGCGCTTTCCCGGAAATCGCGGCGGCTTTAAATTTACCTGTTGCCTTCTTGTCTGTCCCCGGAGGAGGGTTCCACCGAGGGCGGGCTCAGAAACGGGATGAACCGTTTGGCCCTTGAAAAAAGGACACGAACCGCCAGGTAGAGAAGAACGAAGGGGGCCAGGAAGCTCAGTTCGGCGCCGCCGAGCCACCGCGGCAGGAAAAGGGCGACTTCCCCGAAGCGCAGGTTCAGCCATGCCGCAGCAAAAAACGCCGGCCAGATCGAGGCCATGCCCATGGCGAGGAAAAGAAAGAAGGATTTGCCGTAAGCCTCGTTAGCCAGCTTATTGATCCCCTCGTAAGCGGATTCATCGCCGGACTGTTTGGCCTTGAGCGACTGTTCGTGGTAGTAGGACGTCTCCTTCCACTGCTCAGCGATGTGGGTGCGGTTGACCCGGAAGACGACGGCCACGGTGATCTCGCCAAGCAGGACCGCCCAGAAAGCCAGCACCAGCATTCCCGCCCACCAGCCCAAAAGCGGATCGTCGAAGAGCCGAAACGGGGCGATGAGAAATGGATCAATGATTTTCAGGAAAGGGGTGATCGGGTCCATGCGTGCCTGCTAATGACAAGCGGTTGCGGTCCGCCTGGAAGAGCAGACCGCAACCGCTTGTCTTCGATGGGAGGGCTTGGGCTCAGATCAGAACGGCGGTACGATGCTGTGCCCCAGGAATCCCTTGGTCGTATAGCGCAAGCCGACATAGAAGGCCAGCACGATGAAAATGATCTTCAAAACCTTTTCCGGGATGTATTTCGATGTACGCGGGCCGATCATCGAACCGATGAAAATCCCGATCAGCTCCACACCGATCAACCCCCAGGCCACTACGACACCCTTGCCCACCATGTATGAGAAGATCGACACGATCATTCCCACCAGCACGCAGAGAGCCGATGTGCCGGCCACCAGGAACATGGGCAGCCCCGCCACGGAGGTCAGGAATGGCACGTAGAGAAAACCGCCGCCGACGCCGAGAAATGAAGCGATGGCAGCGATGAAAATGCCGCCTACCATCGGGATCCACGCCTGGAATTTAAACTCCTGGCCGAAAAAGGTAAACCGAATGGTACCGACCATGAAGGTAAGCACCCAGGCGACCAGAACCATCACATAGGGAACCCACCGGGCCGTATTTAGCAGATTGATCCATAGGGCCGAAAGCACCACTAAGGCCACGGCGATCCACATGAACTTGTAGGAGCCTTCGATGATCTTGACCCCTTGGTCCGAGGTGTCGGTCTTTTCTCGGATCGCCTTTTCGAAAGCCTGTGCCGCTGCCTTGGCTTCCTTCTTGCGGGCCGCCCCTCGGGGAGTGATTTCATAGATGAGAAAACAGCCGAGAACAAAGACGATAAGACCGAAGTAGCCGATATAGGCCTTCAGGGAGATCTTGCCGGCGGTCAGCTCGGGCACCAACCAGGAACCGCCTACACCGCCGATGGCCAGGCAAACGCCCAACGGGGCTACCAGACGGCCCATGCGGTAGTAGTTGAATGACGATATCAACCCGCTGAATCCGACCAGCCACTGGTTCGAAACCCGAATCGAGTCGGTGAGCAGATTGTTGACCGGGTTTCCCTTACCGAAGGCCTTGGCATAATCGGCTAAGCCGAAGATGGTGATGTGCCCCACCCCGGCCATGATGCCCCCGAAGGCTCCGACCGTCGAAAAAATCCAGCCGACCCAGATCGCCCATATCAACCCCAGCAACAGATTGGTTTGAGGGGCTCCTGGGATACCGAGGAAGCCGGGCTCCTCACCGGGCTTGATCACTTTGCGGGTGTTGGCCGCATGCGTGTCGTCGGCCAGGCTCTTTTGGATGGCCTGCTTGATTTTGCCGGGCATGTTCGGCGTCGTCAGATCCGGCCCGCCCTGGGCCATGGCCACCGTGACAAGCGACAAAACGATTAATAGGGCTGTGGCGACATAGAATCTTGACCTGCTCATAACCATCTTTCCTTCCTCTCCTTCCTTTCGACAGGTTATCTCGGGATGACTCCGGTTTGAGAACAGTTCTAGTTTTTCTTTTTAGGTTTTTTTAAGGTCAAGAACAAGAAAGGGCAACGTTTTCAGATATCAAAGCCCAGATAAGTTTCGCCGGTCCTGGGGAAGCGAACCCCCCGCCGTCACGCACCGTACGTTCGAGCATCCAGTCGTAACGCTCAGTCGCGGCGGGCGTCACGCTCTCAAAATCTCGGGCCGCTTCCTACTCCCACGCTCGCTGCCTGTCAAGTCAAAATCGCATCGGGTCATGGTACAGATATTGCGCCTGATCAGCCTTCTGGGACTCGGGTTCTACGGGGCAGACAAGGGGCATGTAGCGAGCCCTTTGCCCAAGAGAATGACCGTGGCCGGGTCGAGCCCGGGGCATTATTGAACGGGAAAACTCGACAGATGCAGGGGGCCGCCCGGACGTTTCGCACGGGCAGCCCCTTGCGCTTTTACATCAGGCTGGCGTTGAACCAGAGGTGCACCAGGATGCTGGCTATGTAGCCCAGGGCGATGATCGGGGCCCACTTTAGATGCGCCCCGAAGGTGTAGGTGCCCCGGGCCGTGCCCATCAGGGCTACCCCGGCGGCTGAGCCGATGGACAACAGGCTGCCGCCCACGCCGGCCGTCAAGGTAACCAGGAGCCACTGGCCGTGGCTCATGGCCGGATCCATGCTCAAGACGGCGAACATGACCGGAATGTTGTCCACGATGGCCGAGAGGATCCCCACCATGGTGTTGGCGACTGTCGGTCCCAGATCAAGGTAGAAAAAGTTCGAGATTTTGGCGAGGTAGCCGAACTGGCTCAAGCCGCCGACGCAGAGGATCACCCCGTAGAAGAAGAGCAGGGTGTCCCACTCGGCCCGGGCGATGTTCTTCATCACGTCAAAGTGCTGCGCCGAGGCCTGCCGGTCGGTGAAATCCTCCAGCACCTCCACCGCGCCGATCACCTGGCCATCCAGGTCTTTGAGGGGCATGGCCGAAAAGGAGATCAGGCGGCCGTGTTCCCCCATGTCGCTGAAGAAGCGGGTGGCGTCATAGGCATCTTCGATGATTGGGCTCTTGCGATACTCTCCTTGATAGTGACGTTCGACCTCTTGGCCGGGCATGTAGTTGAGGATCAGGTCTGCCAGCACCGGACGCGGCTCCTTGTAGAAGGGATACCAATGCCGGTTGGTGCCGATGGCCTCGGAAGCCGGCACCCCGGTCAGGCGTTCCATGGCCTTGTTCCAATGGGTGATCACGTGATTGGTGTCGCTGGCGAACACGGCCGAAGGGATCTGGTCGATGATATGTTCCAGGCGCTTTTTCCTTTTAACGATCCAGGTCAACGGATACATCGATTCGTCGCCGCGGGCGCCCAGAATATAATCGTAGCGTTCGGTTCGGCCTTCATGCCGTTTGATATGGTAGGACAAAATACCCAGGTATCCCAGGCCGAACATCATTCCCGCTGCCGGCGGCAGGTGCAGAAAGTTGTGAAAACTCACGGCGGTGATGATGGTGCACAAAAAGAGAGCGACGATGCCCCGGGCGCCGTATTTCAAGGACACGGTTTCTTTCAGCTGCTTGGGTGGGGCGTTGCCCACCGCGAAGCTCATACACAAGGCCGGCACTAGCCAGTTGACCACCGAGGGCAGGAAGATGTCGAAAAATTCATGGAATTCGACTTTGCCTTTTTGCCAGACCATCAAGGTGGTGATGTCTCCGAATGGGGAAAAGGCGCCGCCGGCATTGGCCGCGACGACGATGTTGATGCAGGCCAGGGCGACGAATTTCTTGTTGTCGCCGCCCACCGCCATGACCACGGCGCCCATGAGCAGGGCCGTGGTGAGGTTGTCGGCCACCGGGGAGATGAAAAACGCCAGCAGACCCGTGACCCAGAAAACGGTGCGCAGGGAAAAGCCGCGGGAAACCAGCCAGGCCCTCAAGGCCTGGAACACGTTGCGCTCTTCCATGGAGTTGATATAGGTCATGGCCGCCAGCAGGAACAAGAACAGCTCGGCGTATTCCAGCAGGCTGGCCTTGATCGCTTCATGGGCAGTGTGGGGGTCTCCCAAGCCGATGTAGGCCAAGGCGATGAGCACCCAGATGATTCCTGCGGCGATCAGCACCGGCTTGCTTTTTCTGAGGTGGATCTTGTTTTCCAGCGGCACCAGGCAGTAGGCCGCCACAAAGACCAGCACACCGATATAGCCGTAAGCCGTCGCCGTCAGGTCGCCGACGGCGACGCCATGGCCGTCGGCGGCTAACGCCCCGGCCGGAATCAGCAGTAAGATCAGGAGGCTAAACAACGTTCGCATCGTTTCCATCTCCGTTATGCGGGAGGCTACCCGCCATGGATTTTCGTTTCACCGGCCTGCCTACGGGCAGGGGGCCATGCCCGGGCCGGTGCGCCATGCCGTAGAAAAAAAGTCTTCCTTCTATCTCAATCCCAAGCCGATGTCACGGGAAAAGTGAAGGCTGTGTTCGGCCGAGGCGGGCGGTATCCCCGGCTCAGGGGCTCAGGGTGCCGGTGAAAAGCATCAGGGCCAGGCCGCCGTGGGGCAGGCGGTGGGCGGTCAGTTGCGGGGGCGCCAGATCCTCGGCGCCGGGCGGAGCGATCAGCGCCAGCTTCCAGCCCGGGTAACAACGGGCAAGACGGCTCAGGATACGGCCAAACAGGGCACGGCTTTCGGAAACCGAACCGAGGCGTTTGCCGTAGGGCGGGTTGATGACCGCCACCCCGGGCCGGATGCCCAGTGCGGCAGGCTCCAGTTCGAAGAAATCGCGGCACTCGACGGTTGCCGAGTTCTCCAGACCGCCTTTGGCCAGGGCGTTTCCCACCCGGCGGCAGGCCGCTGGGTCCCGGTCGATGCCCCAGATGGGGGCCGGCGCCGGCCCCCATCTGGGGCATCGACCGGGACCCAGCGGCCTGCCGCCGGGTGGGAAACGCCCTGGCCAAAGGCGGTCTGGAGAACTCGGCAACCGTCGAGTGCCGCGATTTCTTCGAACTGGAGCCTGCCGCACTGGGCATCCGGCCCGGGGTGGCGGTCATCAACCCGCCCTACGGCAAACGCCTCGGTTCGGTTTCCGAAAGCCGTGCCCTGTTTGGCCGTATCCTGAGCCGTCTTGCCCGTTGTTACCCGGGCTGGAAGCTGGCGCTGATCGCTCCGCCCGGCGCCGAGGATCTGGCGCCCCCGCAACTGACCGCCCACCGCCTGCCCCACGGCGGCCTGGCCCTGATGCTTTTCACCGGCACCCTGAGCCCCTGAGCCGGGGATACCGCCCGCCTCGGCCGAACACAGCCTTCACTTTTCCCGTGACATCGGCTTGGGATTGAGATAGAAGGAAGACTTTTTTTCTACGGCATGGCGCACCGGCCCGGGCATGGCCCCCTGCCCGTAGGCAGGCCGGTGAAACGAAAATCCATGGCGGGTAGCCTCCCGCATAACGGAGATGGAAACGATGCGAACGTTGTTTAGCCTCCTGATCTTACTGCTGATTCCGGCCGGGGCGTTAGCCGCCGACGGCCATGGCGTCGCCGTCGGCGACCTGACGGCGACGGCTTACGGCTATATCGGTGTGCTGGTCTTTGTGGCGGCCTACTGCCTGGTGCCGCTGGAAAACAAGATCCACCTCAGAAAAAGCAAGCCGGTGCTGATCGCCGCAGGAATCATCTGGGTGCTCATCGCCTTGGCCTACATCGGCTTGGGAGACCCCCACACTGCCCATGAAGCGATCAAGGCCAGCCTGCTGGAATACGCCGAGCTGTTCTTGTTCCTGCTGGCGGCCATGACCTATATCAACTCCATGGAAGAGCGCAACGTGTTCCAGGCCTTGAGGGCCTGGCTGGTTTCCCGCGGCTTTTCCCTGCGCACCGTTTTCTGGGTCACGGGTCTGCTGGCGTTTTTCATCTCCCCGGTGGCCGACAACCTCACCACGGCCCTGCTCATGGGCGCCGTGGTCATGGCGGTGGGCGGCGACAACAAGAAATTCGTCGCCCTGGCCTGCATCAACATCGTCGTCGCGGCCAATGCCGGCGGCGCCTTTTCCCCATTCGGAGACATCACCACCTTGATGGTCTGGCAAAAAGGCAAAGTCGAATTCCATGAATTTTTCGACATCTTCCTGCCCTCGGTGGTCAACTGGCTAGTGCCGGCCTTGTGTATGAGCTTCGCGGTGGGCAACGCCCCACCCAAGCAGCTGAAAGAAACCGTGTCCTTGAAATACGGCGCCCGGGGCATCGTCGCTCTCTTTTTGTGCACCATCATCACCGCCGTGAGTTTTCACAACTTTCTGCACCTGCCGCCGGCAGCGGGAATGATGTTCGGCCTGGGATACCTGGGTATTTTGTCCTACCATATCAAACGGCATGAAGGCCGAACCGAACGCTACGATTATATTCTGGGCGCCCGCGGCGACGAATCGATGTATCCGTTGACCTGGATCGTTAAAAGGAAAAAGCGCCTGGAACATATCATCGACCAGATCCCTTCGGCCGTGTTCGCCAGCGACACCAATCACGTGATCACCCATTGGAACAAGGCCATGGAACGCCTGACCGGGGTGCCGGCTTCCGAGGCCATCGGCACCAACCGGCATTGGTATCCCTTCTACAAGGAGCCGCGTCCGGTGCTGGCAGACCTGATCCTCAACTACATGCCCGGCCAAGAGGTCGAACGTCACTATCAAGGAGAGTATCGCAAGAGCCCAATCATCGAAGATGCCTATGACGCCACCCGCTTCTTCAGCGACATGGGGGAACACGGCCGCCTGATCTCCTTTTCGGCCATGCCCCTCAAAGACCTGGATGGCCAGGTGATCGGCGCGGTGGAGGTGCTGGAGGATTTCACCGACCGGCAGGCCTCGGCGCAGCACTTTGACGTGATGAAGAACATCGCCCGGGCCGAGTGGGACACCCTGCTCTTCTTCTACGGGGTGATCCTCTGCGTCGGCGGCTTGAGCCAGTTCGGCTACCTCGCCAAAATCTCGAACTTTTTCTACCTTGATCTGGGACCGACAGTCGCCAACACCATGGTGGGGATCCTCTCGGCCATCGTGGACAACATTCCGGTCATGTTCGCCGTCTTGAGCATGGATCCGGCCATGAGCCACGGCCAGTGGCTCCTGGTTACCTTGACGGCCGGCGTGGGCGGCAGCCTGTTGTCCATCGGCTCAGCCGCCGGGGTAGCCCTGATGGGCACGGCCCGGGGCACCTACACCTTCGGGGCGCATCTAAAGTGGGCCCCGATCATCGCCCTGGGCTACATAGCCAGCATCCTGGTGCACCTCTGGTTCAACGCCAGCCTGATGTAAAAGCGCAAGGGGCTGCCCGTGCGAAACGTCCGGGCGGCCCCCTGCATCTGTCGAGTTTTCCCGTTCAATAATGCCCCGGGCTCGACCCGGCCACGGTCATTCTCTTGGGCAAAGGGCTCGCTACATGCCCCTTGTCTGCCCCGTAGAACCCGAGTCCCAGAAGGCTGATCAGGCGCAATATCTGTACCATGACCCGATGCGATTTTGACTTGACAGGCAGCGAGCGTGGGAGTAGGAAGCGGCCCGAGATTTTGAGAGCGTGACGCCCGCCGCGACTGAGCGTTACGACTGGATGCTCGAACGTACGGTGCGTGACGGCGGGGGGTTCGCTTCCCCAGGACCGGCGAAACTTATCTGGGCTTTGATATCTGAAAACGTTGCCCTTTCTTGTTCTTGACCTTAAAAAAACCTAAAAAGAAAAACTAGAACTGTTCTCAAACCGGAGTCATCCCGAGATAACCTGTCGAAAGGAAGGAGAGGAAGGAAAGATGGTTATGAGCAGGTCAAGATTCTATGTCGCCACAGCCCTATTAATCGTTTTGTCGCTTGTCACGGTGGCCATGGCCCAGGGCGGGCCGGATCTGACGACGCCGAACATGCCCGGCAAAATCAAGCAGGCCATCCAAAAGAGCCTGGCCGACGACACGCATGCGGCCAACACCCGCAAAGTGATCAAGCCCGGTGAGGAGCCCGGCTTCCTCGGTATCCCAGGAGCCCCTCAAACCAATCTGTTGCTGGGGTTGATATGGGCGATCTGGGTCGGCTGGATTTTTTCGACGGTCGGAGCCTTCGGGGGCATCATGGCCGGGGTGGGGCACATCACCATCTTCGGCTTAGCCGATTATGCCAAGGCCTTCGGTAAGGGAAACCCGGTCAACAATCTGCTCACCGACTCGATTCGGGTTTCGAACCAGTGGCTGGTCGGATTCAGCGGGTTGATATCGTCATTCAACTACTACCGCATGGGCCGTCTGGTAGCCCCGTTGGGCGTTTGCCTGGCCATCGGCGGTGTAGGCGGTTCCTGGTTGGTGCCCGAGCTGACCGCCGGCAAGATCTCCCTGAAGGCCTATATCGGCTACTTCGGTCTTATCGTCTTTGTTCTCGGCTGTTTTCTCATCTATGAAATCACTCCCCGAGGGGCGGCCCGCAAGAAGGAAGCCAAGGCAGCGGCACAGGCTTTCGAAAAGGCGATCCGAGAAAAGACCGACACCTCGGACCAAGGGGTCAAGATCATCGAAGGCTCCTACAAGTTCATGTGGATCGCCGTGGCCTTAGTGGTGCTTTCGGCCCTATGGATCAATCTGCTAAATACGGCCCGGTGGGTTCCCTATGTGATGGTTCTGGTCGCCTGGGTGCTTACCTTCATGGTCGGTACCATTCGGTTTACCTTTTTCGGCCAGGAGTTTAAATTCCAGGCGTGGATCCCGATGGTAGGCGGCATTTTCATCGCTGCCATCGCTTCATTTCTCGGCGTCGGCGGCGGTTTTCTCTACGTGCCATTCCTGACCTCCGTGGCGGGGCTGCCCATGTTCCTGGTGGCCGGCACATCGGCTCTCTGCGTGCTGGTGGGAATGATCGTGTCGATCTTCTCATACATGGTGGGCAAGGGTGTCGTAGTGGCCTGGGGGTTGATCGGTGTGGAGCTGATCGGGATTTTCATCGGTTCGATGATCGGCCCGCGTACATCGAAATACATCCCGGAAAAGGTTTTGAAGATCATTTTCATCGTGCTGGCCTTCTATGTCGGCTTGCGCTATACGACCAAGGGATTCCTGGGGCACAGCATCGTACCGCCGTTCTGATCTGAGCCCAAGCCCTCCCATCGAAGACAAGCGGTTGCGGTCTGCTCTTCCAGGCGGACCGCAACCGCTTGTCATTAGCAGGCACGCATGGACCCGATCACCCCTTTCCTGAAAATCATTGATCCATTTCTCATCGCCCCGTTTCGGCTCTTCGACGATCCGCTTTTGGGCTGGTGGGCGGGAATGCTGGTGCTGGCTTTCTGGGCGGTCCTGCTTGGCGAGATCACCGTGGCCGTCGTCTTCCGGGTCAACCGCACCCACATCGCTGAGCAGTGGAAGGAGACGTCCTACTACCACGAACAGTCGCTCAAGGCCAAACAGTCCGGCGATGAATCCGCTTACGAGGGGATCAATAAGCTGGCTAACGAGGCTTACGGCAAATCCTTCTTTCTTTTCCTCGCCATGGGCATGGCCTCGATCTGGCCGGCGTTTTTTGCTGCGGCATGGCTGAACCTGCGCTTCGGGGAAGTCGCCCTTTTCCTGCCGCGGTGGCTCGGCGGCGCCGAACTGAGCTTCCTGGCCCCCTTCGTTCTTCTCTACCTGGCGGTTCGTGTCCTTTTTTCAAGGGCCAAACGGTTCATCCCGTTTCTGAGCCCGCCCTCGGTGGAACCCTCCTCCGGGGACAGACAAGAAGGCAACAGGTAAATTTAAAGCCGCCGCGATTTCCGGGAAAGCGCGTCCCTGTCTTACTCCCTGAGTGAAGCCGAGCGACGTGTGCGTCATCCACGAAGAGATGTGCATCCGACTGCGCGAAGCCGGCCACACCATCGGCTACCTGGTGTACCGACGCCTCCCCCGGGTCATCAAGCAGCGCCTGGTGGTGCACCGCACCGAGCAG
>DQXI01000204.1 GCA_011042305.1 Desulfobacteraceae bacterium
AGCACCCCGGTCGCAGGGGCTGCGCAGGGGTATGCCGGCAAGTTTTTTGCGCGCTGCATCGCCCACCGGCCGGACACGGGACCGGCAACAGAATCGAGGAGGCTTCATGATCGTCGCCGAAAGAAAACCGTTGGAAGAAATCAAGTCCATGCTCAAGGGCTACCGCCGGGTGCTCACGGTGGGGTGCGGCACCTGCGTCGCCGTCTGCCTGGCCGGCGGTGAAAAGGAAGTCGGCGTTCTCAACGCCGAATTGCAAATCGCCCGCCAACTCGAGGGTGAGCCGATCGAGTTGGGCGCCGCCTGCGTCGAGCGCCAGTGCGACATGGAGTTTCTCGACGAAATTCAAGGACAGGTGGATCAGTACGACGCGATCCTGTCCATGGCCTGCGGCGCGGGGGTCCAGTTCATGGCCGAGCGCTTCGAGGACGTGCCGGTGTTTCCGGCCGTGGATACCACCTTCATCGGCGCCAACCGGGACGTGGGCTGGTACGAGGAGAAATGCCGGGCCTGCGGCAACTGCGTCCTGGGGATAACTGGCGGCATCTGCCCGGTGACCATGTGCGCCAAGGGGCTGTTCAACGGTCCCTGCGGCGGAACCAACAACGGGTTTTGCGAGATCGGCAACGACCAGCCCTGCGCCTGGTACCTGATCTACGAACGGCTCGCCCGGCAGGGACGGCTGGAGCAGATCATGGAGATCCACCCGGCCAGTGAATGGCGCAACCAGACGCCGCGCACCCTGGTGCAGGCCGCTTACCAGAAGCGCAAGGCGCTGGCGGCATCCTGACAATTTTGAGGGCGAAAGGCGCTGGCCTCCGCCCCAACCGGACCGAGGACAATGCGTATGGAACTGAAATCAGGGAGCAATCTGGAAAAGATCCTTCGTGCTGGACACTTCGCCTTCACCGGGGAGCTGGGGCCGCCCCGGGGCGCCAACGACGCGGCGGTGCGCGAAAAAGCCAAATTCCTCAGGGGGATGGTCGATTCGGTGAACATCACCGACAACCAGACCGCCATGGTGCGCATGTCCAGCTGGGCCGCCTCGCTCGTCGCCCTCCAGGAAGGGCTCGAACCCAACTACCAAATGGTCTGCCGCGACCGCAACCGCCTGGCCATGCAAAGCGACGTGCTCGGCGCTTACGCCCTGGGGATTCGCAACATGCTCTGCCTCTCGGGCGACCACCAGCAGTTCGGCGACCATCCGCGGGCCAAGAGCGCCTACGACATCGATTCGACCCAGCTGATCCAGATGGTCAGGAAGATGCGCGATGAGGCCAAGTTCCAGGGGGGCGCAGAGATCGACACCCCGCCCAAAATGTTCATCGGCGCGGCGGCCAACCCCTTCGCCGATCCCTTCGAATGGCGGGTCCACCGCCTGGCCAAGAAGGTCAAGGCCGGCGCCGACTTCATCCAGACCCAGTGCATCTACAACATGGACAAGTTCCGCCGCTGGATCCAGCAGGCCAACGACATGGGGCTGACGGAAAAGGTGTTCATCCTGGCCGGCGTCACTCCGATGAAGAGCGTCGGTATGGCCCGCTACATGAAGCTCAAGGTGCCGGGCATGGACGTGCCGGACGAGATCATCAAGCGGCTGCAGGGGGTGGACAAGAAGAAGGTGGCCGACGAGGGGATCCGCATCGCCTGCGAGCAGATCGCCGAGTTCAGGGAGATGAAGGGGGTGGCCGGCGTTCACCTCATGGCCATCGAGTGGGAGCACAAGGTGCCGGAAATCGCCGAGCGGGCGGGGATGCTGCCCAGGCCGCAGGTATAAACCCCAGGCGGCGCCAACGATTGCGACAACCCGTGCAAGATAAGGAGTCCTCCATTGAATAGCCAAACGAAGAAGGTCATGGTCATTGGCGGTGGCATCGCCGGGCTGACGGCCGCATGGGAACTGGCCCGGGCCGGCGTTGAGGTGGCCTTGGTGGAGAAAGCGGCGTTTCTCGGCGGCCACGGCATCCAGTACGCCTGCAAGGCCACGGATGAATGCCAGCAGTGCGGCGCCTGCGGCGTGGAGAAGATGCTGGCCAACGTCATCGACGAACCGCGGATCCGGGTTTACCTGGCGGCCGAGGCGGCCGAGGTGACCGGCGACGGCCCGTTCACGGTGACCCTGCGTGCCAGCGGGAGTCAACCCGGGGCCGTCGATGCCGCCTGCGGGCAGGGGTACGACAAGGACCCGGGCGCCTGCGCGGCGGCCCGCGGCTATTCGGTTCACAACGCGGTGTTCTACAAGGCCGACGGCGGCTTCGACCCCGACCGGGTGGCGGCCCCGGAAACGGTGACGGCCGACGCGGTGGTGGTGGCCACCGGGTTTACGCCCTTCAACCCGGATGAAAAGCCCACCTACCGCTACCGGGAATTGGCCAACGTGGTCACCGGGCTGGACCTCGAGCGCACCAAGCGGATCTACGGCGAGGTGCGGCGGCCTTCCGACGGGGCTGTTCCCCGGAAGATGGCCTTCATCCAGTGCGTGGGCAGCCGGGATGAACGCCTCGGCCACCTGTGGTGCTCCCAGGCCTGCTGTCCGTATGCCCTGCGCTCGGCTCTGGCGGCCCGCCACAAGCATCCCGACCTGGACATCACCGTCTTTTACATGGACATCCAGAACACCACCAACAGCTTCGATGCTTTCTACGAAAAATGTCGCCAGTCGTTGCGCTTCGTGCGCACCATCCCGGTGGACATGTACGAAACCGAGGACGGCGGCATCCGGACGCGCTTCATGGCCGAGGAGGACGGATTGCCGGTGGAGGAAATCTTCGACCTGGTGGTCCTGTCGGTGGGGATCATGCCCGGGGCCGACAACCCGGTTTTGGCCGGGACCCTGGGCATCGAACTCGGCACGGAGGGCTTTTTCGCCCGTCCAGACCTCTTGAACACCAGCGCCACGGCCCGTGGCGGCCTGTTTGTCGCCGGCACCGCCGGCGGTCCCATGACCATCTCCGGGGCCATGGCCAGCGCCGGCCAGTCGGCCGCCGCGGTTCTGCACTATCTAGGGAGGGCCTGATGACAGCCAAATTGGAAACTGCCATGGAGCAAATCGAGATCGCCACCGGCGTGTTGGTCGTCGGCGGGGGAATGACCGGAGTGGCCACGGCGCTGGAGGTGGCGCAGCAGGGCTATCCGGTGACGCTGATCGAGGCCGGCGACCAGGTGGGGCCGGCCGCCGAGTCGCGCCCGCGCACGGGACTGCCTGATGTTCAGCGCTTGAACGACATGGCGGCGCGGCTGGCCAAGACCGACAGCGTGGAGGTGCTCACCGCCGCGCGCCTGGACGCGGCCGCCGGCGTGGCCGGGGACTTCAAGGTCTGGCTGAGCACGGCCGAGGATGTGCTCGAACGGCGGGTGGGGGCCATCGTGGTGGCCGCCGAATTCGACACGACACCGTTGTTCGACGCCTACGGCCTGGCACCCGGTGAGAGCGTGATCGGCCAGAGCGAAGTAGAGCGGCGCCTGGCTGAAGACCCCCGGGCCTTCGCCGACAAGACGGTGGCCTTTGTCGCCGGGTTCGCCCAGAACGGCAACCCCTTGGTAATGCAGCGCATCTTCCACTCGGTCAAGGCCCTGCAGGCGGGTGGGGCCGCCGGGGTCTACGTTTACGTGGGCGACCTGAAGGTGGCTGACGACGGTCTCGAGCGCCAATACCGTCTCGGCCGCGACGGCGGGGCCATCTATTTCAAGCTGCGGCAGGCGCCGGCCATAGCGGTTTCCGAGGCAGGGGCGGTGATCGGTTTCCACGACCCGGTGGTGCGCCAGCAGATCGAGGTGGCGGCCGATTGCCTGGTGGTGGAGGAAGCCCTTGGCGTGGGGCCCGAGTGCGCCGACCTGGCCGCCATCCTGCGCATCGACATCGGTCCCCAGGGTTTTTTGCAGAGCGACAACATCTATCGCTTTCCGGTGGCCACCAACCGCGAGGGGATCTTCGTGGCCGGCGCCAGCCGGGAGGTGCGCTCGCTGCCCTGGGCCCTGGCCGACGCCCGCAACGCGGCCCTGCGGGTGGCCGAGGTGCTCGGCGACGGCACGCGCCTGGTGCCGCGGGACAAGGCGGTGGTGGACATCGGCAAGTGCACCTTCTGCCTGACCTGCTACCGCTGCTGTCCCCACGGTGCCATCTACTGGCAGGCGGAAAACAAGCCGGTGATCTCGCCGGTGGCCTGCCAGGGGTGCGGCATCTGCGCCAGCGAGTGCCCCATGGACGCCATCCAGATCGGCGGCTTCAGCGACGAGCAGATCCGCTCCCAGATCGGCGCCAAGTTGGCGGATGTCAACGGCGATCCGGCCATCGTGGCCTTCTGCTGCCAGAATTCAGCCCTGGTCGCCGGCGAAATGGCTGCCGCCTTCCGGATGAACCTGCCGGCGGGGCTGCGCACCATCCAGGTGCCCTGTGCCGGCAAGATCGACTTGCAGTACATCCTGGACGCTTTCGTCTCCGGCGCCGACGGGGTGCTGGTGATGGCCTGCCATCCGGGCAACTGCAAGAGCGAGCGGGGCAACACCTACGCCGGCTGGCGGGTCGAGGACGCCCAGCGGCTCATCGCCGGCGCCGGCCTGGAGCCCGAGCGGTTGCGTTTCGCCACCCTGGCGGCCAACATGGGCACCGATTTTCAGGCGATTGTGATTGACATGGAGCAAAAAATAAGGGACTTGGGGAAGAGCCGGCTCCGCTAGGGAGCGCGGCTTTCGCGGGGCGCCGCCGGGGTGCGGCGCCCGGATCGCAAGCGGTCATCGGCGCGTCGGTAGCGGTTCCGGCGCCCGCGCCGACGAGGCCTGGATGAAATACGGAGGATTTCGCTTATGAGTGAAGAGGCCATCAAACTAGGCGGCAAAAAGAAGAGCACCTTCATGGACAAGGTCAAGGAGCTGCTCCCCGAGGGGGGCAACCTCAACCTGTGTCTGACCTGCGGGGCGTGCTCTTCGGGGTGTCCGGCCACGGGGCTCGAGGGGATGGATCCACGCAAGTTCCTGCGCATGGCCGCCCTGGGCATGGACGAGGAAATCACCACCACGCCGTGGGTGTGGATGTGCAGCATGTGCCAGCGCTGCATCTACGTTTGCCCCATGAAAATCGACATTCCCCAGCTCGTGTACAACGCCCGCGCCGCCTGGCCGCGGGACCAGCGGCCCAAGGGGATCCTGGGCTCCTGCGACATGGCCCTGCGCAACGATAGCTGCTCGGCCATGGGCACCAGCCCGGAGGATTTCCAGTTCGTGGTCGAGGACGTGCTGGAAGAGTACCGCGAGGCGCAGCCGGAGTTCGCCGACATGCAGGCGCCCATCGACAAGCAGGGGGCCGAGTTCTTCTTGAACCAGAACTCCCGCGAGCCGGTGACCGAACCGGATGAACTGGTACCGCTGTGGAAGATCCTGCATCTTGTCGGGGCCGACTGGACCTACGGCTCCAAGGGGTGGGGCGGCGAGAACTACTGCATGTTTCTGGCCGACGACGAGTCCTGGAAACACATCACCAGCACCTCGGCGGCCCAGGCCGACGAGTTGGGGTGCAAGGTCTTTCTCAACACCGAATGAGGGCACGTCACCTTCTCAGTCCTGGCAGGACTGAAAAAGTTCAACATCCCCCACAACTTCGTCGTCAAGAACATCTACGAGTACTACGCCAAGTGGATCCGCGAGGGGAAGCTGAAGGTCAACAGCGACTGGAACAAGGACCTGAAGATCAAGTTCACCGTCCAGGATCCATGCCAGATCGTGCGCAAGGGGTTCGGTGATCCCATCGCCGAGGACCTGCGCTTCGTGGTCAAGTCCGTGGTGGGCGAGGAAAACTTCGTCGACATGTACCCCAACCGTTCCAACAACTTCTGCTGCGGCGGCGGGGGCGGGTTCCTCCAGTCCGGCTACAAGGAGCAGCGCCTTGCCTACGGACGCCTCAAGGACGAACAGATCAAGGCCACCGGGGCGGACTACTGCGTCGCCGCCTGCCACAACTGCCATGCCCAGATCCACGAGCTCAGCGAGCACTACGAGGGGCACTACGGGGTGGTTCACCTGTGGACCCTTATCTGCCTGTCGCTGGGAATCCTGGGGCCCAACGAACGCGAGTACCTGCGCGACGACCTGAAGGAAGTCAACGTGTTTCACCCCGAGACGGCCATGTAAGACACCCGCCGGGGACTTTTCTGAAAGAGAGGCCCGATGCCGTAGAATTCCGGCATCGGGCCTCTCTTGTCCGGGACCTGGCCGCTTCGCGGCGTTCAGGCGCCCTTGGCAGTGACGCAGGCAGGCGTTGTCCCAGGCGGGATTCGCAATCCCGTGATCAAGACCGACGCCGGCGGTTACGGTTCCATGAGCCGTCGCAGGTGCTCGGTCTGGGCCGCGTCCAGGTGTCCCCCCCGTTCGGCCACGTCCACCGTGGCCATCCCCAAAGCACGGTAAAGCGCGAGGCTCTCCGGGTTCTTGGCGCCGATGGCCTCCAGGTGGCCGACGACGGTCTCCGCGTCGCCGCGGGCCACCGGCCCGGTCAGGGCCGCCGCCGGCCCGATACGGGCCACGTTGGCCAGGGTCCCGTCGATGAGCGGCCGCAGCACGCCGTGGGCGTCCCTGGGCGCCACCCCGGCCTGCTGCAGGAGGGTAAAGGCGAGATCCAGCAGGGTTACCAGGTAGTTGGACGCCACCACGGCCGCGGCGTGATACAGGGCCTTGGCCTCGGTGAGAATCTGCTGGGGGTGGGCATTCAGGTCGGCCGCCAGGGCCTCGGCCGTCTGGAGCGCCGGGCCGTCGCCCTCCACCGACACGATGATGCCGGCAAACGGGTTGCGATCCAGGGGCGGGGCGGCGAAGCTTTGAAGCGGGTGCAGGGATCCGATCCAGGCGCCGGACTGCCGGGCAGGCGCCAGGATCGTCGATGGCAGGGCGCCGCTGCAGTGCAGAACGACGCTGCCGGCGCGAAAACCGCCGGCGGCCGCGATTTGCCGGCACACTGTCTCGATGACGCCGTCCGGGGTGGTGATGAAGACCACGTCCGCCTCGGCGGTGACCGTTTGTGGTGCCTGGCTGCAGGGCCGGGGACCGATCAGCGCGGCGACGGCTTCGGCCGACTGAAGCCGGCGGCTGGAGAGGCCGCAGACGGGGTAGCCGGCCCGGTGAAGCCAGACGGCCAGGGCCGTGCCCACCCGCCCGCAGCCGACGATGGCGATCTGGGGTTTCATTTGGAACTTGGTCCCGTTTGGTTTTGGATCTCGAATTTCGCGATTGCCTTTTCAGGATGCCTTTCGCCCCATGAGATGGATTCCTGCTTCCGCCGGAAGCTAGCCAGGCGATCGGCACATCACCGGCGGGGCCGCAAAACCGCCCCCCGGTCTTCAATAGCAGTGTTCCGGCCCGGGAAAGGTGCCGTTTTGCACGTCGTCGGCGTACTGCCGCAGGGCTTCGCGGGCCTGCTCGCCGAGGCGGGCGTACTGCTTGACAAACTTGGGCTGGTGGCGGTCGTTGAGTCCCAGCATGTCGTGAAGCACGAGCACCTGGCCGTCGCAGTGGGGACCGGCCCCGATGCCGATGGTCGGAATCTTCAACTGGGCGGTGATCTTGGCGGCGATGGGGGCCGGGATTCCCTCCAGGACCACCGAAAAGGCCCCGGCGGCCTCCACCTCGAGGGCATCGGCCAACAGCCGTTCCTCGTTGCGCTGGACCTTGAAGCCGCCCATCTGGTGGACCGACTGGGGGGTCAGACCGATGTGGGCCTGAACCGGGATGCCGGCTTCGGTCATGGCCCGGATCCGGTCGCAGACCGCGGCGCCGCCCTCGAGCTTAACGGCCGCGGCCCCGCCTTCCTTCAGAAAGCGCCCGGCGTTGTAAACCGCCTCGGGCATGCTGGCCTGGTAGCTCATGAACGGCATGTCGCCCACCACCATGGCGTGTTCGGCGCCGCGCGCCACCAGGCGGGTGTGATAGATCATTTCTTCCATGGTGACCGGCAGGGTGCTGGTGCGCCCCTGGACCACCATGCCCAGGGAGTCCCCCACCAGGATGATATGGATGCCGCCGTCTTCCACCAGGCGGGCAAACGGATAGTCATAGGCGGTCACGGCGACGATTTTTTCGCCGTTGGACTTCATGCGCATCAGGGTGGTAACGGTGACGACTTTGCTGATACGGCTCATGATCTGCACTCCTTTGGTCGGAACGGGCGGCCATCGTTCCGGATGAATGATCGGCGCGTCCGCTGGTTTGAAGATTAACTAGACCCAAACGTTTTTCAAGTCAACCGATCATAAAAGCAGGCCATAGAATTTTCGGATAAGAGAGGGGCCGTTCCGTCGTTTGGCGGCCCCGTTTGGCAAAGACGCCCCTTCACGCCTGTCATACGGGAAGCACCGGCAAATGTCCAGCGCAACGGGCGGCGGGTTGCCGAGGCCGCCGGCATGCCCGTTGCTAAAATATTCTTGACGCTGGTGCAAGCGCTGGGCTAAGAATTTTCGTTTATGCAACGGCGGCGACGGCTCGGTTTGCCCGGCAGGCCGGCCGGTTGGCGCCGAATCCACCGACAAGGTCGAATTTATGCTCCAATTGATCCGCGGTTTCAAGGACATTCTGCCCGGCGAGGTCGAGCTGTGGCAGCACATCGAGAACCAGGCCCGTGCCCTGTTTGCCGATTTCGGCTACCGGGAGATTCGGATTCCGTTGTTGGAGAAGACGGCGCTGTTTGCCCGGGGCATCGGTGAAGATACCGATATCGTCGAAAAGGAAATGTACACCTTCGCCGACCGCAAGGGCGAGATGATCACCCTGCGGCCCGAGGCCACCGCCTCCATCGTGCGCGCCTATATCCAGCACCGGTTCTACGCCGTCGATCCGGTGCAGAAGTTTTTCACCATCGGGCCCATGTTTCGCCGCGAGCGGCCCCAGAAGGGGCGCTACCGGCAGTTCTACCAGATCAACGCCGAGGCCCTGGGCATCGCCGAACCCCTGATCGACGTGCAGCTCATCCACCTGTTGGTACGCCTGCTGCAGCGGCTGCACGTCAACGATGCCACCCCTCACATCAACTCGCTGGGCTGTCCCGCTTGCCGGCCGGCTTTCCGCGAGGCCCTGCTGGCCCATATCGCCCGGCGGCGCGAGGCCCTGTGCGCCGACTGCCAGCGCCGCAGCACCCGCAATCCCATGCGCGTGCTCGACTGCAAGGTACCCGGATGCCGGGAGGCCATGGCCGATGCCCCGGCGATGATCGATCATCTGTGCCCCGACTGCGCCGCCCACTTTGCCGTGGTGCGCGAAAAGCTGGAGCGCCTGGGCATCGACTACCGGCTCGACAAGCGCCTGGTCCGCGGGCTGGACTACTACACGCGCACCACCTTCGAGATTCACACCGCTGCCCTGGGCGCCCAGAGCGCCGTGGCCGGCGGCGGGCGCTACGACGGGTTGATCGAGCTGCTGGGCGGCCCGCCCACCCCGGGGGTGGGGTTTGCCGTGGGCTTTGACCGGCTGGCGGAAATTGTGGCCCTGCAGCAGGTCGATTTTACCCGCCCGCCGCACCTCTTCATCGCGGCCCTGGGGCCGGCGGCCCAGGCGGCGGCCTTCGACTGGCAGATGGCCCTGGCGGAGGCGGGTATCCACGTGGAAATGGACTACGCCGATCGCAGTCTCAAGGCCCAGATGAAGCGGGCTGATCGTCTCGGGGCGCGCCAGGTGCTCATCGTCGGTGACAACGAGCTGCAAACCGGCGAGGCGCTGCTGCGCGACATGGCCACCCGGCAGCAGGCGCCGGTGGCCCTGGACGGATTGGTGGACACCCTGTGTCGACGCTTGAGCGCCGATGCGTAACAATATTACACCGTAAAATTGAAAGCGCGCCAAGCGCTTTCAACAAGGAGTTGACCGTGGCATTCGACCAGCTGGGAAACTGGAAACGAACCCACCACCTCAACGCCCTGAGAATCGAGGACCAGGGCCGCGAAGTGGTGTTGATGGGCTGGGTCCAGCGACGGCGGGATCATGGCGGGGTGATCTTCGTGGACCTGCGTGACCGCGAGGGGATCACCCAGGTGGTCTTCAACCCCGAGCGCAGCCCGGCCGTGCACAAAAAGGCCCACGCCCTGCGCAACGAGTACGTCATCGCGGTACGCGGGCAGGTGGCGCCG
>DQXI01000082.1 GCA_011042305.1 Desulfobacteraceae bacterium
CGATCCCCGGCGGCGATCACGAAAGGCGGGATGTCCTTGACCACGGCCGACTTGCCGCCGATGAAGGCGTAATCGCCGATGCGAACGAACTGGTGAACGGCCACCAGGCCGCCCACGGTGGCATGATCGCCGATCTCGATGTGCCCGGCCAGGGTGGTGTTGTTGGCCATGATCACGTGCCGGCCGATGCGGCAGTCGTGGGCCACGTGGGTATAGGCCATGAGAAAGCAGCCCTCGGCGATCTCGGTGATCCCCCCGCCGAAGGCAGTGCCGCGATGGATGGTGACGAATTCGCGCAGGGTGCAGCCGTCACCGATGCGCAAGACGGTCTCCTCGCCCTGGAACTTGACCGACTGGGGCACCCCGCCCACGGCGGCGAACTGAAAGATGCGGCAATCGCGGCCGATCTCGGTGTAGGGGTCGATGACGGTGTGGGAGCCCACCGTGGTACCGTCGCCGATGCGCACGTGGTCGCCGATGACCGCGTAGGGGCCGATGGTGACCCCGGCGCCGATCTCGGCGCCGGGGTCGACGATGGCCGTCGGATGAATCATGGTTTTCCTCCAAAGGTGGCCATCAGCTCGGCCTCGGCGGCCAACTGGCCCTCAACGGTAGCCGTGGCGGCAATCTTGGCGGCCCGGGTGCGAAAATTCAGGAAGCGAGCTTCCAGGATCAACTGGTCCCCGGGCACCACCGGCCGGCGGAACCGCACCCGGTCCATGCCGGTGAAATAGAGCAGCTCGTTTTCCGCCGGCTGGTGGGAGGCGAGCACCAGCAACCCCCCGGCCTGGCCCATGGCCTCGAGCATGATCACCCCCGGCATTACCGGCAGGTCGGGAAAATGCCCCTGGAAAAACGGTTCGTTGATCGTCACGTTCTTCAAGGCCCGGATCCGCCTTCCCACCTCCAGCGTCAGCACCCGGTCCACCAGCATGAAGGGGTAGCGGTGGGGCAGCGCCGCCATGATCTTGCGGATGTCATAGGCCAATTCGCTCATGGCGCCTCCTGCGCCCTTCGGGGCTGCCTTTCGTCTCCGGCGGCGGGGGACCGGTCCGCCGTTTCCAGGTCCTTCAATCGTTTTTCCAATTGCCGCAGGCGGCGGGCCATCTCCGGCAGCTGCGGGGTAAGCCGCTGCACCCGGAGCCATTGTCCATGGGGCATCTGCGGGGTTCAGGAAACCACCTCCCCCGCCGCCACCGACCGCGCCACCCCGGCCCGGGGGCCCACGGTGGCCTGATCGCCGATGGACAGGTGCCCGGCCACCCCCGCCTGGCCGGCCAGGATCACCTGCCGGCCGATGGTCACGCTGCCGGATATGCCCACCTGGGCCACGATGACGGTGTCTTCGCCCACGGTGACGTTGTGGGCGACGTGCACCAGGTTGTCCGTCTTGACGCCCCGCTGCAACCAGGTGCGCCCGTAGGTGGCCCGGTCGATGGTGTTGCCGGCGCCGATCTCCACATCGTCGTCGATCTGGACGATACCCCGGTGGGGGATCCGGACGTATTGCGCCCCTTGCCGGGCGTAACCGAAACCGTCGGAGCCGATGACGGTGCCCGACTGGATGCGCACCCGGGCGCCGATGCGGCAACCGGCCAGAATCGTCACTTGCGGGAAGATTTCGCTGTCGGCGCCCACCGTCACGCCGTCTCCCAATACCACCTGGGGATGGAGGATCACCCCCGGTCCCAGGGTGACCCCGTCGCCGATCACCACCTGGGGACCGATGGAAACCCCGTCCGCGCACTGAAAGCGCGACCCGATCACGGCCGTCGGCGCGATGCCCGGGGCCGGCCGCTGGCGCGGGTAAAACTGGCGCAGGATCAGGGCAAAGGCCGCCTGGGGGGAGTCGGCCTCGATGCTGTCGCGCCCGGCCACCGCGGCGCCGCGGGGGACGACGAAGGCGCCGGCCCGGGAGGTATCCAAGCGCTTGAGAAACGGCCCCACGGCAAAGCTGATCTCGTCGCCCGAGGCCGCTTCAAAAGGCGCCGCACCGCTGATGCGGCGGCCGGGATCGCCCCGGCATTCTCCCCCCACCAGCTCGGCGAGCCGGGCCAGGGTCCATGCCTGGGGTGGTTGCGTGAATTGCTTCATTGGTGAAAGGTGATTTCCAACCCCGGAGACCACCGCGGGCGCAAAGGGAAAAAGTCTCGGTGGTCTCCGGGCAATCTATGGTTATGGCCGCATCTGCCGTGATTCATCGGTTCTGCGAGATTTTCATCTAATCGCCCTTGGCGAACTGGGCATCGTAGCGCCGGATGATCTCATCGGTGACGTCGATCTCGGCCGGCGCCCAGATCACCCCCGCCTCCTGTTTCTCGATCATCAGGGTAAACCCCTTTTCCTCGGCAAAGGCTTTGGCCAGGGTGTCGACCTCGTGGCGGATCTTGCTCATGGCCCGGATCTGCATCTCACGGGCCCGCTTGGCGAATTCCTGCTGGGATTCACGAAAGTCGTTGACCTGGATGCGAAATTCGCGCTCCTTCTCCTCCCGCGCCTCCCTGCTCATTACCTGGGCATCCTTCTGGAGCTGCGCTTTCATCTTCTCCAGCTCCTCGCCCTTGGCCTTTAGTTCCGATTCCAGCCGGCGGCCCTCCCGGTTGATCGTCTCCTGGGCCGCCTTGCCGGCCCGGGAGTCGTCCAGGATCCGCTGGAAATCGATGATGGCGATGCGCACCTCGGCGGCCCCGGCAATGGCCCCCATCCCCATGACCACCGCCAACGCCAACGCCAACACCATCCAGGGCATCTTCGTCTTCATCTTGTCTCCTCTTATCTTCTCGTCCCAGGCTAGGCGAAAACACCTGAAAAATTCAAATGACCAATCGTTTTCCTTCGCGTTCTTTTCGTCCTCGCGCTTCCGTCAAAAAGCCGCTCCCATGGTGAACTCCCAGCGCCCCCCCTCGCCAAAGCCCGGCACGGGATCGAGGATGTGCCCGTACTCGACCCGGATGGGCCCCACCGGCGAGTACCAGCGGATTCCCGCACCGGCGCTCTCGCGCAGCCGTCCGAAATCCACCGTTTCATCGCTGCCGAAGACTTCTCCGGTATCGAAAAAGACGACCCCCATGACCCCGCTTTTCTCGTCGATGGGAAAGACCAGTTCGGCGTTGAATTGCACGTACTTGTCCCCGCCCACGCTGATGAGCTGGTCCGGGTAGCGCCGGCTGGGCTCCTGGGGCGCCAGGTCGTGCCAGCGAAAACCGCGCAGCGAGTTGATGCCGCCGAGGTAGAATTTTTCATAGTCCGGCAGCAGCTTGCCGGAAACGTCCTCGATCATCCCGCCCTTGGCCCGCAGAAAACCGGTGAATTTCCTGGACAGGGGAAAGTACCAGCCGGTTTCGGCCTCGGTCTTGATGAAACCCACCTCTCCGCCCAGCCCGGCGTACTCGAGGCTGATGCTGTGCATCGATCCCCTGGTGGGGTTAAACAAGCGGTTGCGCGAGTCGTAACGGATGGCCACCTCGGTGCTGCTGGTGAGGTTCTCGCCTTCCATCTGCCAGATGGACTCGGAGGCATCCTCCGTGATTTCGGTGACCTCGGACAGGTCGATGCGGTAGCCCCAGTAGAGGCGCACGTTCTCCCAGAAGGGATAACTGAAACGCAAGGCGCCACCGAGGCTGTCCTTGTCGTAGTAGTCGTAATCCACCTCCCAGTCGTAGGCCTCCACCGTGGCCGACAGCGGGATGTCAAAGAGCCAGGGCTCGGTGAAACTCAGGCTGAACTTGTTGGTCACCCCGCCCAGTTGGGCCCTGGCCTGGAGCACCTGGCCGAGGCCGCGGAAGTTGCGCTGGGAGATGGAGAACATGGTGAAGGCATCTTCGACGCTGCTGTAACCGCCGCCGAAGGTAAAGGCCCCGGTGGGTTTCTCGGCCACCTCCACCTTGAGCACCATGCTGTCTTCGCTGGCGCCCCGGATCGTGTCCACCTTGACGTCCTCGAAGTAGTCGAGACGAAAGAGGTTGCGCACCCCCTTTTTCAGTTTGACGCCGTTGTAGAGCTCCTGCTCATAGACCTCCAGCTCCCGCCGGATCACCTTGTCGCGGGTCTTGGTGTTGCCGGCGATGACGATCTTTTCAAAGTAGACCAGCGGCCCCTTGGTGGCGACGAAATCGACGTCCACCGTGAGGGTCTCCGGGTGCGGCACCACCTTGGGCGATATCTCCGCGTAAGCGTATCCTTCGTCGGAATACAGGTCGGTGAGCATCAGCACGTCGTTGCGGACCGTCTCCCGGCTGAAATATTCCTCCTTGGCAATGCGCAGCTTCTCGACGAACTTTTCGGCCGGCCCCAACAGGTCCCCGCTCACCGTGACGTTGCCCACCTTGTAGCGGGGGCCTTCGTCGATCTTGAAGGTGACACGGATCCCTTCGGGCAGGTATTCCACCACCGGATCGGCCACCTTGGCCTGGATGTAGCCGTTGTTGTGGTAGTAGGCCATGATCTGGCCCACGTCCTGGTTGAGCACTTCCTGGTTGAGTTCACCGGCGGAGGTGATCCAGGAGAACATCGAGGCTTCCGAGGTCTTGATCAGCTTCTTGAGCCGCTTGTCGGGCACCTCCGCGTTGCCCTCGAAGACGATTTTCTCGATGCGGATCTTCTCGCCTTCCTCGATGTTCAGCTCCAGGTCGGCCTGGTTGTTGTCCAGGGGCACGATGGTATGGGTGATCCGGACGTTGTGGTAGTTTTTGTCCTTGTAGAGGGTTTCGATGCGCTCGATGTTGTTGCGGATCCGGGCCAGGTTGACGATGGAGCCGGTGCTCAGGGTCATGGCCTCGCGGATCTTCTCGTCGTCGAAGTGACGGTTGCCCTTGATGTGAATCGCCCGCAGGGTCGGCTTTTCCTTCACCACGAAAATGACCCGCTTGCCGCCGGGCGCCGCCTCGGACTCGACACGGATATCGTCGAAATATCCCATGGCGAACACGGCCTTCAGGTCCTCCGACAGGATCTTGGGATCGTAGGGATCCCCCGGTGCGCTGCGGATGACCCGCTCGATGGCATCGGCCTCGATGCGCTGGTTGCCTTGGATGTCGATGGCGAGGATTTTCTCCCGCTGAAAGATCCGGTCCGAGGCGTCCCGGGCCATGGACGCCAAGACCGTTGCCATGTCTTCGGTGCGCCCCTCGTAGAAAAGGGTCTCGGTCTGCCCCGAGAGAACCTCCACCAGGCGGCTGTCGATGGAAAACCGCTCGCCGATCCAGGTGGCGCTGCCCCACAGGGCATAGTCCGCCGCCCGCTGCCGGGCGTAATCCACGATGGCTCCGGGGCCGCCGTCCAGCAGGACCGCCAAGGCCTCGGGCGCCAGGTCGACCTTTTCGACGCTGGCCCCGGCCGCGGTGAGACGATTGGCCGCAATCCCCATCATGCGGGCGCCCAACCCCGCATCCGCTGCTTGCGCATGGACGCGCAGGGGCAGCACCAGGACCTTGACCGGACCCGCCGTCTGGGCCTGGAGGGCCGTCGGTATCAGTCCGCCGGCCACCCAAAGCACCAGGGCCCACCACAAGAGCGTCGCCGGCATGCCGCGACCCCGCAATGACGTCGTCCCATCCCATTGCCGTTCCGATACACATCGATGCAAGTCGCTCATAAGCACTCCAGCAAGCGCGGGGTTCGACCCGGCAAGGCAATCGTTCATTGCGCCGGCACCAGCCGGCCGTCGACCAGGGTCTCACGGCGGGCCATCAAGGCGGCCAGCTCCGGGTTGTGGGTCACCACCACCATGGCCATTTTCAGATCGGCATTCAGCTCGGCCAGCAAATCATGTACCTGCTGGCTGTTTCGCTTGTCAAGGTTGCCGGTGGGTTCGTCCGCCAGCAGCAGCGGCGGGTTCATCACCAGGGCCCGGGCCAGGGCCACGCGCTGCTGCTCGCCCCCCGACAGGTCCACCACCCGGTGCCGCAGCCGCTGGCCCAAACCGACCCGCACCAGGATCGCCTCGGCCGCCGCCTCGGCCTGCTGCCTTGCCATGCCGTTGATAAGACACGGCATCATGGCATTTTCCAGAGCGTCGAACTCCGGCAGCAGGTGGTGGAACTGAAACACGAAGCCGATCTTTTCGTTGCGCAGCCGGGCCAGTGCCTCGGCCTTCAAGCCTTCAACGAGACGGCCGGCGATGCGCAGGCGGCCTTCGTCCGGCCGATCCAGGGTCCCCAGGATATGCAGCAGGGTCGACTTGCCGATTCCCGAGGCTCCCACCACCGCCAGGGTTTCTCCCGGCTCCAGGCACAACTCGGCGCCGTCGAGAATCGTGATCCGGGACCGGGCCGTCTCGAATCGCTTTACCAGCCCATGGGCCTCGATGAGGGCTTGGTTGCCTCCGGGGGCGGCATCAGCCATGACGGATCGTCTCCACGGGGTTGAGCCGCGCGGCCTGGCGGGCCGGATAAAGCGTGGCGACCAGGCAGATGGCCAACGCGGCGACGGCGATAACCGCCACGTCGCCCAGGGCCAGCCGGACCGGCAGGCGCGTGACGTAAAAGATCTCTCCGGGCAGCCGGATCAGGTCGTAGCGGCCCAGCAGCCAGCAGAGACCAAGCCCGACGGCAGTGCCCAAAACAATGCCCAGGGCGCCGATGGCCAGGCCGTTGCGCACAAAGATCCGCCCGACGGCCCGGTCAGTGGCCCCCATGGTCTTGAGGATGGCGATGTCCTTGGCTTTTTCCATCACGGTCATGATCAGGGCGCTGGCGATGTTCATCGCCGCCACCAGAACGATCAGGGCCAAGATGATGAACATGGCCACCCGCTCCAGGCGCAGGGCTGAAAAAAGACTGCGGTTGAGCTGCATCCAACTGCGGGCCCGGAAACCGGGGCCCAGGGCCGCCTCGATGGCCGCGGCCACCCGGTCGGCGGCGTAGATGTCCCCCACCTTGACCTGAATTCCGGTGATGGGGCGCGACAAACGCAGCGCCCGCCGCGCGTCGTCCAGGAGGGCAAACGCCGTGGCCCCGTCATAGAGGTACAAGCCGGAAGTAAAAACTCCCGCCACCCGGAAAGGGCGCATCGCCGGCACATGCCCGATGGGCGACAGCATCCCGCCAGGGGTGACGAGGAAAACCCGGTCCCCGGCCAAGACGCCCAACTGCCTGGCCAGCTCGGCGCCCAACAGCAGGGGAGGCGCCACCGCGGGGTCGCCCCGTGACAGGGCGTTGAAATCGACCCGTCCGTCCAGCACGGCGGCCGTCCGCGCCGGGTCGATGCCCCGCAGCGTCACCCCGGCGGCACCTCCGCCGGCACGCAGCATCACCTGGCTTTCGACCACCGGCGCCGCCGCCACGACCCCCTCGAGGCCTTCCAGGCGCGCCAGCAGCGCGTCGGCATCGTCCACCGCCCTCTCGGGGGTCACCACCACGTGGGCCTGCAGGGCGAGCAGCCGCTCTTTCAGGTCGGCCTCGAACCCGGCCATGACGGCGATCACCACCACCAGGGCCATGACCCCCACCGCCACCCCGGTGACCGAGAGCAGGCTCATGAGGGAAATGAACGCCTGCCGGCGACCGGCGCGCAGCAGGCGCCAGGCGACCAGCCGCTCGAACCCCTGCCGCAAACCGCCGCCAAGGCGGGGTTGGCCCCGGTTTCCGGCCCTCACCGAGGCTTGGTCCGTCCGGCACCCGGAATCGTCGGCGGCCATGGGCGGTCACTCCCGCGGCTTGAGGTGGGGAAAAAGAATCACTTCCCGGATGCTGGCGGCATCGGTGAACAACATGGCAAGCCGATCGATGCCCACCCCTTCGCCGGCCGTGGGCGGCATCCCGTACTCGAGGGCCTCGATGTAGTCCATGTCCATGGGGTGAGCCTCGGCGTCGCCGGCCTCCCTCTGGGCCACCTGCTGGGCGAAGCGCCGTTGCTGGTCTTCGGGATCGTTGAGCTCCGAGAAGCCGTTGGCGATCTCGTAGCCGGCGATGAACAGCTCGAAGCGTTCGGTGAGTTCGGGGGCGCTGTCGCTGCGCCGGGACAGCGGCGACACCGCCACCGGGTACCCGGTGACGAAAGTGGGCTGGATCAAGCGGGGTTCCACCAGGGCGTCGAAGAGCTTGGTGACGATCTTGGCCGTCTGGCCGGTGCGGGTAAGCTTGACGCCCCGCTCGGCGGCAATGGCCATGAGCTTGTCGCGGTCATCCAGGTCCCGGCGATCGATGCCGGCGATTTCCTCCAGCGCCTCGTAGAGGCCGATGCGTCGCCAGCGCCCGGCGAAGTCGATGGTCTGGCCCTGGTAGAGGAAAGAAGCGGCACCGGTCACCTGCTCGGCCACCTGGCGGAACATCTCCTCGGTCAGGGTCATCAGGTCCTGGTAGGTAGCGTAGGCCTGGTAAAATTCGAGCATTGTGAATTCGGGGTTGTGCCGGGTGGAGATCCCCTCGTTGCGGAAATTGCGGTTGATCTCGAAGACCCGTTCGAACCCGCCCACCACCAGCCGCTTGAGATACAGCTCCGGGGCGATGCGCAGGTACAAGGGCATGTCCAGGGCGTTGTGGTGAGTGACGAACGGCGTGGCCTCGGCGCCCCCGGGCAGCGGCTGCATCATGGGCGTTTCGACTTCCAAAAAATCTCTCTGGAGCAGAAAACCGCGGATCTCCTGGATGATCCGACTGCGTCGCCGGAACAGTTCGCGCACCTCGGCGTTCATGATCAGGTCGAGGTAGCGCTGCCGATAGCGTTTCTCCGGATCCTTGAGGCCGTGGAATTTCTCCGGCAGGGCCCGGATGGACTTGGCCACCAGTTCGAGGCGATGGACCATGACGGTCCATTCCCCGCTGCGCGTCCGGAACAATCCACCGGCAACGCCGACAAAATCGCCGATATCCATCTGCTTGAACAGGTCGTAAGCCGCCTCGCCCACCCGGTCCTTGCGCACGTAGGCCTGGATCTGACCGGTGCGGTCGCGCAGGCGGATGAAAGCGGCCTTGCCAAAGCGGTTGATGGCCATGATGCGGCCGGCCACCGCGAATACCGGCCCCTCCTCGTCCAGGGTCTCGGGGGCCGCGGCAATGACGGCCCGCAGGTCGGCAACGTCGTGGGTCGGCTTGAAGGCGTTGGGGAATGGATTAACGCCGGCCGCGCGCAGGCTTTCCACCTTGCGCCGGCGGACCTCGGGGACGTCCGGGGTTGACTTGGACATAAAAAAATTCCGTTTTATTTCAGTTTATTATCAAATTTTTGCAAAAAACCAGGCACCGATTGCTATCTTATTTGCCCGCCACTGTCAACTTGGGCGCCGCGGCACCATAGGCCCCGGGTTCGAGGCTCAAGGCTAAAAGGGACATAAACGACCTGAACAACCAAGGTTCCCGTATCCGGCTTCAATCCTGCCCCTTGGGCGGCGGGATTTGTTTCAGAAAGACGGTGAACACCGAGCCGCTCCCGGGCGCGCTGTCCACCGTCAGCCAGCCGTCCCAGGACTCCAGGATGCGATGGACCATCGACAACCCCAACCCGGTGCCATCGGCCTTGGTGGTGAAGAACGGATCGAAGATGCTGGCCTTCAACTCGTCGGACATGCCGCAACCGGTATCGCTTACCCGGATCTGGGCTGCGCCCCTTCGATCGCTGGAGACGTCCACGCCGATTTCGCCTGCGCCCTCAATGGCCTCGGCAGCGTTGAGCAGCAGGTTCCAGAGCACCTGCTTGAGGTGCACCGGATCCATGCTCACCCAGATATCAGGGGCCAGGCGGCGCACGACGGCAATGCGGCCGGCGCAGGCGCTGTCGCGTTCGAAGAGCGCGACGATCTCCCCCACGGCCCGGTCAAGGCGCAGCGGCTGCCCCTTGCCGGTGGGCGGCCGGGCGAACATGAGAAAGTTGGTCAGCAAGTCGTTGAGACGCCGGGTCTCGCGCAGGGCGATCTGCATCAGCCGGCGGTAGGCCGGAGTGTCGCTGCGCTCCTCGGCGAGCATTTGAATCGAGCTGGCCAGGGCGGCCAGGGGGTTCTTGAGTTCGTGGGCCATGCCGGCGGCCATCTCTCCCATGGAGGCGAGCTTTTCCATCCGGCGCACCCGCTCTTCCATCGCCTTGATCGTCTGGCGGCTCCGGCGCACCTGCTCGGCAAGCATGTCGC
>DQXI01000255.1 GCA_011042305.1 Desulfobacteraceae bacterium
CGGGGCAGGTGAGGTAGACGTCGGAGAGAAACTGCATCTCCACCCGCTCGAAGCCCTCTCCGCGGCAGGCCTCGCAGCGGCCGCCGGCCGTGTTGAAGGAAAAGTGCCCCGGACCGAAGCCGGCGGCGCGGGCCGCCTCGGTATCGGCCAACAGCCGCCGGATCGGGGCCAGGGCCTTGGTGAAGGTCAAGGCATTGGCCCGCGGCGTGCGGCCGATGGGGTGCTGGTCCACCAGTTCGACGTCGTCGAGGACCCCGGTGTTTTTCAGTTGGCGATGGCTTCCCGGGCGTCCCTGGTCGTCGCCCTTTTCCCGCTTGATCGCCCGGTAGAGGATGTGCTCCACCAGGGTCGATTTACCCGAGCCGGAAACCCCGGTGACGCAGACGAAGCGCTGCAGCGGAAAAGCGGCGTCGATTTCCTTCAGGTTGTGGGCGGCGGCCCCCTCCACCACCAGCCATCGGGCGTCGGCCATATCCCGCCGCCGGTCCGGGACGGCGATGCGTCGCGCCCCGGTGAGGTACTCGCCGGTGAGCGAGCCGTTTACCTGGGCGGTGGGGCCAAAGTAGGCCAGGCGTCCGCCGTTTTCCCCGGCGCCGGGGCCCAGGTCGATGAGGTTGTCGCTGCGGGCGATGACATCCGGATCGTGTTCCACCACAACCACGGTGTTGCCCTGGTCGCGCAGCCGGATCAGGGTGTCCACCAGGCGCCGGGTGTCCCGGGGATGGAGACCGATGCTCGGTTCGTCCAGGACGTAGAGGGTGTCCACCAGGGAAGCGCCCAGGGCCGCGGCCAGGGCCACCCGCTGCACCTCGCCCCCTGACAGGGTGCGCGACTGCCGGTCCAGGGTGAGGTAGCCAAGCCCCGTGTCCTTCAAGAAATTGAGGCGGCCGCGGATTTCATCCACCACGCTGCGCCGGGCGTCGTCGGCCGCCGGGACCTGGGTTTGAAAAAACGCGAGCGCCGCGTCAACGTTCAGGGCGTAGATATCGGCGATGGTTTTGCCCGCCAGGCGCCAGTCGAGGGCCTCGGGCTTGAACCGCGTCCCCTGGCAGGCGGGGCAGCGGTCGTAGCTGCGGTAGCGCGACAAAAAGACGCGCACGTGCATCTTGTAGGTCTTGGTTTCGAGCCGGTTGAAGAAGCCGCGAACCCCGTAAAACCCGTCGGCCCCCTCCCAGACAGCGCGGCGCTGGGCCTTGCCGAGGTCCCGGAAGGGGCGGTTCGTTGGAATGCCGGCCTGGCGGCAGAAGGCCATGAGGTTGCGGTACTCGACCCGGCCGCCGGTTGCATCGCCCCAGGGGCGGACGGCGCCCTGGGCCAGGCTGAGGCCCGGGTCGGGCACCACCAGGTCCGGATCCAGGGCGATGACGCGCCCGAAGCCGCGACAGGTTTCGCAGGCGCCCACCGGGCTGTTGAAGGAAAACAGGTTGGGGGAGGGCCGGCTGAAAGCGACGCCGCAGCGGGGGCACTCCAGGCGGGTGGAAAAGGAGAGGCGCGCCCTGCGTTCCAGCCAGAGGTCGATCCGGCCGCCGCCCAGCTCCAGGGCCTGTTCAACGGAATCGACGATCCGGGCGCGGTCCCTTTTTCGCAAGACGGCGCGGTCGGCCACTACGTCCAGGGTGCCATCGCTGCTGTCGGGCTGCCAGTCGGGCAGGGAAACGATGGCGCCGTCGCGCAGCAGGCGGTCATAGCCGAGGCGGGTCAGGTGGACGGCGCTGCGTCGGGGGTTTTCGTCGGCCACCGGAAAGGGGAAGGTGACGATGAGTTCAGCCCCTTCGGGTTGGCCTGCGAGCTGTTGCCAGATGCTTTCGGCGGTGGCCGGGACCACCGGCCGGCCGCAACCGGGGCAATGCAGCACGGCGGCGCGGGCGAAGAGGAGCTTTACATAATCGGTGATCTCGGCCATGGTGCCCACCGTCGAGCGCGAGGTGCGCACCGGGTCCTTGCGGTCGATGGCGATGGCCGGCGGTACCCCCTCGATGCCATCGACCCGGGGACGGTCCATGCGGTCCATGAACTGGCGCACGTAGGGAGAAAAGGTCTCGATGTAGCGCCGTTGTCCCTCGGCATAGAGGGTGTCGAAGGCCAGCGACGACTTGCCGCTGCCGCTGACCCCCGACACGACCGTGAAACGGTTGAGGGGAAGATCCAGGTCGAGGTTCTTCAGGTTGTGCTGGCGAGCCCCGCGGATTTTTATGGAATGAGGCTTCATCGCAAGGTGCACTCGCTTTGCATGGGTGGATGGGGATTGATCCCCGTTCGGCTGTCATCGCCAAAGTTGCGCACGAACGATAAGACCGATTTTTTCAAACGCCAAAGGAGAGCGCCCATGACCCCCAACGAACTGGCTACCTGGATGTTTCGCGAACTGTCGCCCCTGGCGCCCCGGCTGGCGGCTGCCATCAATCGGGCCCTGCTGGATGTGGGCGAGGGCAGCGTGCTCGTGGGCCTGGGGCCGGGGACCCACGTGGACGATCCGGTCTCGTTCACCGAGTCGGAAACCATTCGCCTCGACGGCCGCGACCCGGCCGAAATCCTGGCACGGATCACGCAGGTCGTCTGGCAGTTGGAAGCGCACAGCCGCTGGCAGGTCTTCATCGACCGCAAGGCCGGCCCACCGGGCGTCCTGGAACTCTACTACACCTTGTTTCGCCCGGTGCTGGGAGATGGTCTCGGTAGATAACGGCCCGCTTGACCGCCCGGGGGATATGGTTATGATCGGGTCCAAAAGGCCATTTCACCCGAAGGAGGTAGCTCTCATGAACGTATGGTTCCCCTTGATTCGCAGCCAGCGTCAGGCGCGGTTTCCCGACCCGGGGCTTTTCGACCGCATCTTTGCCGAGACGGCGGCCTCCCCGGCCGGGGAGACGGTGCAGGCTTGGACGCCGGCCATCGACGTGAGCGAGACCCCGGCGGAGATTGTCGTGCATGCCGAAGTTCCCGGCATGGACAAGAAGGACCTGGATCTCACCTTTTCCGACGGCCTGTTGACCATTCGGGGGGAGAAGCGCGCCGAAACCCAGACGGAAGGGTCGCGCCACCTGCACGTGGAACGTCGCTACGGCAGCTTCAGCCGAACCGTGCGCATTCCCGATACGGTGGATGCCGGCGCCATCGGCGCCAACTACAAGGACGGACTGCTCACCGTGCGCCTGCCCAAGCGGTCCGGCGAGAAGCGCCGCCGGGTCCCGATTCAAACCGCCGGCGCTGGCGACATCATCCAACAAGATTGACCTGCGCCAGACAAACACCCGATCATGAAGACGACCGACGGGGCCGTGCCCCGTCGGTCGCGTTGTTTCCGCCGCCTGTTTTGAAATGAGAATTTTTTGCCGTCCCGGCGCTTTGGGTATTGACGAAAACGGCGGTTTTTGATAAATTGAATTCACTTTTTTGATGCCTTTGAAATTTTTGTTCCTTTGCCAAACCGCTGGCGCTGTTGCGGGGGGCGGGCCCCGTGCAGACAGGAGGGGAAATGACAGAGAAGGGGAGGCCGGAGATCGGGCGGCTTGAGACCTTCGCGCGGGATATCCTGGCGCGATGCGGCCAACGCGCCTTGACCCACTACCGTGGCGTCAGACCTCATGAACGCTTCGACGAGGCCCTGGTCACAGAGGCCGAGCTGGATCTTTCCTCGTGTTTTCAAACCGCCCTGCGCCAAGCTTTTCCCGCGCACCAGGTGTTCGATGGCGACGACCGGCAGGAAGGGTACACCCACGAGCAAAAACGCTATCTGTGGATCTTTGATCCCATTGACGGGCTGGACAATTTCCAGGCCGGTATCCCCATCTGGGCCATGTCGCTGGCCTTAATGGAAAACTACTGGCCGCTGCTGGGCATGATCTTCATGCCCGCCACCGGCGACCTGTTCCAGGCCAGGGCAGGTGGCGGGGCGTTTCTCGGCTCGCATCCACTGGCCGTGGGCGCCGGCAATGTCGTGGACGAGGAGCGTTTGATCCTGACCTTTTCGCGCTTTCATCGCCATTACCGGACCGATTTTCCGGGAAAGATCCGCAACTTTGGCTGCACCGCGGCCCACCTGGGCTACGTGGCCCTGGGTCGGGCCGACGCCGCCGTGGTCACCAACGAGTCCTTCAAGGATCTGGCGGCGGCGGCGGTGATTCTCGAGGCCGCCGGCGGCAGGATTTTCACCATGGCCGGCGACCCTTTTCACGTGGGCGACCATCTGGACGGGCGCAAGATCACGGACCATCTCATCGCGACCCATCCGGACCGTCTCGATACGATACTGTCTTATCTTCATCGGCACAATTGACGGAAGTTGTCATTAAAATTGTCCCCAAGGGTTGTTTCCAGAAAATGCCGCCGGATAAATTCTTTGTGATTATGGAGGGATCCGATGGCGGCAGGAAGCGGCGGTAACAAGTGGAACAAAACTTGCTTTTGTGAAATGCCAGTATCGATCAGGCTTCGGATCCTGTCAACCTTTCACTGCGCAACGACCTTGCGGTCTTCAACGAAAGGCTGGATCGATGAAACAGGTCAAGCTACGCAAAACCGCCGTCCAGGTCAAAGCCGACCGGTCTGTCTCCGGCGGCACCATCTTCGACTTTGAAATCGGCACCCTGGTCCAGAGCCCGTGCCGGTGCTGCGAGATGCGCTCACTGTTGCCGGATTGCTGCCCGCACTGCGACCTGCTGGCGCAGATCCAGACGACCCTGGCCGCGGGAATCTCATCGGGGCACAGCGTCTCACCGGCCGAGGACTACTGCCTGGCGGTCAACGAGCGCTGACGCCGGTATGCTGTGGTCATCAGGGCCAAAGGCGGGAGACAACGGCCAGCAGCCGGTCCATCTGGGGATCGGTACCGATGGTGATGCGCACGAAGTCGGAGATCTCCGGCGGGTTGAAATGCCTGACGAGGATGCCTTCGGCCTTTAGCGTCTGATACACGGTTTGCCCGGCGATCCCCGGCCGGCGGGCAAACACGAAATTGGCCCTCGAGGGCAGCACCTGCCAGCCCAGTTGGCCCAGCGCCGCGGCAAAGCGCGTCCGGGTGGCCGCAATGCGCGCCGCGATATTCCGGTAGTATGCTTCTTCGGCAATAGCCAGGGCGCCGATTTCCTGGGCCAAGGTGTCCAGCGGGTAGGAGTTGAATCCGTCCTTGACGGCAAAGAGGGCCTGGATGAGGGCCGGATGCCCCAGGGCATAGCCGATGCGCAGGCCGGCCAGGGCCAGGCTCTTGGACAGGGTCCGCGCGATCAACAGGTTGGGATGGGCGTCCAGCAGCGGCAGCACACTCTCCCCCCCGAAATCCACGTAGGCTTCATCCACCACCACCACCCGATCCGAACGAAACCGCTTGAGCATTGCGGCAATGCGCTCTGGCGGCCAGAAATGGCCGGTGGGGGCGTTGGGGTTGGCGAAGATGATGCCTGAGGCGGCGGTGCCGGTGGCGCAGAGGGCGTCCAGGTCCACTTCAAAAGCCTCGGTGAGGGGAACCTTTTCGTAAGGGATGCCGTAGAAATCGCAGTAAACGGGGTAGAAGCTGTAGGTGAAGGCCGGAAGCCGCAAGGTGCCCAGGTCGGCGCCGAAGAAAGCGTAGAAGCAAAAGGAGAGCACTTCGTCGGAACCGTTCCCGGTGAAGACCTGCTCGGGGGAGAGACCGTGGCGGGCCGCGATGGCCTCGCGCAGGCGCATCATGGTGGGATCCGGGTACAGGCGCAGGCGCGACGGGTCGAAACGGCGCAGCAGGTCAGCGATTTGGGGCGCCGGCGGATAGGGGCATTCGTTGGTGTTGAGCTTCAGATACTGCCGGTCCCTGGGCTGCTCGCCGGGGACGTAAGGCGCCAGTTGGCGAAACCGCTGGGTGAACATGGGCATGTCCTCAGAGGCCCTTGCGGGCGATGACGGTTGAACGCATGCCGGGCACGATACATCAGCCGCCAGGCGGATTCAACCGGCGTGCCACTTTGGTGGCCCGGGCGGGGGGCGATGCCCTGTCGCGGCGGCGGTCTTTACAGGTGTCGGCCCCTGTGTCATAAACTTTCTGGGTGGCCCCCAAGCCCTCATTGCCCTGGGTCGTCCGGGAAAAAGCCCCGGGCGCCCCTTGACCTTTACCGCTGAGCGTTTCGACCATGACCGCGGTCAACGATATCGTCCTGATCCACTACGAAGACAAGCCGTTGATGTTCGCCCGCATCGAAGAGATTCTGGCGGACCACAAGCCCGGCTGGTACCATGTGCGGCTGTTGATGCTCCAGGTGCCGGTCCAGTTGGTCACCTGGATCTTGCGAGACGCCTACATCGAGGGTGAGCCCTTCACCATGAACGGCAAGAAAATGCGCCTGGAGCGGATCCAGGCCCCCACTCCGTCGGATGGCGACGCTTCGCCGGCGCCCAAGCCCCCCTCCCGCCAAGAAAATGCCGAGGCCAAGGTGATCAACCTGGCCGACCTAAAGAAGAAATGACCGCAGCGCGGCGGTGCGTCCTCTCCGCCTCGCGGCGCACCGACATTCCGGCCTTCTATCTCGACTGGTTCTTGGAAGGGATTCGGCGCGGTCACTTCGAGGTGCGGGGGCCCTACCGGCGCCAGCCCCGGCAGGTGCCGGCCAGCGCGGCGGCGGTGCACAGCATCGTCTTCTGGTCCAAGGACTTCGGTCCCTTTCTGCGCCGCCGGGTCGGAGAGCGCCTTCAGCGGATGGGCTTTCACCTGTTTTTCAACTTCACCGTCAACAGCCGGGACCGGATTCTCGAACCGCGGGTGCCGGCCTTGAACGAACGGCTGGACCAGCTCGCCGAACTGTCCCGGCGCTTTTCCCCGACGGCGATTCATTGGCGTTTCGACCCGATCTGCCACTATCGCACGGCCGACGGCCGGGCACACGATAATCGCGGCGATTTCGAACGGATCGCCGACGCGGCGGCAACGGCGGGCATCCGACGCTGCGTCACCAGCTTCGTGGACCTCTACCCCAAGGTGCGCCGGCGGGCCGAGCGGGTCGGCGTCCTTTTCGAAGACCCCTCTATGGCGGACAAGGTCGCCATCCTGGAGGCCATGGATCAAATGCTCCAGTGCCGGGGAATCAGCCTGGAAACCTGCTGCGAGGCCGACGTCCTGGCCCACTTGCCGGTGGACACGAACATCCGGGCCGGAGCCTGTATTCCCAGCGAGCGGCTGATGGCCCTGTTCGGCGGGCGGCTCTCCCTGCGCCAGGATTCGGGCCAGCGGCGCCAGGCCGGTTGCCGTTGCCGGGCGTCGGTGGACATCGGCTCCTATGACCTGCATCCGTGCCGCCACAACTGCCTTTTTTGCTATGCCCGTCCCGCCGCCGCGGAGCCGTCCCGATGATGACCAATTTCACCATGCCGGTTTCCATCGGCTCGGTCCGCCTGGCCAACGCGACAATTCTGGCGCCCCTGGCCGGCATCACCAACCTGCCCATGCGCCTGCTGTGCAAAGCGGGCGGGGCCGGCCTGGTGTGCTCGGAGATGATCAGCGCCAACGGCCTGGTGCACGGTTCACCCAAGACAGCGGCCATGCTGCGGAGCACACCGGCGGAGCGGCCGCTGAGCATCCAGATTTTCGGCGCCGATCCGGCCGTGATGGCCGAGGCGGCCCGGATGGTGGCGGCGGCCGGGGCCGACATCCTGGACATCAATTTCGGTTGCAGCGTGCGCAAGGTGGTCAAGACCGGTGCCGGGGCGGCCCTGATGCGGGACGCCAGGCGGGCAGAGGCCGTTCTCGAAGCGGTGCGCCGGGCCGTGTCCATCCCCCTGACCATCAAGATCCGCAGCGGTTGGACCGCATCCGGCGACCAGGCCCTGGAGATCGCCGCCGTGGCGGAAAACTGCGGCGTGGACGCGGTCACCGTCCACCCGCGCACCGCCGGCCAGGGCTTTTCCGGCCGGGCCGACTGGTCGTTGATCGGCCGGATCCGGCAGCGGCTGCGTGTTCCGGTGATCGGCAACGGGGATATCGTCGCGCCCGAAGACGCCGTGCGCATGCAACAGGAAACCGGCTGCGCGGCGGTGATGATCGGCCGCGCGGCCATCGGCAATCCGTGGATCTTCGGGCAGATCGAGGCCCTTTGGACTACCGGGACCTACCGGGCGGTTTCCCCGGCCGAGCGGCGCCTGGCCATGCGCCGGTACGCGAGCGCCACGGTGGCCGAATACGGCGAGACGGTGGGTTGCCGGCTCCTGCGCAGCCGGCTGGGGTGGTTCGTCCGGGGGCTGCGTTACGGCAGCCGTTTTCGCGAAGGCATCAAGCATCTTGAAAGCGAGGCGGAGGCCCTGGCGGCCATCGACGCTTTTTTCGACACCGCCGTGTCGGCTGAAAACGGCCGCGATTGACACCGCCCGGCGATTCAGCTATGCCAAGACCGTCGTCAGCTCGGCAGCATCCCTTCAACCGCCGACCGCGCTTCAGCAGGAATGGGCGCCATCACAGGAGGCAGAGTTATGGCAGGGGTCAACAAGGTTATCATCGTCGGTCGGTTGGGCCGTGATCCGGAGGTCCGCTATACGCCGGACGGGACTGCGGTGACCAATCTCTCGGTGGCTACGAGTTTGGAATGGAAGGACAAGAACACCGGCGAGAAAAAGGAAAAAACCGAGTGGCATCGGGTCGTCGTGTTCCGCAAGCTCGCCGAACTCTGCGGCGAATACCTCTCCAAGGGGCGACAGGTCTATGTGGATGGCCGCCTGCAGACGCGCAGCTGGGAAAAGGACGGCCAGACCCATTACACCACGGAGATCGTGGCCAACGAGGTCCAGTTCCTCGGCGGGCGGGATACCGGCGGCGCCGGCAATGCCGTCTTGCCTCAGAATCTAGAGGAGACCTACGGCCCCATCGGCGGCCCGCCCCAGGAGAGCCAGGGGGACGACGATATTCCGTTCTGATGAAAAGTTGTGGGGACGGGTGGCGGCAGGGTTTGCAGCCACCGAGGGGCAAGGCGAAAAGCCAACAGAGCGCGATTTTCGCCCAATCACTACCGGGGCACCGGAAATTCCGGTGCCCCGGCGGCGTTTTGGAAACGGCACGGCGCAAAGGAGGCAGGCCGCGAATTTTTGAACGGCGCGTTATGCCTAGGCGTTCTTGTCGTTGCGGTCAGGCTCCTCGAGTTTTTCGGGATCGTTTTCCGTCTCGGCGGAGGCGCTCTTGAAGTTCTTGATGGCCTTGCCGACCCCGGCGCCGATCTCCGGCAGCTTGCCGGCGCCGAAAATGATCAGGATGATCACGAGAATGATGATCAACTCGGGCATACCAATGCCAAACATGCGCTTCTTCCTTTCCCTCGAAAGACGGCCGGCTTGTGGGTCGGCCTCATCCAGCCATCGGCAGGTTACTCCTCCGGTGGCGCCTCGCGCACCTCGGCCACCAGCCGGGCGAATTCCGGCGTTTTGGCAAAACTGCTCATCGCCCCCTGGTAGCTGATCCAGCGGCTCCAGGCTTCCCGCCAGGCATCGTTTTGCCAGTAGCAGTGCGGGTCCCCCCGGCCTTGCAGCCGCTCGATGTAATCGATGTAATCCAGGGCGCAGAATTCGCAAAAGCGGTACGGCACGCGCAAATCAGGCGGCGGATCACCCCCGCTCTGGGGGCCGGGCCGCCGTTGAGTCCCGCATTTTTCGCATTTCCAGTGGCAGTGGACGCACTGAACGACCTGGCGCACCGCGACGCGCTTTCGATGAAGCAGTCGGGCCGTCTCGAGGTCCTGGGCGGCTTTTCGCTTGTCTTCGATGGAGATGATGTTTGCCACGGCCCGTGTCCTGAGGTGCAACCTGCCAAAAATAAATAACAATTTATTATTTACCACCGATCACGGCGGACTGTCAACGAATGTCTGTGGCGCTTCGCCGCGGCCTGTTCCTGTCTTGATCCGCCCCTGGGCAATGAGATATGAATGACGAGGGTGCCCGGTCGTCGGTTCACCCGACACACCAAGCGCCGATACGGCATCTTTTTGAACTCACGCTTCGAACCGGAGGCGACATGGCCAGAACCAGTTACTGGGCCGACCACTACGCTAAAAACCGTTGCACGGCCC
>DQXI01000160.1 GCA_011042305.1 Desulfobacteraceae bacterium
ATTTGTCCGGTCTTGGCCTGGCCCCGAAAAAAATCTGCAGCGCTGAATTTTTCCGCTTCGGAATTATCACAGTATGTCAGTGGCCGGTGGTAGCCTCGGGGAAAACACCCACCAAAGGAGGCTGCCATGGAACCCGTCGGGACATTTCTGGAAACCTGCCGTCTGACGCGCAAGCAGACCCACCGCAACCTGACCGTGTTCGCCCTGCTGGGCGAGCAGGTCTTCGACCCGGACTACCTGCTGCTGGAGTCGGCCCTGGAAGAGGGGTTGATGGAGATCCGCGAGCTTGGCCCGGAAGGCTCGGTGCCCGAGCTGCGGCTGGTCAACCGGGCCAAGCGGCCGGTGCTCATCGTTGAGGGCGAGGAGTTGGTGGGGGCCAAGCAGAACCGGGTGGTCAACGTCACCATCCTGGTGGCGCCGGAGGCCGAGCTGGTGATCCCGGTCTCCTGCGTTGAGCAGGGACGCTGGTATTACCGCTCGGAGAAATTTTTCCGGGCTTCAGTCCGCCCGGGCGAAACGCGTGCCGTCTCCCGTCGCGAGGCGAGCAATCTTTCCCTCCTCTTCCAGGTAGCGCAGGTGCGACAGGGCCTCGCCGGTGGCGAACCACTGCTGGGCCACGGGGAAGTCCTCCCAGCGGTCCGCCTGGATGTCCCAGGTCATGCGGGCGGCGATCTCGAAGGCGTTGCCTGGACCGTCGGCCAGGATGTTGAGCACCTCGGCCAGGCGGGCCCGGTGATGGTCCTGGAGTTCGGCGATGCGCGGGCGCGGATCGTTCATCAGGCGCCGGTGGCCCGGCAGGGTGCGGGCCACGTCCAGGGCCGCGACCTTGTCGAGGCTTTCAAGATACGCTTTGAGGGGGTTCTCGGCATCCGACCAGCACTGGATGTTGGGAGTGATGTCGATGAGGATGTGGTCGCCGGCGATCAGCAGCTTGTGCTGCGGCTCGTAGAGGCACATGTGTCCCAGGGTGTGCCCCGGGGTGGAAACGCAGCGGAAGCGATAGGATCCGAAGGCGAGGCTGTCACCGTCGGCGAGCATCTCCATCGGCGGCACCCACTCGGAGCCGAAGCGATTGCCGGGATGGGCCGCCAGGGCGGCGCGCAGGCGATCCACGGGAAACCCGTGGCGTCCGGCATATTCGAGCATGAACCCGAACCCCTCCCAGGATTCGATGATCTCCGCGTCCGGCCGGTTGAAGTAGACCCGCGTGTCGGCGGTGGCCAGCCGGGCCACCAGGCCGAAGTGGTCCGCGTGCAGGTGGGTGATGAAGAGATCGGCCCGGGCCGGATCGACGCCGATGTTTTTCAGCCCCCCTTGCAGGGCCTCGAAGCAGGTGTCGTGGTTGAGGCCGGTGTCGATGATCAGGCTGCGGCGCGGATCGCGGATCACGTAGCTGTTGAGGAATTTCAAAGGCGTATTGGGCAAGGGAACCTTGATGCGAAAGAGGTCGGGGCTGATTTCATCAATCATGGTAAGCCTTTATCTTTGGGTTGAGTGCTGAACGATCGTTCACTGTAGCCAATGGATTCTCCGATTTCAAGCGCGAAGCGCTTCACGCAGGCCTGGTAGATGGCCGCGTCGAGGCGGTTGGCGGCCCGGAAACGGGAGAGCGTTTCGGCAGACAGGCGGCGGATCTGCGGTGCGCGGCCCCAGGCATCGGTGACGTTGAGCCGGGGCAGGGGGATGGGGGGCTTGCCGAGGCGCTGGGCCAGCAGGTTTGCCGATTCTTCCAGGCGCTCCTGCAGGCCGATGAAAAAATAGCCTTCAAGCACTTGCCGCCAGTTGTGCGGGCCGGCGCCGAGGGCATCGGCCAGAATACCGACGTGGTCCATGAGATAGCGATCCAGCACATCCTCCCGGCGCACCCCCATGCGCCCCTCCCAGCGATAGAGGGACAGCACTAGGGCCAACGGATCGCGCACTACGGTAAAGCAGCGAAAGCGCGTCGATCCGAGGACCTGGGGATAACGCGACGACAGGCGCCCCTCCGGCCCATCGAAGTGGCCGCAGAGGCAGTGGCGGCCGTCCAGGGCGGAGAGGTCCAGCGGTGGGCCGAATTCCTGCGCCCAGCCCTGGCGGTAGTCGCGGCGGACGATGAACCACTGCTCCAGCACCGCCAGCAGGCTGGTGCCGCCGCACTTGGGAATGTGGTGAAACACGGTCACCGGGTCGGTGCTCATTGCCGGCGCCTCACGGCAGCTCCACCACGACATAGCCGCCCCGTCCATAGCCGAAGGGGCGGAACAGGTGGTGGTAGCCGCTGCTGATGGCCCGGTAGAAGGTGTCGAGGGCGACGGCATAGGGCTGTTGGTCCGCATCCACATCGAGGATGGTGACCGTGTCGCTGGGGCCGTGGTAGCCGCCTACCGGAGAGATGTGGGGAATGTGGAGCGTGGCCAGGGCCTCGCCCTGGTCGAAGTGGGCAATGAGCAAAGTGTCGCCGTGGGTTTCGAAGCGATGGAGCCGCGCCCGCAGGTCGGCGGTGATGCGTCGGGCGGCGGCGGTGGCCGGCTTGGCGGCCTGGACGCTGGCGACGCGGCGGTAGCGCAGGCCGTAAGCCGCCAGGCTGTCCCGGACCACCCGGGTGAGCAGGGGCAGGGGCAACCCCCGGCGGCCCCGGTAACCGTCGGGGTGCATGCGTGCCTTCCAGTGGCCGGTGGGCACGGCGTCCAGGAGCTGCGCCTGGGTCACCGGCGGCCGGGGCGCTCCCTGGACCTCTGCCACGGCGTTGACGACCGTGGCCACGGTGGCCGCCGAACAGGCGGCGGGGGTGAACTGGTGCACGTAGTGGCGGAACAGGGCTTCCTTGAGCCGGTTGCCGTGAAAATCAGGATCGATGACCGGTCGCGGGAGATGAGACTTGCCTGTTCCGGCGGGTCGGATCAGATCCAGCGGCAGGCGCATACAGGCAAGCAGCAGGCGGCGGTACAGGACCATGGCGGCTCGGCCCGGCATGGCGGTCAGCGGTCTCCCCAGACCACCCGGCGGTACATCACCGGGTCGGTGTCCGCCTCGGTGGAGAAGACCAGCACCCGGGATCCGGGATCAAGGCCCATGGCCTGCTTCAGGCCCGCCAGTCGAGGGTCGCTCATGGTTTCGAAGACCAGCCCGAGTCCCACGGCGCCGGATTCCCCCGAGATCACGGGCGGATCGCCTTCCAGCGGGTTGCCCAACACCCGCATGCCGCGGCGGGCCACGCGGTCCGGGCAGGCGACGAACAAGTCGGCGCTGGGCCATAGAATGTTCCAGGCCAGGGGGCTGGGCACCCCGCAGGCCAGACCGGCCATGATGGTGTCCAGGTCTCCCTCGACCGGGTGCGGCTGTCCGTCTCCGGCCAGAGCCGAACGATAGAAGCAGGCCGCCCGGGTGGGTTCCACCACCGTCGCACGGGGCCGGCGCTCGCCCAGGCAGGCCGATAGCTCGGCCTGGATCGCCGCGGCAAATGATCCCACCCCCGCCTGGAGCACCACGTGGGTGGGGATGTCGTCGCCGAGGGCGTCGAGGCATTCGCGGACCAGGACCCGGTAGCCGTTCATTATCCAGGCCGGCACGGCCTCGTCGCCATCCTGGAACGTGTCCTGGATGAACAGCCAGCCGTGCTTTTCGGCGGCTGCGGCCGCCAGGGCCACCGCCTGGTCGTAGGTGCCGTCGATGACCTCCACGGCGGCGCCGAACATGCGCACGTTGTCGATCCTGGCCGGCGTCGTGCCCCGGGGCATGTAGACCACCGCCCGGCATCCGAGGCGCTGGGCAGCCCAGGCCACGGCGCGGCCGTGGTTGCCGTCGGTGGCCGTGATGCAGGTAATCTGCGCCAGGTGCTGCGCCAGGGACGGGTCGGTCAGAGCGGCCAGGGTCAGCGGGGAAGCCGCTACGCCGAGTTTTCTCGCCAATGCGCGGCACAAACCGTAAGCGGCGCCCATGGCCTTGAAGGCCTTGAGGCCGAAGCGCCGGCCCTCGTTCTTGACCCAGATCCGTCCCAGCCCCAGGTGGGCGGCAAGGCGGTCCAGGCAAACCAACGGGGTGGGGGTGTAGTCGGGCAAACTGCGGTAGAAGGCCAGGGCGTCTTCCACTGCCCGGCCGTCGTCGGCTTTCGGTGGACCGGCGCGGTGGCCGGCAGCGAACTGGATCCCTGTTGCGTCATCCATTTTTCTGTCCTTTCGCCTGTTCCCCGAACCGATTCTCAGGCGGTTCGCGTTTTTAAACCGTTTACCATAACCGGCGGTCCGAAAACCACCGTGAAATCGACGGCTGGGCCAATGCGAGACGATTGCCGACTGCTTGCGGTCATTATTGGTTATTCTTGCCTGATTGCCTTTAGGTCGACCCCCAACTGTGCCGGGAGCTTGATATTTTACGCCTAACTAGCTCGTTTTAGGTCAAAAACTCAATCCCCAAAGGAGATGCAACCATGGCAGCACCAGAGCAGATGTGGCAGTGCCAGACCACCAATTGCGGCTACATTTACAACCCGGACAAGGGGGATCGGAAGGGCAAGATCGGGAAGGGGACCGCCTTCGAGGATTTGCCGGAAGATTGGAAATGCCCGATTTGCGGGGCCAGCAAGAAGGCGTTTCGGAATCTGGGCACGGCTTGAAAGGCGTCCGTCATCCCGGGTGAAAAACCGGGATTTGGTTTTTTAAACCGTCGCGGAGGCGGAGAAGAGCAGGTTCCCGGCCAGTCGTCTGCACCGCCGCCGGCGTTTGACATCGATGCGCCGCGGTGGTAGAGCCTCTTCGAATGCCCTGGGGGAGTCGATGCCAATCGGCTGAGAGGAAACTGCAACGCGTTTCGACCCCGATACCTGATCCGGATCATGCCGGCGGAGGGAAGCGGACCATGCCTTTGTTTTCCCGGCCTACCTGTCGGGCAACACCGTCGGCGGGAGTCGTGCCTTGCTGACCGTTGCCGATCTCACCAAGCATTTCGACGCAGCACCGGTTCTGGATGGTTTCAGCTTCACCCTGCCGCGCAACGGGTTCACCGTCTTGATCGGCCCCTCGGGCTGCGGCAAGACGACCCTTTTCGACGTGCTCACCGGGGTGGTGCCCAAGGATGGGGGGACCATCCGCTGGAACGGCCGGGAGCTTGGCCACTTGGGAACGGTTGCCGCCTACATGCAGCAGAAGGACCTGCTGCTGCCCTGGCTCACCCTGGCCGAAAACGCCCTGCTGCCGGCCAGCTTGCGCAGGGAGAAGCACATGGCCGCCGCCCGCGAGCGGGTAAAAAGCCTGTTTGCCCGCCTGGGGTTGGCGGGCTTCGAAGATCATCGTCCCGCCACGGTCTCCGGCGGCATGCGGCAGCGCTGCGCCCTGGTGCGCACCCTGATGTTCGACCGTGAGCTCACCCTCCTGGACGAACCCCTTTCCGCCCTGGACGCCATCACCCGCAGAAGCCTCCAGTCGCTGCTGCTCATGCTCCAGCGCGATTTCCGGCGCACCCTGCTCATGATCACTCACGACGTGGAAGAGGCGCTGCTGCTGGCCGACCGGGTCCTGGTGGTCTCGGCCGCCCCCATGCGCATCATCCAGGACCTGGCCCTGCCGACCCAAAAGCCGCGGCGCCCCGACAATCCGGCGCTGATCGCCCTGAAGGAAACGGTGCTGGCGCGCCTGGAAGGAGAGCTGGACCATGGGGTGGCCTAAACTTTTTGTAGCCGGGGTCATCATGGTGCTGTTGGCCCTGTGGGAGCTGGCCTGCCGGGGCCTCGACCTGCCGGTCTACATCCTGCCGCCGCCGTCGCGGATTGCGCTGGTGGCGGTGGTAAAGGCCCGGCTGATCGGTCCCCATGCCCTGGCCACGGCGATGGAAATCGTTGCCGGCATCCTCCTGGCCCTGGCCGTGGCTATTCCCCTGGCCATCGTCATGTTTGCCTGGCCCGCCCTGGAGCGGGCCCTGGCGCCTTTCCTGGTGGCCAGCCAGGCCGTGCCGGTGTTTGCCGTGGCGCCCCTGCTGGTCGTCTGGCTCGGATACGGCATGGCCAGCAAGATCCTGATGGCCGCGGTGATCATCTTTTTCCCCATCACCGTGAGCCTCCTGGCGGGTTTCAAGAGCTGCGACCGGGACCTGCGCCTGCTCTTCGAGCTGATGGGCGGCAATTTTTTCCAGGCCCTGCGCCTGCTGTACTGGCCTTGGGCCCTGCCCCACTTTTTCGCCGGGCTCAAGGTGGGCGTGTCGGTGGCCACCATCGGCGCGGTGATCGGCGAATGGGTCGGCGCCCAGCAGGGGCTGGGCTACCTCATGATCCAGGCCAACGCCCGCCTCCAGGTGGACCTGGTTTTCGCCGTTATTCTTTGGCTGTCGGTCATGGGCCTGGGGCTCTGGAGCCTGGTGGGATGGATCGAGGGGCGGGTGGTCGCCTGGCGCTGAAAATTCGCTGGAACAGGTTGGACCGAAAGCCCCATTGGCATTTCAAACCCTGAACCTTGAATTTAATGAGAGGTCCCCATGAAACGTTTCCTGCTCGCCGTCGTCCTGCTGCTGTATGCCGCCGATGCCGGGGCGGCCCAAAAACTGACCCTCATGCTCGACTGGTTTCCCAACGTGGATCACCTGCCGGTCTACACGGCGGTCCAAAAAGGGTTTTTCCGGGAGGCGGGACTCGAAGTGGAGATCCTCAGTCCCTCCGAGACCACCGACGGGCTGAAGCTGGCCGCCGCCGGCCGGGTGGACCTGGCGGTCTCCTACCAGCCCCAGGCCATCATTGCCGCCGCCTCGGGGCTGCCGGTGCGCGTGGTGGGGCGCCTGGTGGGCCATCCCTTGACCACTTTGCTGTTTTTGAAGGACAGCGGCATCCGGACACCGGCCGATCTTTCCGGGCGGCCCATCGGCTACACCGTGCCGGGGCTGATGGACGTGCTGCTGGCCGCCTTCGCCAAGGTCAACGGCGTGGGCGACTACCAAGCGGTCAATGTCGGTTTTGCCATCGTCCAGTCCCTTTCCGCCGGGCGGGTGGATGCGGTCATGGGACCGTTCAAGACCTACGAAACCGTGGAGATGGCCCACCGGGGGCTGGCGGTCGGATACTTCGAGCTGGAAAAGTACGGGATTCCCGATTACGACGAGTTGATCTTCGTCTGCGGGGCGCAAACCCTTGAAAAACGACGGGCCGAAGTGGATGCTTTCATCGCCGCCGTGGCGCGGGGAATTGCGGCGGTGCGCAAGCATCCCGCCGAAGCCCTGGAGCTGTATTTCAAGGCGGTTCCCGATGCCGAACGGAAGACCGAAAGCGAGGCCCTGGCCCTGACCTTGCCGTACTTTGCCGGCCATCAGCGGCTCGACCCGGAGCGCTGGCAGCGTTTCGCCGATTTCGCCCTGGTTCACGGGCTTATCGAGACCCCGGTGGACGTGGGACGGCTGTTGGCCGGCCCCTGAAGGAAAAACACGTCTCCACGGCGGTGTCGCCCGGGATCTTGACTTCCCTCCGGCGGTGGTTAATGTTAGGCCAAAAGCCACGTAACAGCTTGATCTAACAGTTATTTATTGCCATGTGCGCAGATGGCGAGGTTGGACCTGACAACGCAAGCAAAGGAGGGATCATCATGGTTATCAGCAGAGATTTCTTCTTCCCAAGCTGGACGCGAGGCAGCCTTTTCGACGAACTGGGCCGGATGCAGCAGCAGATGATGCGCCTGAGCGAGGCATTGCAGCCGCGGTTGTTCGGCCATCCGACCGCCGGCGTCTTCCCGGCCGTCAACCTCACCGAGGACAAGGAAGGCTACTATCTGCGGGCCGAGCTGCCCGGGGTCAAGCCCGATGCCCTCGATATCCAGGTGTCCGGCCGCAACCTGTCGGTGAGCGGCGAGCGGGTGATCGAAACCGAGGGGGACGGGGTGCGCTACCATCGCCGTGAGCGCGAGGGCGGCAAGTTCTCCCGGATCATCGGCCTGCCCACCGACATCGACGCCGAAAAGGTTACCGCCAAGATGAAAAACGGGATCTTGACGATCCACGTGCCCAAGGCGGAAACGGCCAAGCCCAAACAGATCAGTGTGGCCTGATTGACCAGTGACGTATCGGGGAAAGGAGGGACCGAAGATGACCGAATCCAAGGAACTCCAGGTGAAGGATAAACAGGCGGTCAGCACCCCGGCCGAGCAGACCCGGCCCGGTCCGGTGTTCACCCCCGTGGTGGATATCTTCGAAAACGACAACGAGATCCGCCTGCTGGCGGACATGCCGGGGGTCAAGGCCGAGGACTTGAACATCGACCTGCGCGACAACATCCTGACCATCGTCGGCGATGTGCAGCCGTGGGAGAAGGGCACCGAGACGGACCTTCTGATCGAGTTCGAAATCGGCCGTTTCTACCGCCAGTTCACCTTGGCCGAAACCATCGATCAGGAGCGCATCGAGGCCAAGTTGGCCGACGGGGTGCTCAGCCTGACCCTGCCCAAGCATGCCAAGGCCACGCCGCGCAAGATCACCGTGGCCACGGCGTAATCGAGATCTTTGACACGCCGGGCCGGCCGCAGTCATCGGGCCGGCCCGGCGTGTCGATTGACCGCAGAGACCTCAGCGCCTTTTCACGTTTGTTTGTCATGGAGCGGGACTACTACCTCGTGCTGGGCATTCCCCGCGGGGCGAGCCCGGAGCAGATCAAGACGGCCTACCGCCGCAGCGCCAAGCGGCTTCACCCCGATACGTGCCCTGAAATCAACGCCGAGGCGTTCCGCGAACTTGCCGCCGCCTACGAAACCCTCTCCGATGAAAAAAAGCGCCGGGCCTACGACACCCGCCTGAGCCCGGCCGAGTCGAGCGTTGCGCCGCAGCGGGTCGCGGTGGGCCGCGCCGTGGCACCGGCCGCCGGTGCATGCCCCGTGGTGCCGCTGGACGAAGTCCCTGCCCTGCGCGGCCACCCAACGGTGCTGGAAATCGAGGTGCGCCTGCCGCGGGGCCTTGCCCGCACCGGCGGCCGCATTCTGCTCGAGCTGCCCGTGGAAGCGGCATGCCCGCGCTGCGCGGGAGCCTTCTGGGAGGCCTTCTGGTGCCCCCTCTGCGGAGGCCTGGGCGCCGTCAAGGTCCCGGTCAAGGTGCCCCTGGACATTGCCCCCGGCACTGCCGACGGTCACCGCCGCACCGTGGTCCTGGGCCGCGAAAGGTTGATGCTGGACCTGCGTTTCGTCTGCCGATAGCCCGCCCAAGCGCAAAATTTTAATGACCCTATCAGCCTCAACGCGTTTTGTATCGGATCATTCTCTATTATATGATACAAATTTGCCCCCGTACTTTTATCTCAGTTGCAAACTGAAGCCACATTTTCCGATACCAGGATTCGCTTCTTGGGACCGGGGAAAGTTGACGCGAATGGTTTTAAAATTCTGTCGGGGGATTGATTTCCGTATTGGGAGGCTTTCATTTTTTTGCCTTGAAATCTTCCAAAATTCGATGTATGCGAAGAGGTAAATGTTCTCACCTGTCGGAATAAATTTAAACATGTAAAAGGAGAATGGAATGCCACCGAAAATGGTTGTTGACAATGTCGCCTTGATTGAAATGGTCAAAAACAAAGTGCCTCAAGCGCAAATCATGGAAAAATTCCGCTTCAAGACGTCGACGCAGCTCAAGGTCGCCTACGTCAATGCCCTTATGGAAACCGGCCAGGCCCCTGTTCTGGTTTCCGGCCGAGGAAAGAAATCCAAGGCGATGGATAATCGGATCAGCATCAACAAGCGCGGCAGCCTGATCATTCCCAAGGAGCTGGTCGATCACTTCGGATTCAAAATTGACGACGCCTTCGAGGTGCGAAAGTCCGCCGCAGGTCTTTCTCTGAAGAAGAAATGACAACGTTGTTTCAGGTCGCTGATCGCTGACAGCCGGTTGTCGAATTTCGATTTTCGCCCCCCCCGAGAAATGGCATGCTCGCCGCCGAGGATGCACCCGGTGACCAGTATCCTGTTTCCGGGGGGGCTTTTCTTCCCCACGGTTTCTGCGAGGACTGTCTGAAGGAACG
>DQXI01000057.1 GCA_011042305.1 Desulfobacteraceae bacterium
CCTCGCTGTCGGCGGAAGGCGAGGGGGTTTCGGGGGGTGTTTCGGGTTCCGGCTGCGGCCGGCGCTTGGGCTTGTCGCCAAGGGCGGCGGCCGAGAGGGTCGACTTCAGGTCGGCGTTCATTTCGTTGAAGTTGCGCCGCACGTCGCTCAGGTCACCCTCGATGTCCAGGGACGATTTGAACTCGTTGGTGGCCTTGCGAAACTCTCTCAGGGCTCTCCCCAGGCTGCGGCCCAGGTCCGGCAGCTTGCGCGGGCCGATGACCACCAGGGCGATGGCCAGGATCATCAGGATTTCAGGCATTCCCATCCCGAACATACATTCTTCTCCCCGCATGCCGGTGGCACGCTCGAGTCTGCACAGGGCTTTCCAGGTCGGCGGGATGAAGCTTGGGACCCTGCGAAATGGTTGCTAGTATAGTTTTTCCCGCAGCCTGTCAAGGCGGCGGCAGGGCGCATTGATCATTGGTGAAAAGAGGATTGGCGCCTTGGGCGGGGGCGTGCCATGGTCTCGGGTGAAAAACCGGGTTGCCGTTTTCACCCGATCTTGTCAGGAGGCCAGGGAGGATTCGATCCAGCCGGCGCCGAGAACCTCCTCGCCGCGGTAAAAGACGGCGCATTGGCCCGGCGTGACGGCGGCCAGGGGGGCATCGAAACGCACCGTGGCCGCGGGTCCCGTTTCGATGGTCACCCGGGCCGGCTGCTCGGCACTGCGGTAGCGCAGCCGCACGGAAACGCGCAGCGTGTCGGCGACCGGCGGTTGAAGCCAGCGGACGTCCGATACCCGGCAGCCGGCGGCCATCAGGTCCGTGGGACTGCCCACTACCAGGGTATTGCGGGCGGCGTCGATGCGTACCACGTAGTAGGGCGCCGGCCCGGGGCAGTCGATGCCGCGGCGCTGGCCGACGGTAAAGGCATGCAGCCCCCGGTGGCGCCCCAGTTGTCGGCCGTGGACATCCACGATGGGCCCGGGAGCCGCGGTGAGCCGTCCCGTTCCGGTGAGAAAGCCGGCGTAGTCGCCCCGGGGAACAAAGCAGATGTCCTGGCTTTCGCGCCCGGGACGCCCCATCAGGGAGGCTTCGGCGGCTTGGCGCTGCACCTCGGCCTTGGTGAGCCGGCCAAGGGGGAAAACCGCCCTCTGGAGCTGGTCCTGGGTGAGGCGGGCGAGAAAGTAGGACTGGTCCTTGCGCCGGTCGATTCCCTTGTAAAGATGGAAGCGGCCGGCGGCGTCGCGTTCCTTGCGGGCGTAGTGGCCGGTGGCCAGGCGGCTGGCCCCGAGGGCCAGGGCCTGCTGCAGGACGACGCCGAACTTGATGCGCGCATTGCAGCGCACGCAGGGGTTGGGGGTGCGGCCGAGGCGGTAGCTGTCGACAAAGTAGTCCACGACCTCGCGCTGGAACGCCCCGCGGCAATCGATGACGGCCAGCGCCACCCCCAGGCGGGCCGCCAGGCGCTCCAGGCGGCCGTGGTGGTCGGCCATGCGGTCTGCGGGTTCGTGTCCGGTGATGAAATGCAGGGCCAGCAGCTTCTCGCCGGCGGCCTTGAGGCGCAGGGCGGCAACGGCGGAATCGATGCCGCCGCTCAAGGCGATGGCGGTCAAGGGGGCCATGGCGGTGGACGGCGGGCCAAGGGGGTCAAACGAAGGCCTGCTGGATCGGCCTCACCTCCATGGCGCGGGTGGGGCAGGCCGGGATGCACAGTTCGCAGACGCTGCAACGCTTCTGATCGAAGCGAACTTTCATGTCAGGGCGCGTGATGCTCAAGGCGCCGGTGGGGCAGACCGCCGTGCAGGCGCCGCAATGGGTGCATTTGCGATTGTCGCGCTTGACCTCCTGGCTGGCATACTGGACGTGGACGCCCTGGGTTTTCAGATAGCGCACGCCCTCCTTGAAGTTTTTGCGCGATCCGCTCAGCTCCAATACCAGGATGCCTTCCTGGCGCGGAAGGATGGTGGCGTTGAGGATGTTGAAGGTCAGGTCGTAATCCCTCGCCAGGTAGCAGACGATGGGTTTTTTGGCTTCTGTTTCCGAGAAACGGAGGATCAGAATCTTGGAGTACACCGCGGCCTCCTGGAAATCCCTTTATTTTTAACCGGCAAGAAAATAAACTACCGGTGATTCAAGCAGCTGTCAACCGCTCGCTGCCGTCCGGCGCGGCGCCCTGCGCCGCTCTCCGGCTTCTTTGGGCGAGGTGCGGCCACGATGAACCGAAGCGCCTACATGACCACCGCCTTGGCCTTCAAGGCCCTCTCGGGCCTTGCCAGGACGAGGGTGCGTCTCCACGGGGCGGAGCAGGTGCCTGCGGGCGGGGTGATTTTCGTCACCAACCATTTTACCCGGCTCGACATGTTGCTGGTGCCTTACCATCTTTTTCAGCTCACCGGCAAACCGGTCTGGTCTCTGACCGAGGCGGGAGAATTCAAGGGCGCGCTGGCGTCCTTTCTCAACCGGCACGGGGGCCGATCCAGTGAAGCGCCGGACCGGGACAGGCTCATGGTCAAGACCCTGCTCACCGGCGAGGCCTCCTGGATCGTTTTCCCTTCCCAAGACGACCCGTCGGACCGGCCGCCGCCCGCCGCCACCCTGGCCCTGCGCACCGAGTTCTACCGCCAGCGGATCCGCGAGATGCGCCAGGTGATGCCCCAGGAGGCCCGGCGCCTGGTCGAGCGCTACGGCCTGGTTTCCTGCGAGGCGGTCTCGGCCGCTTCCACCGCCGTCGTGCCCGTCAACTTGACCTACTATCCCCTGCGGGGCCGGGAGACCGTGCTCGGCGAGCTGGCCCGGAGCCTGGCGGAAGATCGCGCTGGAACACCGCTGGAGGAGATCCTGCGCCAGGCAAGCCGGCTGATGTCCGGCGTTGACCTCGATTTGCGTCTCGGTGCGCCGATCCCGGTGGCCCGATACCTCAAGAGCCAAGTGGTGCGCGCCGATATTACCGCCCGCCGGGCCATCGATTTCGACGATCCCATCGCCTCACGGGGCATGCTGCGCAAGGCAGCCCAACGGATCATAGAGCGCTGCCGGGGGGTTGTCTATCGCTTGACCACTGTCAACCACGATCACCTTTTTGCCGCCATGGTCCGGCTGCATCCAGCCGATACGATGGCGGCGCTGGATTTGAGGCGGCGGGTGTTCCTCGCCGCCTCGACCCTGTCGTTTGAAAAGATGGCGGTCCAACGGCACCCGGCCCTGTTGGAAAACCAGGTGGACCTGCTCACCGATGACCGCCGCGGCCGGGCGGCGGATTTTCTCCTCCTGGCCCAGGCCCAGGGCGCGCTTCGCCGGAGGGCCGACGGCCGGCTGGTGAAGGGCGCCGGAGCGCCGTTGGCCGTGCTGTATGGTGACATCGAGCGAATGGGCGATTTGGCGGCCGGGCTCGAAGAGATCGCCGGGCTGCCCGAACTCCGGGTGCGCCACCGGGTCGGACGCTGGCTGCGTGAGCGGGCGGAGGCTGCCTACGAGCGTGACTGGCAACGTTTCGCCGAGGTGCCGGACCGTTCGGCGAAGGACGTGGGGCGGCCCTGGTTTGCGCGCGCCGCTGCCCGCCGCCCGGGCGTTCTCTTGATCCACGGCTACATGGCGGCGCCCCTGGAAGTGGCCCAACTGGCGGCCCACCTGGCCGCCGAGGGGTACCGGGTGTATGCGCCGCGGCTCAAGGGCCATGGCACCGCCCCCGAGGATCTGGCCACCTGCACCCGCCACGACTGGATCGCCTCGGTGGACGAGGGGTATGCCATGCTGGCCGCCTCCTGCCCCCGGGTGGTGGTGGGCGGTTTTTCCACCGGCGCCGGCCTTGCCCTGGACGCGGCGGCCCGGGGATTGGAGATCGCCGGCGTCTTCGCCGTATGCCCGCCCCTCGCCCTCCAGGATGGTTCCAGCCGCCTGGTGCCGGCGGTGGACGCGTGGAACAAGCTGCTGGATTGGGCCCACCTTTCGGCGGGCAAGATGGAGTTTGTTGAAAACCACCCTGAAAATCCCCACATCAACTACAAGCGCAACCCCGTGCGGGGGGTACGGGAGTTGGCGCGCCTGATGGACGGCCTGGCGGATCGCCTGGCCCGGATCGCCGTGCCGACCCTGGTGATCCAGTCGTTGGGAGATCCGGTGGTGGACTACCGCGGCACATGGCGGCTGTTCGAAGGCCTCGGAACCTCGGACAAGGAATTTTTCCTCTTTCATTTCAACCGTCACGGCATTCTCCTGGGCGATGGGGCCGAGCGGGTTCACCGCGTGGTGGCCGAGTTCGTGGCCCGGGTGGCTTGACCGGTCCGGCAAGGGCGGCGCTCGCCGATTTCAGGGAAGGGGGCGCGGCGCCGGGACCTCGTCAAGGTCGGACGGACCCGGCGTTTCTGTCGATTGCCGTCGTTTTCCGCTGATTTTCTCGGCTGCAGGTTCTGGACTGACACGGGAGCGGAAAAAATGGGCGTAAAGCAGAAAATTCCCACAAGCCGAAGTGATCGGGGGGCTTGGCCGGGATCCTGCGCTGCCTGGCCGGGGGTTGAAAAAAGACGCGGGTGTGATATTCAGTTCAGGTTGCAGTGCGGACGAGGTGAGAAAAGGTTGGCGCGCCTGGCAGGATTCGAACCTGCGACCCACGGCTTAGAAGGCCGTTGCTCTATCCGGCTGAGCTACAGGCGCCAAGTACCTGAAAACGTGCTCCTTGGTTAACACAGGGGCTGGCCGGTTCGCAATACCTGATCGAAAGTCAACATGATCTACGGGAAGCGACTGCGCCGTGGCGGCCCGGTCGGTTCCGTGAACAGGCGATGACGCGAAAAAAGACTAAAACAGAGCCGTTGTCCGCCACCGACGACAAAGCGGTTGTCAAGTATGACCCGCTGCAGCGCTACCTGGCCGAAATCAGCCGCTACAAGCTGTTGACCCGCGAAGAGGAGTTGGCGCTGGGAGCGCGGGTCCACGATGAAAACGACCCGGAAGCGGCCTACATGCTGGTGACGGCCAACCTCCGCCTGGTGGTCAAGATCGCGCTGGAATTTCAACGCGTCTGGATGCAGAACCTGCTTGACCTGATCCAGGAGGGCAACATCGGCCTGATGCAGGCGGTCAAGAAGTTCGACCCCTACAAGAACGTGAAGTTCTCCTACTATGCTTCTTTCTGGATCAAGGCCTACATCCTCAAGTTCATTATGGACAACTGGCGCCTGGTGAAGATCGGCACCACCCAGGGGCAGCGCAAGCTGTTCTTCAAGCTCAAGAAGGAAAAACAGCGCCTCATCGAACAGGGCTTCGACCCCAAGCCCAAGCTGCTCAGCGAGCGGTTGGGGGTCTCGGAGCGCGAGATCATCGACATGGACCAGCGCCTGGACGGATGGGACGTGTCCCTGGATGCCCCGCTGAAAGACGACTCGGACACCGAGCGCATCGAATTCGTCAGCAGCGAGGAGTCGGTTTCGGTGGAAGACGAAGTGGCCAAGAAACAGATGGAGTCGCTGCTGCACGACCGCATCGCCGAGTTTCGCAAGGAGATGACCGAAAGGGAGCTGGAGATTTTCGACCAGCGGATTTTCTCCGATTCCCCCGCCACCCTGCAGGACATCGGCGATCGCTACGGGATTTCGCGGGAGCGCGTGCGCCAGGTGGAAAAGAATATCATCCGCAAGATGCGGGCCTACTTCAAGCAGGAGATTCCTGACTTTGCCGCCTATTCGGAAGAAGATGCCGGCGAGTGAAACCCCGCCGGCGGTGGGCCGCGCCGCCATCCCCTGGATGCTGGTGGGGATCTGGCTGCTGGCAGTGGCCTGCGGCCGGCCGGCCTTCTCCGCCAACGTGATGCGGGCGCAGATGGATTCACCCGGCGGGTGCACCGGCAAGTATCTCGACTACCTGCTGGCCCGGCAGGAGGAAAAGCGCGGCAACTGGGAAGAAGCCGCCCGGTTTCTGCAGAAGGCCATCGCCTGTGACCCGGATTCCTCGTACCTGCACCGCGAGCTGGCCATGGTGCGCATCCACCAGAAGGATCTGCCCGGTGCGGTTCAGGTGCTGGAAGCGCTGCTCGCCGGGGACCCCAAGGACGTGGATGCATGGATGATGCTGGCGCGGATCCAGCAGCAGGCGGGGAAGCCGGCCGCGGCCCGTTCTTCCCTGGAAAAAGCCCTGGCCCTCGACCCGGAGCGCCGTGATGCCTACCTGCTGCTGGGCCGCATGTACCTGGGAGACAAAAACTGGCCCGCGGCCCAGGCCATTTTCCAGCAGTTCGTCAACCGGTTTCCGAGCGATTTCGCCGGCCATTTCTTCCTGGCCCGGATCTACGAAACCCAGGGCCGCTTCGCCGACGCGTTGACCGCCTACCAGCGCAGCATCGAACTGGATCCCTCCGAAGAAGAGGGCCGCTACGCCCTGATCCGGCTCTACCAGAAAATGGGCCGCGACGACGAGGCGGTTCGTCAGTACCAGGCCCTGCTCGCAGACAACCCGCATAACGCCCGCGCCGGCCTGGCCCTGGCGCTGCACTACCACCAGAGCGGCCTCGGGGGGCAGGCCGCCGAGCTCATGGCGCGCTTTGCGCGGCGCAGCCTCGAGGACGACGAGGTCCTCGGCGTTTTGGTTCGTGATTATCTTGACGGCAGCGCCGATCCCCAGCAGGCGCGCATCCTGCTCGAGGGGATGCTGGCGGCGGTGCCCGGGCATTCCGATCTCCACTATCTGGCCGGTATCGTCCATGACCGGATGGAGATGGACGATGAGGCGATGGCGCATTTCGCCCGGGTCGACGCCGATTCGCAGTTCTACGAAGAAGCCGTGGCCCAGCTGGGTTACTTGTACCAAAAACATCAACGCATCCCCGAGGCCATCGATTTGATGACCGAGGCGATTCGCCAGCGTCCTGGAAACACCGATTTTCGCCTCTACCTGGGCGGCTTCTACGAGGCGCAGGAACGATACGCCGAGGCGGAAAAGACCCTGCTGGAAGCCCTGGCTATGGAGGCAAAAAACGTCAAGCTGCTCTTTCGCCTCGGGGTGGTCTACGACAAGTGGGGGCGACGGCCCGAGTGCATCGAGCGGATGAAGCAGGTCATCGCCCTGGCCCCCCGGGACGCCAACGCCCTCAACTACCTCGGCTACACCTACGCCGAAATGGGGATCCGCCTGGACGAGGCCGAGCAGTTGATCCAACAGGCCCTGGCGTTGAAGCCCGACGACGGGTACATCACCGACAGCCTTGGATGGGTTTACTTCAAGCAAGGCCGATATCAGGAGGCCTTGCCGGTGCTGGAACGGGCCAGCCGGCTGGCCCCCGAGGATCCGGTGATCCTGGAGCACGTGGGCGACGCCCATCGCCAGCTCGGCCAGGTGACGGAGGCCGTCGATTGCTACCGCCGGGCCCTGGAGCGCAAAGAGACCGACCGGCAGCCGCTGATCGACAAGCTGCGAAAGCTGGGTGCCGATGTTCCCTGACGGCCCGGCCCTTGTTCGCCCAAAGGCCGTTGAAGGCCGGCCCCGGGCCGTGCCCCGTCCCCGGTGGCCGGCCTTGATGATGGCCATCGCGGTGGTGGTAGGGATGGCCGGATGCGCCGTGCGCCGGCCGCCGACCCTGCCGCCGCCCCTTCCGGCCCCGGACGCCGAGGCGGTGCTGGCCCAGGCCCGGGGCATCAATCGAGGCTTGCAAACATTCAAGGGGGTCGGCCGGCTGGAGATCGAAACCCCCGGATTCCGGCGCACCGCCCGGGCCGCCTGGGTCGGCCGCCTGGCACCGGCCCGGTTTCGCCTGGACTTCATCGGTGCCGGCCTGCCCGTCGCCAGCATCGCCGGCGACGGCCGGCGCGTCTACCTGCGCCAGCCCGATGGCGGCGTCCAGACACGGTTGGCGCCCAACCCTCGCCTGGATGACCTGCTCGGGCTGCCGGTGACGGCGGCCGACCTGCTGCATGCCATGGCCGGTCGCCTGCCCGATCTGCCCTACCAGCGGGCCAGCGTGCATCCGGACCAAGAGGCGGACGGCGTGCTGGTGGTGTTCTACGACCGCCTTGGCGCCGCCCGGGTGCGGGCGACGCTCGACGCGACGGGAGGGCGGCTGCAGCGGCTGGTTTTCTACCGTTCCGACGGCGTCCTTCAGTACCGGATCGACTATGGACGTTACCGGCCGGCGGGCGCCTACCGGCTGCCGCACCAGGTCGAAGTGCAAGATGCGCAAAGCCTCTGCCGGATCCTGGTGGAGCGCTGGTGGCCCGATGCCGCTTTGAACGAGAGCATCTTCGTATTGGAGCCCGCGTTCCAGTAACTGCCAATCCCCGATGACCGGACCATGACAACACCGCCGCTCAGTCCTCTGGAGATGCGCCTGCGAAACATCCGACGCCAGTTGGATGACGCGGAGCGGCAGCGCTTTTCGCTCCTGGCCACCCCCAGCGCTCGGGCCCGGCGGCGCTGCCACGAAGCCCGGCTGGAGCACGACTACCGGCAGGCCTTCGCCGTGGACGCCGACCGTATCCTGCACTCCCGCAGCTATACCCGCTACATCGACAAGACCCAGGTGTTTTACCTCATTCGCAACGACCACATCACCCACCGGGTGCTGCATGTTCAGCTCGTCTCCAAGATCGCCCGCACCATCGGCCGTTTCCTGCGTCTCAACGAGGACCTCATCGAGGCCATCGCCCTGGGCCACGACATCGGCCATGCCCCCTTCGGCCACGACGGGGAGCGCATTCTGTCGGATTTGTGCCAGTCGCATGGCATCGGCCATTTCCTTCACAACCTCCAGAGCGTTCAGTTTCTCGAAAGGGTCGAACGCAAGGGACGCGGCTGGAACCTGACGCTTCAGACCCTCGACGGGATCCTGACCCATGACGGCGAAGTTCATGACCAGCACCTGATGCCTTGTGGCGCCAAGAGTTTCCGGGACCTCGAAGCCGAGATGGCCGCCAAGCGCCGCCAGCCGGACCTGCGGCTTACCCCCATGACCATGGAGGGATGCGTGGTACGCATGGCCGACACCATCAGCTACATCGGCCGCGACATCGAGGATGCCATCCGCCTGGGGGTGGTGACACGGGAGGACATCCCCGAGGAATGCGCCCGCGTGCTGGGGCGCACCAACGGCGCCATCGTCTACAGCCTGGTCACCGACATCCTGGCCAACAGCCACGGCCAACCCTACTTGAGTTTCAGCAGCGAGGTCTCGTCGGCCCTGAAGCGGTTGAAGCGCTTCAACCTGGAGCGGATCTACCTCAACCGCCGCATCAAGTGCCACGGTCGGCGCATCGCGGATCTTTTCCACCTCCTGTTTGAACGGTACCTGGCGGACATCGTCGAAGATCGTCGGGATTCGGTCATCTTCCGCGGCTTTCTGCAGGACATGGCGCCGGAGTACCTGGCCGCGCATCGGCCGGCGGAGATCGTGCGCGACTTCATCGCCGGTATGACCGACCGCTATTTCTTGGCCCAGTGTCCGCCCGAGCTGCGGCCCGAGCCGGTCATCTGGCCGCCGGGCCGACCCGGCGCGGCGGCGGACGAAAGGTGATGAAAGGCAGCGAACGCGCCTACCGGGGCATCGTCAACGGTGCCCTGGCGGTCGCCTGCCGGGTGGTGGTGTGCGAAACCGACCTGCAGATTTACAGCCGCACGCCGCTGGCCGAGCAGGCCCGGGAAACGGTGCTGGCGCTCAGGGGACAGCTGGAAGGCTACATCCGGCGCCACCCGGCTTTCATTGAGACCCTGTCCCCCTGGTCCCTGGATGACCCGGCGCCCCGCCCGGATCATGGCCCGCACCACCGGCGGCGCCGGGTCATCCAGGGACCAGGGGGACAGGGTCTCAATGAAAGCCGGGTGGCGCCGGATGTAGCCTTCCAGCTGTCCCCTGAGCGCCAGCACCGTTTCCCGGGCC
>DQXI01000249.1 GCA_011042305.1 Desulfobacteraceae bacterium
GGGGGGCACCCCGTCGGGCAGCGGTTCAAGCCTCCGGACTCAGGGGCAACAGGAGGTGGCGTTGAAAAAAGTGTTGCCCGCCGTGGTGATCCTGGCCTTTGTCGGCTTCTGCTTTCTTACGGCGCTGGGGCTGGAACTGGCCGACTATGCCCGTCGGCCGGGGGCCCCCGGCGCCGCCGATCAGGTGGTGGCCATCGCCAGCGGACGGTCCATGGCCCAGGTCGCCGCGGTCCTCGAGCGGCGCGGAATCGTTCGCGATGCGCTGAAGTTTCGCCTCCTGGCCCGGCTCCGCGGCGACGACCGGCGCATCCAGGCCGGTGAATACAGCTTGTCGGCGGCTATGGCGCCCCGGGAAATCCTCGAGATCCTGGTTGGCGGCCTGGTGCGGCACCGGCGGATCACCATCGCCGAGGGGCTCACCGTGGCCCAGATCGCCGCCCTGGTGGAGGCCGCCGGTCTGGCCAGTGCAGACGAATTCCAGGCGGCGGCGCGGGACCCGGACGCGCTGGCGACCGCAGGGATAGAGGCTGACAGCTTCGAGGGATACCTGTTCCCCGACACCTACTTTTTCACCGCCAGCGACACGGCCGCAGACATGGTGGCGGCGATGGCGGCCCGCTTCCGGCGGGTGTTCCGGCCCGAGTGGAAAGCCCGTGCCACCGAGATGGGCTGGACGGTCCACCAAGTGGTGACGCTGGCCTCCATCATCGAGAAGGAGACCGGCGCGCCCGGCGAACGGGCGCTGATCAGCGGGGTTTTTCACAACCGGCTGCGACGGGGGATGCGCCTGGAGAGCGACCCGACGGTGATCTACGGCATTGCCGACTTCGACGGCAACCTTACCCGGCGCCACCTGAGAATCCCCACGGCCTACAATACCTATCGCATCTCCGGGCTGCCGCCCGGGCCCATCGCCAACCCCGGGGCCGCCGCCATCGAGGCGGCCTTGTTTCCCGAAAAGACCGACGCGCTATACTTCGTTTCGCGCAACGACGGCACCCACGTGTTCTCCAGAACCTACGCCGAGCACCTCAGGGCGGTGCGGCGGTACCAGTCGGGGCGGTGAGCGGACCGCGGCCGCCGCGGCAGCAAAGGAATGCCATGACGAGAGAAATCGCCGATCTGGCCGGCCAGCGGCTCATGGTCGGATTCGACGGTGCCGAGTTGACGCCGGACCTGTCCTTTCTCATCACCGGGCTGCGCGTGGGCGGCTTGATCCTGTTTGCCCGCAACGTGGAAACCCCGGAGCAGGTGCGCGCCCTCATCGCCGACTGCCAGGACTGTGCGGCCCGGGCCGGGCTGCCGCCGCTCATCGTGGCGGTGGACCAGGAGGGCGGCCCCGTGGCGCGCCTGCGCCGGCCGCTGTTTCCCGAGTTTCCGGCGCCCGGCCAGATGCGCGATCCAGCCGAGGCCGAAGCCGGGGCCCGGCGCATGGGACGCCTGCTGCGCGGCCTGGGATTTAACATGAACATGGCGCCGGTGGTGGACGTGGCGCCGGTGGAGATCGACAGCATCATGGCCGCCCGTTCCTTCGGCGGTGATCCGGTGCGCGTGGGACGGATGGGGGCGGCGGTGGTGGCGGGGCTCCAGGCCGAGGGGATCATGGCGGTGGCCAAGCACTTTCCTGGCATCGGCCGCACCACCCTCGATTCGCACCGGGTCCAGCCGGTGATGGACGCGCCGGCTGAGAGCATCGAAGACTTCGACCTGCCTCCCTTTGCCGCGGTCTTTACCCAGGGCGCCGTCGGGGTGATGCTCTCTCATATCCGCTACCCGAGCCTGGATCCGCACTGGCCGGCGAGCCTTTCGGTGGCCGTGGCGCGGGACCTGCTGCGCCGGCGCATGGGCTTCGGCGGCCTGGTGCTCACCGACGACCTGGACATGGGGGCCGTGAAACCGGCCATTGCCATCGACAGGGCCGTGGGGCGGATCCTGGCCGCCGATATCGACATCGCCCTGATCTGCCACCGCAGCGGCGACATCGAGGCGGCCCACGAATCTTTGATGGCCGCGCTGGCAGGCGACGGCCGGTTGAAAAAGCGCGCCGAAATGCACGCCGACCGCATCGGCCGCTTCAAGCGGCGATACGCCTGCCCGCAGTAGGCCGTTTCCTCTCGTCCGCTTACGCCGCCGGGGCGATCCGGGAAGGGTGGCGCGAAAAAACATCCGCGTCCAGGGAAGTCCTTCGACCGGCGGCCAGCTGGTGGTAGCCGGCAGCGGCCACCATGGCGGCGTTGTCGCCGCAGAGGACCGGCGGGGGGATGTGAACGGTGATGCCCTCGGCCTGGGCGTCGGTCTTCAGGCGGGTGCGCAGGCGCCGGTTGGCCGCCACTCCTCCCACCAGGGCCAGGTTCCGGCAGCCTTGCCGCCGGCAGGCGGCGATGGCCTTGGTCACCAAAACGTCCACCACCGCTTCCTGGAAGCTGGCGGCGATATCGGCCATTTCTTCGGCCGAAGGGGCGGCGGGGCGGGTCTCCAGGTGGCGTCGCACGGCGCTCTTCAGGCCCGAGAACGAGAAGTCGAAGGTGTTTTGGTTCAAGAAAGGCCGGGGAAAGGCCACTCGCGCCGGATCCCCCTCGGCGGCGATCCGGTCGATGACCACGCCTCCCGGATACCCCAGCTCGAGCATCTTGGCCACCTTGTCGAAGGCCTCGCCGGCGGCGTCGTCCCGGGTCTGGCCCAGGGGCGTCATCGCCGTGGGCCCGGTAACGTGGTAGAGGCAGGTGTGGCCGCCGGAGACCATCAGGGCGACAAAGGGAAACGCAGGGGCATCGTCGCCGAGAAACACCGCGTGGACGTGGGCCTGGAGGTGGTCGACGCCCACCCAGGGCAGGCCCATGGCCCAGGCGTAGGCCTTGGCGAAGGAAAACCCCACCAGCAGAGCGCCGATGAGGCCCGGCCCGCGGGTGACAGCCACGCCGTCGAGTTCGTTGGCGGCCAGGCCGGCCTCGGCCAGGGCCCGGGTAACCACCGGCACCACGGCGCGAATGTGCTGCCGGGAGGCCAGCTCGGGCACCACCCCGTCGTAGGGGCGGTGGATGGCCACCTGGGAGGCCACCACCGAAGACAAGACGGTCCGCCCGTCGGCCACCACGGCTGCGGCTGTCTCGTCGCAAGAGCTTTCGATACCCAGTACCTTCATGGGGTCAGATGAAGTGAACCCGCGGGGCGTCTCCCTTGGCGGCCACCACTTCGCCGATAAGATAGGCCTTTTCGTTCATGGCGCGGATCCGTTCGAGGATCTCCTGGGCGGTTTCCTCCGGCACCACGGCCACCATGCCGATGCCCATGTTGAAGGTGCGTCGCATCTCGGCGTCGCTGACACCGCCGGCCTGCTGCAGCCACTTGAAGATGGGGGGCACCTGCCAGGCGGCGGTGTCGATGACCAGCTGCACGCCTTGGGGATGATGCGGATGATGTTTTCGGCAATGCCGCCGCCGGTGATGTGGGCCAGTCCGTGGACCGGCAGGTCCCTGGCGAGGTTGAGCATCAGCTCCGAGTAGATCCGGGTGGGGCGCAGCAGCTCCTCGCCCAGGGCGGTGGCCAGGTCCGGCACGTAACTGTCGACGTCCAGCTGGCACAAATCGAAGCAGATCTTGCGCACCAGGGAGAAGCCGTTGCTGTGCAGGCCGTTGGACGCGACGCCGATGAGCCGGTGGCCGCCGCGGATCTCCGATCCGTCCACGATCTTGCTGTCGTCCACGATGCCCACGGCAAAGCCGGCCAGGTCGTACTCGCCCGGCTGGTACATCCCGGGCATCTCGGCCGTCTCGCCGCCGATGAGTACGCACTTGGCCTGCTGGCAGCCTTCGCCGATGCCGCCGATCACCTGGGCCGCCACGGCCGGATCTAGGTGCCCGGTGGCAAGATAGTCAAGAAAAAACAAAGGCCTGGCCCCCTGCACGGCGATGTCGTTGACGCACATGGCCACTAGGTCGATCCCCACGGTGTCATGCTTGCCCGTCATGAAGGCGACTTTGAGCTTGGTGCCCACTCCGTCGGTGGAGCTCACCAGCACCGGATGCTCGTAGTTGGCCGTGTTGAGGGAGAAGAGGCCACCGAATCCCCCGATCTCCCCCATGGCGCCGGGCCGATGGGTTTTCTTGGCAATTTTCTTGATTTCTTCGACCAGGGTATTGGCCTTGTCGATGTCCACGCCGGCATCGGCGTAGCGCAGTGGTTCGGTCATCGGGGTGCTCCGTTGAAAATATCCAGTAATTTTCGTATATTAATTAACAGGAAGCCTAAACTGATTCCGGCCAAAAGTCAAAGATATTTTTTTGACAATCCCCGGGGGCTCATGTAAGCTATCAGGCTTACAATTCCTTTTTAATCCCTTGCCAGCTATGGAGAGATCGTCATGACCCGCTTCGCCCGACTCGATCGTTTGCCGCCCTACGTGTTCGCCACCGTCAACGAGATCAAGATGGATGCGCGCCGGGCCGGTCAGGACATCATCGACATGGGGATGGGCAACCCGGATTTGGCCACCCCGGATCACATCGTGGCCAAGCTCGTCGAGGCGGCCCAGAAGCCCCACAACCACCGGTATTCAGCCTCCATGGGCATCACCCGGCTGCGGGTGGCGATTTGCAACTGGTACAAGCGACGCTACAACGTGGAGCTGGATCCGGAAAGCGAGGCCATCGTCACCATCGGCGTCAAGGAAGGTATGAGCCATTTGGTGCTGGTCACGATCCGCCCCGGGGACGTGGTCTTCACTCCCAACCCCACCTACCCGATCCACCCCTATTCGGCCATTATTGCCGGCGGCGACGTGCGGGGGATTCCGGTGGGGCCGGAGCATAACTTCTTTGACAACCTGGTGACCGCCACCCGTCAGACCTGGCCGCGGCCCAAGGTGCTGATCATCAGCTACCCGCACAATCCGACCACCGAGGTCGTGGACCTGGCGTTTTTTGAAAAGATCGTCGACTACGCCAAGGAACACGACATCATGGTGATCCACGACTTCGCCTACGCCGACCTGACCTTCGACGGCTACCAGGCGCCCAGCTTCCTCCAGGCCAAGGGGGCCAAGGACGTTGGGGTGGAGTTCTTCTCCGTTTCCAAGAGCTACAACATGCCCGGCTGGCGGGTGGGCTTTTGCGTGGGCAACCCGGAGATCGTCTTCGCCCTCAAGCGCATCAAGAGCTACCTGGACTACGGGGTGTTCCAGCCGATCCAGATCGCCTCCATCATCGCCCTGGAAGACGATCAGGCTTGCGTGCAGCAGGTGCGCGACACCTACCGCGAGCGGCGCGATGCGCTCATCGGCGGTCTGAACCGTGTCGGCTGGGAGGTGCCCAGCCCCAAGGGGACGATGTTCGTCTGGGCCCGGATTCCGGAGAAGTACCGCGCCATGGGATCGGTGGAATTTTCCAAGTTTCTCATCCGCGAGGCCCAGGTGGCGGTCAGCCCCGGGCTGGGTTTCGGCGAGTACGGGGACGAGTACGTGCGATTCGCCCTGATCGAAAACAAGATGCGCGTCAACCAGGGGATCCGGGGCATTCGCAAGATCATGTAATGTAATATGGAAGCCGGGGCGTTGCCCCCCCGGGGGGCGGCCAGAACCGGCGGTACAAAGGACACGAAGAAAAAAACATGAAAACGATTCACATCGGACTGCTTGGCTGCGGTACGGTGGGCACCGGCGTGGCCAGGCTGCTCATCGACCAGCGGGATCTGATTGCCGAGCGCCTCGGTGCGGTGCTCGAACTCAAGCGGGTGGCGGACATCGACATTACCCGGGACCGCGGCCTCGCCCTTGCCCCTGGGGTGTTGACCACCGACGCCCGGTCGGTCATCGCCGATCCGCAGATCGACATCGTGGTGGAAATGATCGGCGGCCAGGGGGTGGCCCGGGAGCTGATCCTGGGGGCCATCGCGGCCGGCAAACCGGTGGTCACGGCCAACAAGGCCCTGCTGGCCGTCGACGGCAACGCCATCTGCCGGGCCGCCGATGAGCGCGGGGTCGACCTGGGGTTCGAAGCCAGCGTGGGCGGGTGCATGCCCATCATCAAGACGCTGCGCGAATCGATGGTGGGAAACCGCATCCGGCGCATGACCGGCATTCTCAACGGCACCTGCAACTACATTCTCACCAAGATCGGCGAGCAGGGGGCCACGTTTGCCGAAGCCCTGGCCGAGGCCCAGGCCGAGGGGTTCGCCGAGGCCGACCCGACCCTGGACGTCGAGGGCCACGACACGGCCCACAAGATCACCATCCTTTCGGCCCTGGCCTACGGGATGCCGATGAACCTGGCCGATGTCTACGTGGAAGGCATCAGCCGTCTGACGCCCCAGGACATCCGCAACGCCGAGGAGTTCGGCTACCGCATCAAGTTGCTGGCCATCAGCAAGGATGCGGGCGACGCGGTGGAGGCCCGGGTGCATCCGACCATGATCCCCCTGGAAAACATCCTTTCCAGCGTCAGCGGTCCGGTCAACGCCATCACCGTCACCGGCGACGCCGCCGGCGACGTGCTCCATTTCGGCCGGGGCGCCGGGATGATGCCCACGGCCAGCGCCGTGGTGAGTGATATCGTGGACATCGCCCGCAACCTGCTGGCCGGTATCGGGAGGCGGTTGCCGCTTCTCGGGTGCCAGCCGGAGAGAGTGCGCCCCGTCCCGGTACTGCCGATGGACGAGCTGAACACCCACTACTACATCCGGATCATGGCGGCCGACCGGCCCGGGGTACTGTCGATCATTTCCGGCATTCTCGGCGAGCATGAGATCAGCATCAAGAGCGTTACCCAGAAGGGGCGCAAGAACACCGGTCCCGTGCCGGTGGTGATGCTGACCCACCGCGCCCGGGAAGCGGCGGTGCAGCAGGCCCTGCGGCAGATCACCGCCCTGGATGTCATCGCCGAGCCGCCTATGCTCATCCGCATCGAGGACGAAAACGGAAGCGACTGATAAATCCGTAGGAGTTTGCATGTACATTGTCTGCAGCGACATGGAGGGGGTGTTCACCCCGGAAATCTGGATCAGCGTGGCCGAGCGTACCGGCATCGAAGAGCTGCGCCTGACCACCCGCGACATCGCCGACTACGACGTGCTGATGCGCCGGCGTTTGTCCATTTTGGATGAACATCGGATCAGCCTGAACGACATCACGGATGTCATCGACACCATGGAACCCCTGGAGGGGGCCGTGGCCTTCCTCGACTGGCTGCGCGATCGGGTGGCGCTCATCGTGGTGTCGGATACCTACGCCCAGTTCGCCGCACCGCTGATCCGCAAGCTGGGCCGGCCCACCCTCTTTTGCCATACCCTGTCGGTGAACGGCGATGGGCGCATCACCGGCTACAACCTGCGCCAGAGCGACGCCAAGCGTCGCACCGTGGAAGCGCTCAGGTCGTTGAACTACAAGGTGATCGGCATGGGCGATTCCTACAATGACGTCAACATGCTCAAGGCGGCCCACCACGGGATCCTTTTCCGGCCCCCGCAGAACGTCATCGACGAATTCCCGCAGTTTCCGGTCACCACCGACTACGACGAACTGAAACCGATCATCGAAGACATCCTCGGAAGCGACCCTTGATCGACCTGTCCCTTTTCAGCGACTGCCGCGTGTGGGTCATCGGCGACCTGATGCTCGACGAATACGTCTGGGGCGAGGTGGAGCGCATCAGCCCCGAGGCCCCGGTGCCGGTGCTGACCGTGGCCCGGGAGGAACACACCCTGGGCGGCGCGGGCAACGTGGCCGCCAACCTTGTGGCCCTGGGGGCGCGAGTGGCGGCGGCCGGGGTGGCGGGCGACGACCGGCACGGGGCCATGCTGCGGCGGCGGTTGCAGGACTTGGGAATCGATGCAAACGCCGTGGTGGCGGAAGCCGGGCGGCCCACCACGCGCAAGACGCGCGTCATCGCCGACCGGCAGCAGGTGCTGCGCATCGACCGGGAGACCCCCCGCGCGGTGAGGGCCGAGACCGTGGCCGCAATCCTGGCACGGCTGGAAGCCGGGATGACATCGGCCGGGGCGGTGCTGGTTTCCGACTATGGCAAGGGGCTGCTGACCCGGCAGATGCTCGCCGGGATCATGGCCGCGGCCCGGCGCCGGGGCATGCCGGTGTTGGTTGATCCCAAGGGGGACGACTACAGCCGCTATGCCGGCGCCACCCTCATTACACCCAACCGCAAGGAGGCGGCCCAGGCCGCCGGCATCGCCATCGTGGACGAGGCGAGCCTGCACCGGGCCGCCAGCATCATCCACGAGCGCTCCGGCGTGGAACGGCTGGTGGTCACTTGCGGTCCGGAAGGGATGGTGTTGTTTGAAAAGGGCCGGACGCCACGGGTGATCCGCAGCGAGGCGCGGCAGGTGTTCGACGTCTCCGGCGCCGGCGACACGGTGATCGCCGTGCTGGGGTTGGCTCTGGCGGCCGGGGCCGACTGGATCGAAGCCGCCGGCTTGGCCAACGCCGCCGCCGGCATCGTGGTGGGCAAGGTGGGCACGGCCACGGTGAGCCGCAAGGAGCTGGCCCTGGCCTTGGGGTCCGCCGGCGCCGACCGGCTGGACAAGCTCAAGGATATCGACGAACTGGAGGCCTTGGCGGCCGAGGTCCGCAAGCGCGGCCAGCGGATCGTGCTCACCAACGGCTGCTTCGATTTTCTGCACGCCGGCCACCTGAACCTTTTTTCCGCCTCCCGTCGCCTGGGCGACGTGCTGGTGGTGGCCATCGACGACGACGAGTCGGTGCGGGCCATCAAGGGGCCGGGCCGGCCGGTGATCAGCGTCCGGGAGCGGGTGCGCACCCTCTGCGCCCTGGACGCGGTGGACCACGTGGTGGTCTTCTCCGGCAGGGACCTGGGAAAGCTTATCGACCGCCTGCGGCCGGACGTGCTGACCAAGGGGGGCAACTACAGCCCCGATGACGTGGTGGGGCGCCGGCGGGTGGAAGCCTACGGCGGCCGGGTGGAGCTGATTCCCATCACCGAAGGGTTTTCCAGCCGGGCGGTGATCGAAAGCATCCGCCGGGAGCCGGGCGTCGGCAACGGCTGAAAGCTGGCCGAAAACTTCCGGGAGCCTTCCGGCCTTTTTGCCACCGCCCCGGTTTCCCGCCGCCTCGTTTCAATGAACATGGATTCCTGAACGGGAGGAGGGTGTCATTGCGAGGGGCACGCCGTTCGCCCAACTGTCATCCCTGGGATCGCAGCGACGAGGAATCCACAGCCGGGAACAAAGGCGGGAAACGGATAGACAGGAGCAAAAGAAATGCGGCCCAGCGCCGGCCCTGAAAAGAGAGATCCTGTCCCAGACGAAAAGTAGTACAGAAGAATAGTATCATGCCTATCTATCGTGAAACCGCTGACGGGATCGTTGTCAACGTCTTGGTTCAGCCCCGGGCCAGCCGCAACCAGGTGGCCGGGTTGCACGGCGAGGCCCTCAAGCTGCGCCTCACCGCTCCCCCGGTGGAGGGGGCCGCCAACAAGATGTGCCTTGCGTTTCTGGCCGATCTCCTCGGGGTTCCCAAGTCGAGCCTGGAGATCGTGGCCGGCCATTCCAGCCGCAGCAAGCAGGTGCTGATACGCTCGACGGTTGACCGACGCCCGGGGGATCTGAAAAAAATCGTCGCCCAGCGCCTGACGCCTTCTTGACAATTCCATCAGCAGGGGCTATAAGTAGTTTTCCTCAATTGATGCGGGGTGGAGCAGTCTGGTAGCTCGTCGGGCTCATAACCCGAAGGTCAGAGGTTCGAATCCTCTCCCCGCTACCAA
>DQXI01000003.1 GCA_011042305.1 Desulfobacteraceae bacterium
CGTCGCCGCCGTCGGCCTGCAGCGCCGGCCGGATCTTGTCCAACACCGCCTGGACTTTTTCCTTCATTGCTCGTCTCTCTTTCTGGCTCAGGTCGCACCCCGAAAGGCAATGAATTCATTGCCCTGCGGGCAGAATCCGCGACAAGCCGGTTTTGGTAAAGTGCAGTTCAACGAAAGCCAGGATCCGGGCCGCTTCAATCGCCATTTCAGTATTTTTCCCCGTGTTGTTCGGCGTAAAAGGACCGCCGAAAGGCCTCGAAGCGATCCTCCAGGATAGCCTGACGCATCCGGCGCATCAAATCGAGATAGTAATGCACGTTGTGGATCGTGTTTAACCGGTATACCAGAATCTCCCGGCTCATGTACAGGTGGCGCAGGTAGGCACGGGAGAAGCGCCGGCAGGTGTAGCAGGTGCAGCCCGCCTCGATGGGGCCCTGATCGTCGCGAAAGCGGGCGTTGGCGATGTTGATGGTGCCGAAGCGGGTGAAAAGCTGGCCGTTTCGCGCGTTGCGCGTCGGCATGACGCAGTCGAACATGTCCGCCCCCATGGCGGTCATTTCCACCAGGTCCGCCGGGGTGCCCACTCCCATGACGTAACGCGGCCTGTCCGCCGGCAGCAGGGGCAGGGTGAAATCGGCCATGGCGTGCATCAGCGCCTTGGGCTCGCCCACGCTGAGGCCGCCCACGGCATAGCCGGGCAGGTCCAGCTCCGCCAGATCCTCCGCGCTGCGCCGGCGCAGGTCCTCGAACATGCCGCCCTGGACGATGCCGAAGAGGGCGTTTTCCGGTCGCGCCGTTTCCTTCCAGGCCTTTCGGCAGCGCCGGGCCCAGCGGCCGGTGAGGGCCAGGGCCGCCTCGGCCTGGGGCGCTTCGGCCGGATAGCCGAGGCACTGGTCCAGGCACATGATGATGTCGCTGTCCAGGCAGACCTGCACCGCCACCGACGTCTCCGGGGTGAGCAGGTGCCGCGAGCCGTCGATGTGGGACTGGAAGGCGAATCCCGCCTCGTCCACCTTGGAGAGCCGGGCCAGGGAAAAGACCTGGAACCCGCCCGAGTCGGTGAGAATCGGCCCGTTCCAGCCCATGAAGCCGTGCAGGCCGCCGAAAGCGGAGATCACCTCGCAGCCGGGGCGCAGGTAGAGGTGGTAGGTGTTGCCGAGGATGATCCGGGCGCCGCAGGCCACCAGGTCGTCGGGGGCCAGGGCCTTGACCGAGGCCCGGGTACCCACCGGCATGAAGATGGGGGTCTCGATCTCGCCGTGGCGCGTGGTGATGCGGCCGGCCCGGGCGCGGGTCTCGCTGGCGTGTTTTTCGACGGTGAAATGAAACATCACAGAATCAGCATCCCGTCGCCGTAGCTGTAGAACCGGTACCCGCCGGCTATAGCGGCCCGGTAGGCTTCCAGGATCGCCTCGCGGCCGGCGAAGGCCGACACGAGCATCAGCAGGGTCGAGCGGGGCAAGTGAAAGTTGGTGATCATGGCGTCGACAGCCTTGAAGCGGTAGCCGGGGTAGATGAACAGGTCGCAATCCCCTTCCCCGGCAGCCAGCCGGCCGGCGGCGTCGGTGTTGAACTCCAAGGTCCGCACGCAGGTGGTGCCCACGGCGATCACCCGCCGGCCCGCTTGCCGGGCCGCGTTCACGGACCGGGCCGTCTCCGGCGGGATGCAAAAGCGCTCGGCATGCATCCGGTGCTGGCGGATATCGTCGACGCGCACCGGCAGAAAGGTGCCGTAGCCCACGTGCAGGGTCACGGCGACGATTTCCACGCCAAGCCGTCGAAGCTCGGCGAGCAGCGCCTCGGTAAAGTGCAGGCCGGCGGTGGGCGCCGCCACCGCGCCCTTGTGGGTCGCGTAGACGGTCTGGTAGGCCTGCCGATCGGCCCCGTTTTCCCCCTCCGGCCGTTGGATGTAAGGCGGCAGGGGCACGTGGCCGATGCGCTCCACCAGGGCATCGAAGTCGCCGCCGCCCTCGAAGCGCACCGTCAACATCCCGTTGTCCGCCGCCAGCACTTCGGCTTGCAGCCCCTCGGGGAAATCGAGCCGGGTGCCCGCCCGGGTGGGCTTGGCAGCCTTGACCAGGCAGCGGGCGGTAAGCCCGCCCCCGGCGGCCCGGCGCCGCAAGAGGTCGGCATAGTCGAGGATCAGCAGCTCCACCCGGCCGCCGGTGGGCTTGCGGCCGATCAGGCGGCCGCAGACCACCCGGGTGTCGTTGACCACCAGCACGTCGCCGGGGCGCAGGTAGGCGGGCAGGTCCCGAAAGCGCCGGTGGGCCAGCGACCCGTCGCGCCGGTCCAAAACCAGCATGCGGGCCTCGTCCCGCCGTTGCGCCGGCCTCTGGGCGATACGCCCTTCGGGCAGGTGGTAGTCGTAGTCGTCCAGGCTGAACATAAACCAGGCGTCCTCACAAAAGAATATTCAACACGGCGTTTGGCAACCCCCTCTGACATCCCTTCCCGCCGCATTCCCAACCGCGGCTTCCTCGCGGTGTCCCCAATGCCCGGCCCCCCTCACCCCCGCTGGCCAAGGTAGACCGCCGCCAAACCGAGGGCCATCAAGAAAAGGCCGAAGCGGCGCAGGGCCGCGTCCTCCACCTCCAGCACCTGGCGCATCACCTGCTTCATCTTGTCCGGGAAGGCGAAATAGGGCAGCCCCTCCACGATCATCACCATGCCCATGACGGCCAGAAAGTATTTCATGGGATTTATCGCCTCCAAGCGACCGATTCGGTAAAAAGTAGTTGTATAAATATCCCCTTGGCGATTGTCAAAACCAAATGCCCCTCGGCAAGATTGACATCCGGGGGCGAATCGGTGTAGTCCGGCGATGCATCCAGGAGGAACACCATGCCATATGAAGCCGTGATCGGGCTGGAAGTCCATGCCCAGCTAAAAACCCAGACCAAGATCTTCTGCGGCTGTTCGGCGGCCTTCGGCGCCCCGCCCAACACCCACGTGTGCCCGGTGTGCCTCGGCATGCCCGGCAGTCTGCCGGTGCTCAACCGCAGGGTGGTCGATTTCGCCCTGCGCATGGCCCTGGCCACCGGCTGCCGCATCGCCCGCACCAGCCGCTTCGCCCGCAAGAACTACTTCTACCCCGACCTGCCCAAGGGCTACCAGATCAGCCAGTACGAATTGCCCATCGCCGAGCACGGGGCCGTGGACATCACCGTGGACGGGAAAAGCCGGCGCATCGGCATCACCCGCATTCACATGGAGGAGGATGCCGGCAAGCTCACCCACGACCCTGACCGCCCGGTGAGCCGGGTGGACCTGAACCGGGCCGGGGTGCCGCTGCTCGAAATCGTCAGCGAACCGGACCTGCGCACCCCCGAGGAGGCCGGTGCCTACCTGCGCAAGCTGCGCACCATCCTGCGCTACCTGGACATCTCCGACGGCAACATGGAGGAAGGCAGCTTCCGCTGCGACGCCAACGTCTCGCTCCGTCCCCGCGGCCAAGTAGAGCTGGGCACCCGCACCGAGCTGAAGAACATCAACTCGTTCCGTTTCGTGGAAAAGGCCCTGCACTACGAGATCCAGCGCCAGCGAGAGATCCTGGAAGACGGCGGCCGGGTGATCCAGGAAACCCGCCTCTGGGACGACGCCCACAACCGCACCTACGTGATGCGGGGCAAGGAGGAAGCCCACGACTACCGCTATTTCCCCGACCCAGACCTGCTGCCCCTGGTCATCGACGAGGCCTGGATCGAGACGGTGCGCCAGAGCCTGCCCGAACTGCCCGACCCGCGCCGCCGGCGCTACGTGGAGGACTTCGGCCTGCCGGACTACGACGCCGAGGTGCTCACCAGCGCCCGGGAGCTGGCCGACTACTTCGAGGCCTGCGTCGGGGCCGGCGCCGCGGCCAAGCCGGCGGCCAACTGGATCATGGGCAGCCTGCTCGGGCTGCTGAAGGCGGAAAACCGCGACTTCGACCAGATCCCGGTGCCCGCGCCGGCTCTAGCCGAACTGTTGCGGCTCATCGACGAGGGGACCATCTCCGGCAAGATCGCCAAGACCGTCTTCGACGAGATGGCGGCCAGCGGTCGAACGGCGGCGGCCATCGTGGCGGAAAGAGGGCTGGTGCAGATCAGTGACGCGGGCCAGATCGGCGCCGTGGTGGACCGCATCCTGGCCGCCAATGCCGGCCAGGTGGAGGCCTACCGCTCGGGCAAGACCAAGATCTTCGGTTTTTTCGTCGGCCAGGTGATGCGGGAGACCCGCGGCAAGGCCAACCCCAAGGTGGTCAACGATTTACTGAGGGAAAAGCTGGGCGCCGGCTGATCAGCCCCAAGCAAGGGCGGTGGCCCCCCGGAAATCGGACAATGTGGTAAGCTAAGGCCAGAGCCTTTCAACCAAGGAGGATCTGGCAATGGGAAAGAAGAGGAAAGAGACGATAGATGCATAGAAACGAGTCTACATATTGTGATTATAATGAAGCCTTTAACGTGTATGACCAGCTTCGTTTACCAAACGCTTCGGAAAAGATATTGCAGATTTTTAAGCAAAACGAGACTCCTCTTAACCAACAAAGAATTTTAGAAGGAGGATTCGGCACGGGAGCTTATATTGATTATATTAGGCATCATGTAAAAGAGATATACGGTGTCGAAGGCTCCGATGAAGGATACAGGCAGGCATCGCAAAAAGTGGACGGCGCGCCCAACGTACATCTGCAAGTAGGGAATATTTTAAAGCTTCCTTTTCCCGACGATTATTTTCACGGCTACATGGTGAACCAGGTGCTTCACCACCTGGATATCGATCCTTCTTTTCCGAATCTAAATATTTTTTTAAACGAGGCCAAAAGAACGCTTCAGCCTGGAGGGATCCTGGTCATCAATACCTGCTCCCAGGAACAGTTGCATCCTCATTCGGGAGTTTATTGGAATTACAAGTTTATAGAAACAGCGGCGATAGCTATACGGAAACGTTATATTCCACTGGAAGCGCTTGTATCGCGATTGGAGAACTCAGGATTTACCAATATTAAAACGACAATTCCTTCGGGGAGAATATTTCATGATCGTTACTATGAAGACCCAACCATCGCTTTAGAAGTTGATTTTAAAAAAGGAGATTCTGTTTATTCTCTCTTGTCCGAGGAGGCCATTGAAGATTCAAACGCATCCCTAAGAGCAGCAATTGAAGATGGCTCCATCTATGAAGAAATGAGACGCACTACCTTTCTTAAGGCGAAAATTGGAGAAGTGGTGATTGTATCTGCATGTAAGCCGGATTAAGCTTTAATACAATGGCAAAAATGCCAAGGACTAAGCAACCGGCTAACCAGACGCTGCACCGGAGCGCTAATTCGCGCCCGGTGAGTGATACAAAAGCCGTTTGTGACTATTTTTTGGCATTGGATTTTGGAAGCAGCAGGTTCAGCAAAACACCCAGAATGCCGGAAAGGCCGATGCCCTTGATGGTAAATTCCCCAGCAGAAAAGGCCATACCACCAAAACCAAATACCAGGATCAGGGCCACGATGGATAAATTTCTGGGTTCCATCAAATCTTCACCAGCCTTGACCAGGGTGTTGATTCCCACAACCATGATGGCGCCAAACAGCAGCAGCATAATACCGCCCATGACAGGGGTCGGAATGGCCTGCAGCAACGCTCCCACCTTGCCGATAAAGGCCAGCAGAATGGCGAAAATGGCTGCCCAGGTCATGATGGCCGGGTTGAAGGACCGGGTAAGGGCTACTGCGCCGGTAACCTCTGAATAGGTGGTGTTGGGCGGCCCGCCGAGAAATGAAGCAAAGGAGGTTGCCAGACCATCGCCCAGCATGGTTTTATGAATGCCCGGATCCTTGATGTAGTTTTTGCCGGTAATCGACCCAATCGCGAGGATGTCACCAAAATGTTCAATAGCCGGTGCAATGGCTACCGGTACAATGAAAAAGATGGCCTGAAGATTCCATTCCGGAAACACAAAGCCAGGAACCGCAACCCAGGGGGCTTCGGAGACCTTTGCAAGGTCGATCAACCCAAAGGGGATGGATACAATCACGCCGGTAATGATACCGATCAGGATGGGGATCAGCCTCAGGATGCCTTTTCCTAAAAGAGAAACCAGAATCGTGGTGATCAGGGATATCATGGAAATCAACAGGGCGGTTTTCTCCGGAACCAGAACCGCGGCACCGTCTCCGGTTCTTCCCATGGCCATGTGAACCGCTACCGGGGCAAGGATCAGACCGATCACCATGATCACCGGCCCCACAACAATCGGAGGCAATATTTTTTCTATGATTCCGGAACCTTTCCAGCGAATCAAAAGACTGAAGGCCACATAGAGAAAACCAGCTGCGGTAAGACCGCACATGGTACCCGCTATGCCCCATGTTTGCACGCCATATATAATTGGTGCGATAAAGGCAAATGAGGAAGCCAGAAAGATCGGAACCTTGCCACGGGTAATGGCCTGAAACAGCAATGTGCCCGTGCCTGCGGTAAAGAGGGCGACATTGGGATCCAGTCCGGTAAGAAGCGGTACCAGTACCAGTGCGCCAAAAGCCACAAACAGCATCTGGGCGCCGATAACAAACTGGTTGGCCTGAAAGTTATAATCAGTGGATTGTAATTCGTTTTGATGCATAGAATCTCCTTGAAACAGAAAATTTTTCTTGGAACGGTTGTGTATTCGGCTACCCGTTACTTGATGCCCTCGCAAAAAATCGGAATTTTGATTTTTCAGCGTTGTAACTTATCAAAATAATTATGTCCAAAATTTGAAAAATGGCGTTTTTCGTTTTTTAAGAAGGCATCTTACTTGGTTCCGAATATTTTATCACCCGCATCCCCCAGTCCGGGGAGAATGTATCCAATATCATTGAGCCTTTCATCCACCGAAGCGGTATAGACATCCACGTCCGGATGATTTTCCTCAAGGCGCTTAATCCCTTCCGGCGCCGCCACCAGAAACAGCCCTTTGATCTGTTCACATCCGGAATCTTTCAATAATTGTACGGTCGCCATGAGGGTCCCGCCAGTGGCCAGCATTGGATCAAGGATCAGGGCGATGCGTTCCTGCATGTTGCTGGTCAACTTGACATAGTACTGAACCGGATCCAGGGTTTCCTCATTGCGATAAAAGCCGACCACGCTCACTTTGGCAGAGGGAATCAGGTCAATGACACCGTTCATCATTCCAAGGCCAGCCCTCAGGATCGGTACAATGGTGATTTTTTTACCCTTTATTCTCTCCACACGCACAGGCCCGGCCCAGCCTTCAATGGTTCGGGTTTCCGTATCCAGATCTTTGGTGGCCTCATAGGTTAAAAGCCGGGCCACCTCGGATGAAAGATCCCGGAAATCCTTGGTGGAAATATTTTTTTTGCGCATAAGCCCCAGCTTATGCTTGATCAGAGGGTGGTTGACAACCGTTACAGACACGCTCACCTCCTTGGTTTGTCAAATGGTTCATCTCAAAAATTATTGAGCTTATAACAGAATAATTCCGGGGCGGCAATAGGCATAAGCGGAATTATTGCAAGCACATGAATTGTCCGGTCGTGATAGCAAATGAATTATCCGGTTCAACTGGTATGGGATACAAATTGGCCCCAAACCCTTGGAGGTGTGTCAATGCCAGTGTATCCCTGCTACGTCGATACCCATGTCGCAACCCAGGTTCTGGTCCGGGCGCTCGCATTCATGATTGCGGCCCCGGGTATCCACGTGACCATCTTCGCATTCACGATCGTTCTCGACGTAATTCTGAACTTTATCGACCATGATCCAACTCCAGATTGGATAGTTTCATATTTGTTGTTCGTCTTGCTTGGTCACAAAGATAGGACCGCAACCCAGAATGGCAACCTGATGGGAAGGGGTGATTAATAATAGGTGAAACCAATCACTATAATTCGAATTTTGACAACTCCAGTTTCGAAATCCGTTTCCCTTTTTCAACCAAATCTTCCATCTTGTCGAATGCGTTACGGTATGTCTTGATGACCGCTGCATAAAAGTCGTAAAGCGGATCGTTCTTGCCCACTGTTTTTTCAATTTCAACCAACAATTCAATGGAATGTTCAAAATGTTTTTCGATTTTGGCTAGCGTATTTTCGCGCTTTTTCTGCTGATTACGTTCCTTTGCAAGAATGGGCAGGAGGCGACGGATGGCGAACTCGACCAGATCGTCTCTGGATGCATCCACTTCGCTTAATATCTTTTCAAGAGACGATAGCGACTTTTGGCTGATTACAAACGTTTTCTGGATACGGCTTTTCTTATCGATATTTCTTTTGGGATTTGATCGGGCAATAGCCAACAGGGAATCAGTATCCTCCAGCAGGTGATCGAACAGGGATTTCTGCTTGAGTCCCAATTGGGTTGAAAGAAAACTGAGCGCCTCAATGGACTCCGGCGAAATTTGAAAAGTTGCGCGGACGGATTTGTGCTTCATCAGATCCGAGGCGTTTCTCAGCAGCAAAGAAGGTCTACTTTTCCTCTTGGCGCTTCCCGACATCTTTTGAACAGCTCCTCAAAAGTTGAACAAGATAAAAAGTAATATGATAGAATATTTCAATTACTATTGCATTCTTATACTGTTTGTCAAGCCCCCCCGTTTCCGGTCTTTCTCACCCTGTAACCCGCCTGCGTTTCAAGATAACATCCCTGTGGGCGGACGTGGCAAGGGAAACCGCAGGATCCTGGCTTGCCTCTAAAATCGGACGCAGACCGGCGATATTCAACGGGTGACCGAGGGAACTGCGCCTTCTAAACAGTTACACATCCGTCCCCGGAGGTCGAAAATGGAGGGCATGTGTAACCGGGCTCGGGCTACGGGAACACTTCCGCCCGGAATTTCTCAACCGGGCCGAAGATATCGCCTTGATCGCCACGCCTTATTCAGTGCCCGACGAGGCGCTGCGGCGGACGTCGCGCAAGGCTGGATTCCTTGACGTGGGTGTGCGCCTGATCCTGCCAGAACGCAACAATCACCGGTGGACCCGGACTTGACAACCGAATCCGCATCATTACTTTTTTGTTAGAATTTTTTTAATAATAAATTTTCCGACTGAGGAGGTGAACCATGAACGTCAAAAAATGGATTCCTTGGAACTGGTTCAAAAAGGAGGAAGAGGAGGCCGGCAAGATGGTCCCGGTGAAACGTGAGAGCGCCCAGGAACCCGGCAGCGCCTTCGGCCACCCGCTCCAGCAGTTTCACCAGGAGATCGACCGCCTCTTCGACCAAGCCTTCCGCGGGTTCGGGCTTTCTCCCTTCACCTTGGAGCGTCCCCCGTTTCCGCGCCTGGCCGACGGCATACTCAAGCCCACCCTGGATCTGGCCGCCACTGATAAGGAGTACACCATTACCGTTGAGATCCCCGGTGTGGATGAAAAGGACGTCCAACTTGAAATCGTCAACGACACCCTGACCATCCGGGGTGAAAAGAAGCAGGAAAAGGAGGAGAAGGAGAAGAACTACTACCGCATGGAACGTTCCTACGGAACATTTCAGCGGATCCTGTCCCTGCCCGAAGACGTGGACCAGGAGAACATCAAGGCGGTCTTCAAAAAGGGCGTGTTGACCGTAACCTTGCCCAGAAAGGCGTTGCCCAAATCGCAGGTCAAGCAGATTGAAGTCAAGAGCGCCTGAGGCGCCATGGCCGAAGGGCGAAACACCGTCGAAGGCGAACAACAC
>DQXI01000066.1 GCA_011042305.1 Desulfobacteraceae bacterium
AGGCCCTGGAGCAGGACGAGGCCGCCCGGCTGGAGATGGCCCAACGCAAGGCCGAGTACGGCTTGGATAACGCCATGGACATGATCGTCAGCGACCAGGAGACGATCCGCGTCGGCGACCAGGCCGTTGCCATGGCTGAAATCAAGCGGCAGATTGCCGTGACAGAGGGGCGCATCGTGGAATCGGAAACCGACGGCGGCGGCGACGCCTCCCCGCCCCCGGAAATTTACGGCATCCACGTGGTGCAGCCGGGAGACAACCTCTGGAACATCCATTTTGCCATGCTGAAGGAGTACTTCAAGGGCAAGGGGGTCGACCTGCCGCCGTTGGCCGATGAACCGCATGTCAACGGCGCCAGCAGCGGCGTGGGGCGGCTGCTCAAATTCTCCGAAGGGATGGTCTACATCTACAACCTGCGCGAGCGTCGCCTGGACCGGTCCATCGACTTGATTCACCCCCGCAGCAAGATCGTCGTCTACAAGATGCGGGAGGTGTTTTCCCTGCTCGAGCAGATCGACCCCCAGGCCCTGGACCGAATCCGCTTCGACGGGGACACGCTCTGGCTTGAGGCCCGTTTGTGACCTGCCCCTCGATGATTTCAAGGGACCGGGGCACCTTTCAGGCGGTGGCCCCGGCAAATCAAAATGATTTGACCCCGCCGGTGATTTCCAGTATACCAGCCCCGACTTTGCCCGCCGCCCGCGGTGCGGCGTACCGTTTCAAAGAGCGCCGGGACGCCGGCGGCACAAGACCCGTATAAGCGCCAACGAATCAACCCGGCCGTCATCGGACGGCCTGAAGAAAGGGAGGTTTCGGTTTGATCGATATCGCCTATGCCATGGGCCAGGGAGGCGCTGCTTCTCAGGGCGGCGCCGGAGGCTTTGCCTCTTTCGTCCCGTTGATTTTGATGTTCGTCATCTTCTATTTTCTGCTGATTCGCCCCCAGCAGAAAAAGCAAAAAGAGCACCGCAACATGATCGCCGAGCTGAAAAAGGGCGATCGGATCATCACCAGCGGCGGCCTCCACGGTCGGATCACCGGGTTGGACGAAACCACGCTGACCCTTGAAATTGCCGAAAAGGTGCGCGTCAAGGTCAACCGCGGCAACGTGGCCGCACTGGTGCGCGCCTCCGGTGCGCCGGCGGCCGCCAAGACGGAACCCAACGACACCAAGGCGGACAAATAAGTACCTCGCGCCGGGCCGGCATCCGCGCCCGGAGCCGATTTTGGGTGCCCGCGTTCCGGGTCATTTGCCTCTGCATGCCGGCGGGTCGGCCTCCGCTTCGCCGGTCAGTGGCGCTTCGGGCCACGCGGGCACGACTGTTTGACCCCGTATCTGTTGAGAAAGGACTGGAGCCTTGAAGCGTATCTCATGGCGTCTGACGGTGATCGTCGCGGTCGTTTTGGCCGCCGTGATCTATGTCCTGCCGACGCTCAACCCCGGACTGTGGCCGCACAAGCGCATCAACCTGGGCCTCGACCTGCAGGGCGGCATGCACCTGCTGTTTCGGGTCGACCGGGAAAAAGCCATCGAGGCGGCCGTGGAACGCACCGCCGACGAGATCCGCGACGCCCTGCGTCAGGCCCGGGTCCGCTACCAGCGCATTGAAGCCATCGACGGTCGCCGCATCGAGGTGCGCCTTGCCGGCCAGGAGGCCATTGACGGGTTTCAAGCTGTGCTGGACGACGAGTTTACCGGACTGCGCCTCCTTTCCGACCAGCGCGGAGACGATTTGCGTACCGTGACCTTGACCCTGCCGGACAAGGAAATCGAGCACATCGAAGCCCTGTCGGTGGCCCAGGCCCTGGAGACGATCCGCAATCGCATCGACCAGTTCGGCGTCAGCGAGCCGGACATCCGGCGCCAGGGAGATGACCGGATCCTGCTCCAGCTGCCCGGGGTCAAGGATCAAAAGCGCGCCAAGGAACTCATCGGCCGCACGGCCCTGCTCGAGTTCAAGCTCGTCGACGAGGCCAACGACCTCGGTGCCGCCCTTGAAGGCAACGTCCCGCCGGGCAGCGAGGTGCTCTACGAGGTAACCCGCGATCCGGCCACCAACCGCACCATCAAGACCCCCTACCTGATCAAGAAGCGGCCCCTGCTCACCGGCGCCTACCTCACCGACGCCCGGGTGCAGATCGACTCCCAGTACAACGAGCCTTACGTCTCCATCGATTTCGACAAGAAGGGCGGACAGATCTTCGAGCGGGTCACCGGCGAAAACGTCAAGAAACGCCTGGCCATCGTGCTGGACGGCAACGTGTACAGCGCGCCGGTGATCCAGGAGCGAATCTCCGGCGGCAAGGCCCGCATCACGGGCAACTTCACCACCGAGGAAGCCCGCGACTTGGCCATCGTGCTGCGCTCCGGCGCCCTGCCCGCGCCACTGATCCTCGAGGAGGAACGCAGCGTCGGCCCCTCCCTGGGCGCCGAATCGATCCGTGCCGGCATGCTGTCGATGGTCGTCGGCGGGGTTATCGTGCTCATCTTCATGGTCGCCTACTACCGCAAGGCAGGCGTCATCGCCGACCTGGCCCTGATGGTCAACATCTTGCTCATCGCCGCCGGCCTGGCCGCCTTCCAGGCCACCTTGACCCTGCCGGGCATCGCCGGCATCATCCTGACCATCGGCATGGCGGTGGACGCCAACGTCTTGATCTTCGAGCGCATCCGGGAAGAGCTGCGCCTGGGCAAGCCCCCGCGGGCGTCGGTGGACGCCGGCTACCAGCGGGCCACCCTCACCATCATGGACGCCAACATCACCACCTTGATCGCGGCCCTGGTCCTGTTTCAGTTCGGCACAGGCCCGGTCAAGGGGTTCGCCGTCACCCTGAGCCTGGGGGTGGTGGCCAGCCTGTTTACGGCCTTGATTCTCACCCGGGCCATCTTCGACCAGCTGCTGGCCGGCCGCAAAATCGACCGATTGAGCATCTGACCGGACAAAAAGGACGTTTCGCCATGCAGTTCATCAAGCCGGACATCAACATCGATTTCATCGGAAAACGACGGGCCGCCTATGTGGTTTCGGCGGCGCTGATTGTGCTGACCGTCGTCACCTTGATCTGGCACCGGGGGCCGCGCTACGGCATCGATTTCGCCGGCGGCACCGTCATCCAGGTCCAGTTCAAGGACACCGTGGATATCGAAGCCGTCAAACAGGGGTTGGCCGAGGGGGGCCTGGGGCAAGCCATGGTGCAGCGCTTTGGGCCGGTCGAGGACAACGAATACCTCATCCGCAGTGATTTGGCCGACAACCCGGACGCGCTCTCGGATCAACTGGTGGAAACGTTGAGCCGTCGCACCGGGGTTCCCGTCGAAGTGCAGCGCATCGAGATGGTCGGTCCCCAGGTGGGCAAGGACCTTCAGAAAAAGGCCCTGCAGGCCATCTTCTACGCACTGCTTTTTATCGCCATCTACATCAGCGGCCGCTTCGAGCAGCGCTGGACCATCGCCGCCGTCATCGCCGCGGCCCTCATCGGCGCCGTCTACGGGCTGTCGCTGCTCAACCTTTCCATGGCCTGGCTGATTTTCGCCGGCGTGGTAGTGACCCTGGTGCTCTTCTGGTTCCTGCAACTGCGCTACGCCATGGGCGCCATCGTGGCCCTGATCCACGACGTGGGCATCACCGTGGGCGTCTTTTCCCTGATGGGAAAAGAATTCACCCTGCCCATCATCGCCGCCCTGCTGACCATCATCGGCTACTCGCTCAACGACACGATCATCGTTTTCGACCGGATCCGGGAAAACATCCGCCACCATCCGCGTCGACGCCTGGAGGAAACGGTCAACCGCAGCATCAATGAAACCCTGAGCCGCACGATCCTGACTTCGGGCACTACCCTGATCGTCGTGCTGGCGTTGACTTTGCTCGGCGGCGGCATTATTCACGACTTCGCCTTTGCCCTGCTGATCGGCATCCTGGTGGGCACCTACTCGTCGGTTTTCGTCGCCAGCCCGCTCCTGCTGCTGTGGCAGGGCCGGGCACGGCGCACCTGAGGTCAGCCGTTTTTTCAGCCCGCCGCCCGTCGGCAACCGACCGGAGACGGCATGGAAAGGTTGCTGCCCTGGTTCACCCTGGCCGGTGTCCGCGGCATCGGCGCGAATCTGTTCAAACGGCTTCTGACAACCTTCGGCTCGCCGGAGGCGGTACTGGCCGCCGGGGTCGATTCGCTCTGTGCAAAGGGGAAGATCTCGTTGCCCCTGGCGCGCGCCATCGTCGCCCAGAAGCCGCCCCAAGGGGTGCGCGCCGAATTGGCCGCGGCGCAGGCGGCCGGGGTACGTATCGTCACCTACACGGACGCCGATTACCCTGCCCTGCTGCGCCAGATCCCCGATCCGCCGCCGCTGCTCTATGTAATGGGAACCCTGGGGGCGTCGGCGCGGCGGTCCATCGCCATGGTCGGCGCCCGCAGCGCCACCGAGTACGGTCTCACCACGGCGCGTGATCTTGCTTCCCACCTGGCGCTCAGGGGAATCACGGTGGTCAGCGGCTTGGCACTGGGCATCGACACCGCCGCCCACCTCGGGGCCCTCGACGTGGAGGGCCGCACCGTGGCGGTGCTCGGCAGCGGCCTGGGACGCATCTATCCGGCGGATAATCGCCGGCTGGCCCGGCGCATCGCGGTCTCCGGCGCGGTCATCAGCGAGTTGCCGATGCGCGCCGGCCCCGACGCCCATCACTTTCCCCGCCGCAACCGCATCATCAGCGGGATGAGCCTGGGAACGGTGGTGGTGGAAGCCAGCCGCCGCAGCGGCGCCTTGATTACCGCCCGGATGGCGGCGGATCAGAACCGCGAGGTCTTCGCGGTCCCCGGCAGTGTCGGCTCGCTGAAAAGTGCCGGCACCCACCTCCTGATCCGCCAAGGCGCCAAGTTGGTGGAGCGCGTGGAGGACATCCTGGAAGAGTTCCCCGCCGCGGTGCTTGCCGCCGGCGGGGAGCCGGAAACGCCGGTCGCCCTCCCGGCCAAGGGCCCCGCGGCAACCATCTCCGACGAGGGCCGGCTCGTGCTTGCGGCCCTGGATGCCTACCCGGTTCACATCGATGTCCTGGCCCGCAAGCTTCAGTTGCCTTCCGGCGCCCTGGCCGGTATCCTGCTGGAACTCGAGTTGGCCGGCGTCATCATCCAATGGCCCGGCAAGCGTTTTGCTCGCAAACCGTAACAAGCACATGGGCCGGCGCTGCGCCCATGAAAGACGCCCATCGTCGATCTGCTGGAGAAGCATCGTGACCAAACCGTTGGTAGTCGTTGAATCCCCCACCAAGGTGCGCACCATTAAGAAGTACCTCGGCAAGGACTACAACGTGGCCGCCACTGTCGGCCACATCAAGGACCTGCCGGTGCGCGATATCGGCATCGACATTGAAAACGACTTCACCCCCCGCTACCAGACCATCTCCGGCAAGCAGAAGGTGATCAACGAACTGAAGCGGGCCGCCGGCAACGCCGCCGATATTTTCCTGGCGCCGGACCCGGACCGCGAAGGGGAGGCCATCGCCTGGCACACGGCGGAAGTGCTTCGGAAAAAAGGACGGCAGTTTCACCGGGTCCTCTTCCACGAGTTGACCGGCGGGGCCATCCGCGAGGCCATGGCCCATCCGCAGCCCCTCAACGCGCACAAGTACGACGCCCAGCAGGCCCGGCGGATCCTGGACCGGCTCGTCGGCTACCAGGTCTCTCCCCTGCTGTGGCGCAAGGTAAAAGGCGGGCTGAGCGCCGGCCGGGTGCAGTCGGTGGCCGTGCGTATCATCTGCGAGCGCGAGCGGGCCATCCAGGACTTCGAACCGGAAGAGTACTGGTCCATCACCGCCGAGCTGAGTTCCGCAGCAACGCCGTCGCCCGAGGCGACAACCCCGGCGACCTTTCAGGCCAAGCTGGTAAAAAAGGGCACCACCAAGGTCAAGATTCCGGATGAGGCCGCCGCCCGGGCCATCCTCAAGGAACTGGAAGAGGCCCCCTTCGCCGTGCAGAAGGTGGTTCAAAAGACGGTGCGGCGCAATCCGCTGCCGCCGTTCATCACCAGCAAGCTGCAGCAGGACGCCATCCAGAAGCTGCGCTTTTCCGCCAAGAAAACCATGACCATCGCCCAGCAACTCTACGAGGGGATCGACATCGGCGACGGCGCCCCCGAGGGCTTGATCACCTACATGCGCACCGACTCGACCCGCATCTCCGACGAAGCCGCCAACGAGGCCTTGAACCTCATTCGCCAGCGTTTCGGCCCAGAGTACGCCATCGACCGCCCCCGGGTCTTTGCCAACAAGAACAAGGCCCAGGACGCCCACGAGGCCATCCGCCCCACCGTGGTGGCCAACACGCCGGAAAAGCTGGCCCGGTATCTCAACGACGACCAGCTGGCCCTCTACCGCTTAATCTGGCAGCGGTTCGTCGCCTCCCAGATGGCCCAGGCCCAAATCGACCAGAACTCGGTCACCATCAGCGCCGGGGCTTACCTGTTCGGGGCCTCGGGATCCACGATCCGTTTTCCCGGCTTCATGGCACTGTACCTGAGCTTCGAGGAAAGCGGCGCCAAGGAACAGGAAAAAGCAACCCTCCCGCCGCTGCGCAACGGGGAGCCGTTGCGCCTGCACGCGCTGGTGCCCAAGCAGCACTTCACCCAGCCGCCGCCCCGCTTTTCCGAGGCATCCCTGGTCAAGGAGCTGGAGGAAAACGGCATCGGCCGGCCCAGCACCTATGCCACCATCCTGAGCACCATCCGTGAAAAGGGCTACGTGGAGATGACCAAGGGGTACTTTCATCCCACCGAGCTGGGCTTCATCGTCAACGACCTCCTGGTGGCCAATTTTTCCGACATCTTCGGGGTCGATTTCACCGCACGCCTCGAAGACAACCTTGACCGCATCGAGGCGGCCCAGATCGATTCGCTGGCCGTGCTCAAGGAGTTTTACGCCCAGTTTTCCCGCGACCTTGATCGGGCCGAAGAGCAAATGCGCAGCATGCGCGGGGTGGGCATACCGGTGGGGACGCCCTGCCCCGAATGCGGCAAGGGAGAATTGCACATCAAGGTGGGCAAAAACGGCGCCTACCTCGCCTGCAACCGGTACCCGGACTGCCGCTTCACCTGCAACTACCAGCGCGACGAAAAGGGGCGCATCCAGCCGGTCCGGCCGGCGGCGGAGACCCTGTCGGACAAGCTGTGCGAAAAATGCGGCCGCCCCCTGCGCGTCAAGGAAGGGCGCTTCGGTCCGTTTCTGGCATGCAGCGGCTACCCGGAATGCCAATACACCGCCTCGATCAACGGTAACGGCGGCGGCAAGCCTACCGGCGTGGCCTGCCCGGTGCCGGGTTGCGGCGGCACGCTGTTGGAGCGCCGCTCCAAGCGCGGCAAGGTCTTTTACGGGTGCAGCCGTTACCCGGACTGCGACTACGCCATCTGGGACAAACCGCTGCCCATCCCCTGCCCCCGTTGCGGCCACCCGTTTTTGGTGGAAAAGCGAACCAAGAAAGACGGCCTCTTCCTCGCCTGCCCCAACGCCGGCTGCGGGTACCGCCAGGACCCGGAAACCGGGCCGACGGACTGAGGCGGCGGCGCGACCTCGGACCAGAGCCATGCGCATTGTCATGGTGCACTACCACTTGAAGCCCGGCGGGGTCACCTCGGTGATCCGGCGCCAGGCCGAAGCGCTCTCCGGTCGGGCAGACGTCCTGGTGGTCTGCGGGGAGCCGCCCGGCACGGATTTTCCCGCTCCGGTGGCGGTGGTGCCGGGGCTGGCCTACGACCTGCACCGCGAACCGCAGTGGTCCGCCACTGAAACCGCTGACCGGATCCGCGACACCATCGTCCGGCGTTGGCCCCGGGGGTGCGACCTGGTCCACGTCCACAATCCCACCCTGGCCAAAAATCGCCTGCTGCCCGAGGTGCTCGGGCGGCTCCAGCAGCGGGGCCTGCGGCTCCTGCTGCAGATCCACGACTTTGCCGAGGATGCCCGCCCCGGCGCCTACAGCCCGGCCCCTTATCCGGCCGACTGCCATTGGGCCGTGCTCAACCGCCGCGACTACGACATCCTGCTCGCCGCCGGCCTTCGCCCCGAAGGGCTTCACCTGTTGCCCAACGAAGTCGCCACGCCGCCGCCGGGCGACCCCGACGCCCCCCCCGGCCGCCACGTGCTTTACCCGGTGCGCGCCATCCGCCGCAAGAACATCGGCGAAGCGATCCTGCTCTCTCTTTTCATGCCGCCCGGCCACCACCTGGCGGTGACCCTGCCGCCGAACAGTCCGGCAGACCAGGAAGCCTACCGCTTTTGGCGGGACTTCGTCCAACGCCACCGCCTGGCGGTGCAATGGGAAGTCGGCCTTCGACAGGACTTCGGCACCCTGGTGCAAACGGCCCGCTTTTTGATCACCACCAGCATCGCCGAAGGATTCGGCTTCGCCTTCCTGGAACCCTGGCGGGCCGGCAAGTGGCTATGGGGCCGGCGACTGGCCCCGGTATGCGCCGACTTCAGCGACAACGGGGTCGTGCTGGACCATCTCTACACCGCCCTGCAAGTGCCAACGAAGTGGCTTGATCGGCAGCGCTGGTGGAATCGCTGGCAGGCGGCGGTGGCCGCCGCGCATTGCGCCTTCGGCCGTCCTTTCGACCCGGAGGCCATCCGGGCAGCCTTTCAGCGTCTCGCCGACGCCGAAAGTGTCGATTTCGGCTTGCTGGACGAGCCGCTGCAAGCCGAGATCGTTCAGCGCTGCCTGAAAAACGCCGCCAGGCGCGATGACCTGGCCCATCTCAACCCACAACTGAGGTCGGTGGCGCCTCCCGCCGGGGCTGCCCGCCGGACGGCGGCCAACGCGGCGGCGGTGGCCCGCCACTACGGCCGCGAGGCCATCGGCCGGCGCCTCTGGGCCGTCTACCGGGACGCGCAAAAGCCGATCCACCAAGCCGTCGACAAGGCCCGGCTCCTGGACTGTTTTCTCGATCTGGACCAATTCAGCCTGCTGCGGTGGGGCCGATGGACACCTTGAGCGCGCTCCTGCAGCACTGGCATTTTGCACCGCTGGCCCCCCTGCCGACCGATGCCGTGCCTTCGGGCGCGCTGAAATCTCCCGTCGCGGCCGTTTTGCTTGACGTCTATGGCACGCTGCTGGTCAGCGCCGCCGGCGACATCGGCACAGCGGCCGCCACGGCGCTGGACACCTGGCCGGCCGCCTGCCGCTCCCTCGGCCTGCACCTGCCGGCGGATCCGGCCGCCGTGGGGGCACAGTTGCGTCGGCGCATCATCGAGGCCCATCGGCGGCAGCGCCAGCGGGGGGTCGACGTGCCGGAGGTCGAGATCGATCGCATCTGGATGGACCTGCTGGCCACCGACGACCGGGAGATCGCCCGGCGCGCCGCCTTGATCTACGAGCTGAGCGTCAATCCGGTCTGGCCTATGCCGGGAGCACGGGGATTGCTGCAAACCTGCCGCCGCAGCGGTCTGGCGCTGGGAATCGTCTCCAACGCCCAATTCTATACCCCCCTGGTGCTCGCGCACCTGCTGGGCCGGGACCTCGAAAGCCTGGGGATTACGCCCGAAATGCAGATCTACTCTTACCGCCTGGGGCGCGCCAAGCCGTCGCCCATGCTCTTTGAGGCCGCCTGCCGTTGCCTGGCCGCTGTCGGCCTCTCCCCCCG
>DQXI01000246.1 GCA_011042305.1 Desulfobacteraceae bacterium
CTCGAAAACCGCAACCAGGCGTTTCTCATCGCCGGCCTCAAACTGGCGGCCCCTCCGAACACATGAAATTCTCTGCCACTTTGCGCCGTCTCTTCGGTACCCAAACAATATGGTATTTACACTCCCATACCGTGTGTGCTAGGCTGTTTCTCCCTGTTAAGCTCCTTTCCCCTGTGGTCCGGGCCATCCCTAATCCCGTATCCTATGGAAAGGAGCTTTCTTTTTAAATACTACAGCATAGCTTTTTTCACTCTCCCCGGCGTAGCCGGGGGTTTAGCTTTGAAATTATTCGATTCTTAACCGGACACTACTGACTGGCGGTTGATATGCCTTGGCTGGCACTGACTACTGGGAAACACCCCGTGAATACGTACAAATGCTTTACCCCTGGCGCTTTGGTGATTATGACGCCGGCGCTCGCGGCTATCGAGAACGTGATGTTGCCCGCCGGGCTTCGCGGCGACGGTGTGGCGGCTGATCCCGTTTTCCCTCGAAGGCGTCGCCGTGGACCAGCGCTAAAACTTGGCTGACGGGATCCATCCCAGCGCGACCGGCTACCGGCGCATCGTCGAGCGCATCTAGCCGACGATCATCGAAGCCGTCACCGGGGTGGCCCGGCACGCCGGTTGCCGTCAACCTGCAAACGGGACTTGACTATTGGTATCTTGCTTGCTTTAAGAAACGGCGGCACAAGGCAACGGATTGATCCGACGCACCGGCGGATCAGCAATCGGGATCAACCCAATCACAAACGGACCACGGAGGAGAAAAAAATGAGTTTTCAAGTGGAAGTAGACAGTGAAAAGTGCATCGGCTGCGAGGAATGCGTGGATATCTGCCCGGAAGACGTCTACGAGATGCAGGATGAAAAATCGGTGCCGGTAAACGAGGAAAACTGCGTGGGCTGCGAAAGCTGCTTGGAAGTCTGCGAGCAGGACGCCATCACCATCACCGAAATGTAGCGCCGCCCAAGGCCTGCTTTTTTCCAAGGCCCATTTGTGCCAAACGCTCGAAGCCGATGCGGGCCGACCGGTTCACGGCGTCCCGTATCGGCACACCGACGCTTTTACAAAAACCGCCACCCCGCTGGCCCGTCGATGGGGCTGCCCCTTGACGCGGCGGAGGGAATTTCCTAAAAGAGGATTCGAGCACAAGATCATAACCGGCCGCGACATCGTTTCCCGCTGAAGCGGGAAAATGCCGTGGGGCTTTTCAAGAACCACGGAAGACGGCAAGTGATAGACGGCACGCCACCATTGCATGACGCGACGCCATTGCACCTCCGGCGAAGGAGGTGGGGTGGCGTTTTTTGTTTTTCAAACCAATGGTTGTCATGCACCTTATACTCCATCCATCAATCCGCTCAAGGAGGGCGAACCCATGGCCGTAGCTGAAGACATCATCGAGAAAAGCATCGATCCCACCGTCCACCAGATGCTGGCCCGGGCCCGGGACCTCGGGCTGGAAACCGTCTGGGACCGCTACGAAAAGATGCTGCCCGAATGCGGCTTCGGTGAGCTGGGGGTCTGCTGCCGCAACTGCAACATGGGCCCTTGCCGCATCAGCCCCTTCGAGGACCAGGGGCCGCAGCGCGGCATCTGCGGGGCCACCGCCGACATCATCGTGGCGCGCAACCTGATCCGCATGATCGCCGCCGGGGCCGCGGCCCACTCGGACCATGGCCGGGACCTGGCCCACACCCTGCTGCTGACCGCCGAAGGCAAGGGCGGCGGCTACGAAATCAAGGATGAAGCCAAGCTGGCCGCCCTGGCGGCCGAGTACGGCATCGCCACGGAAAACCGCTCCAAGGAGGAGATCGCCCTGGACCTGGCCAGGGCGGTGTACGCCGAGTTCGGCAAACAGGAAGGCTTCGTGCAGTTCACCCGCCGGGCACCGGCCAAGCGGGTGGCCCGGTGGCAGAAAATGGGCATCGACCCGCGGGGCATCGACCGGGAGATCGTGGAGATCATGCACCGCACCCACATCGGCGTGGACAACGATCCGGTCAACCTGATCCTCCAGGGCCTCAAGGCCTCCATCGCCGACGGCTGGGGTGGATCGATGATCGCCACCGAAATCTCCGACGTGCTCTTCGGCACCCCGGCGCCGGTACGCTCGACAGCCAACCTCGGGGTGCTCAAAAAGGACGAAGTGAACATCGTGGCCCACGGCCACGAGCCGGTGCTCTCCGAGATGATCCTGGCCGCGGCGTCCGACCCGGACCTGGTGGCCGAGGCCAAATCCCTGGGCGCCAAGGGGATCAACGTGGTGGGCATGTGCTGCACCGGCAACGAGATCATCATGCGCCACGGCATTCCCCTGGCCGGCAACTTCATGCAGCAGGAGCTGGCGGTGATCACCGGGGCCGTGGAGGCCATGATCGTGGACGTCCAGTGCATCATGCCGGCCCTGGGCAGCCTCTGCGAATGCTTTCACACCCGTTTCATCTCCACCTCCTACAAGGCGAAATTCCCCGGCGCCGTCCACATTCAGTTCAGCGAGGAAAAAGCCCTGGAGGTCGCCAAGCAGATCGTCAAGGTGGCGGTGGAAAACTACCCGCGCCGGGTAGCCGACAAGGTTTTCATTCCCGAGGAAAAAACCGAGTGCATGGTCGGGTTTTCCACCGAGGCGGTGGTCAAAGCCCTCGGCGGCACCCTCGACCCGCTGCTGGAGGCCATCAAATCCGGCGCCGTGCGCGGCATTGCCGGGGTGGTAGGCTGCAACAACCCCAAGATCAAGCACGACCACGGCCACGTGGCCCTTGTGCGCGAGCTGATAAAAAACAACGTTCTGGTGGTCACCACGGGTTGCAACGCCATCGCCTGCGCCAAGGCCGGCCTGATGCTCCCCGAGGCGGCCGACGAAGCCGGCGAGGGGTTGCGGGGCGTCTGCCAGGCGCTGGGCGTGCCGCCGGTGCTGCACATGGGATCTTGCGTGGATATCAGCCGCATCCTGGCCACCTGCGCTGCGGTGGCCAACGCCCTGGGGGTGGACATCTCGGATCTGCCCGTGGCCGGCGCGGCACCGGAATGGATGAGCGAAAAGGCGGTGAGCATCGGCGCCTACGTCGTCTCTTCGGGCATCTTCACCGTCCTGGGGACCGTGCCCCCGGTGCTGGGCGGCCCGGTGGTCACCGACGTGCTCACCCGGGGCGCCGAGGACGTGGTGGGCGCCGTGTTCGCCGTTGAGACCGATCCCGTACGGGGAGCGGGCCTCATGATCGCCCATATCGACAAGAAGCGCGCCGCCCTGGGTCTTTAACGCCTTGCCAAGACATCCCGCCCCGGCCGGACGGCCGGACGCTGGCGGGTTTGAGAAGGAGCCGGCTCATGACACAGCCCAAGGAAATATTCGCTATAACGGATCGGTGCGTCGGGTGCCGCACCTGCACCATCGCCTGCGCGGTGGCCCACTCCGCGTCCAAGACCCTCTTCGGCGCCGTGGCCGAAACGCCGCGCCCCAAAAGTCGCATCTACGTGGAATGGGCGCCCCCCGCCCACAAGATCCCCCTGGTGTGCCGTCACTGCGAGGACGCCCCCTGCATGCACGCGTGCATCAGCGGCGCCATCCGGCGCACCGACGACGGCGTGGTCGTCACCGATGCCGACAAGTGCATCGGCTGCTGGACCTGCGTGATGGTCTGCCCCTATGGCATGATCGGCCGGGACCTGGAGCGCCACAAGGCCTACCGCTGCGACCGTTGCCCGGACCGGGACATCCCGGCCTGCGTGGCCGCCTGCCCCACCGGCGCCCTGGTGTACCAGACCGTGCCGGCCTACGCGGCCGACGTGCGCCGGCACGCCTCCAGCGAAATGGTCAAGGGGAAAGGAAGCTGACGACATGGACAGCGCCCAAGCCTATGTCATCGTGGGCGGCAGCGCCGCGGGCATGGCCGCGGCCCAGGCCATCCGGCAACGCGACCCCGCCGCGGGAATCACCGTGCTCTCAGAGGAGGCGGATGCTCCGTATTTCCGGCCCCTGATTCCCTACCTGGTTTCGGGGCGCAAGCAGGCGGCGGACATGATGCTGGCCGGCAGCGGCCCCTACACCGGACAAAACATCCAGGTGTGGACCGACGCCCGGGTGGCGGCGGTGGACTGCAATGCGCAAACCGTGACCCTGGCCGACGGCCGGCAGCTCGGCTACGGCAAGATCCTGTTTGCCACCGGCAGCAGGCCCTTTCTGCCCCCGGAAATCCGGGGCACGGACATCGAGGGCGTCTTCGCCCTGCGCACCCTGGACGACGCCCGCCGCATGGCCAAACGGGCCGAGGTCACGCGCCGGGCGGTAATGCTCGGCGGCGGCCTGCTCAACCTCAAGGCGGCCTTCGCCCTGCTGGAACGCGGGATCAGGGTCACCCTGGTGGTCTTTTCGCCGGAAGTGCTCAGCCAGCTCATGGATCCCGATGACGCCCTGCTGATCCGCCGGGCCCTGGACCAGGCAGGCCTCGAAATCCGCACCGGTTCCGCGGCGCGGGAAATCATGAGGGATCAATCCGGCGTCTGCGCCGTGGGCCTGGACGACGGCAGCGAAATCGCCTGCCAGATGGTGTGCATCGGCAAGGGGGTCCGACCGAACGTGGATTTCCTGGCCGGCTCCGGGGTCCGCACCGGCGGGGGCATCGTGGCCGACCGTTTCACGGCCTGCAACCAGCCGAACACCTTCGCCGCCGGCGACGTGGCCGTGACCTACGAGCCGGTGAGCGGACGGCCCATCATGACCGCCCTGTGGACCAACGCGGTGGAGATGGGCCGCTGCGCCGGGCTGAACATGGCCGGAGTGCCCACGGTCTACAGCGGCACCTTCGGCATTCTCAATGCCACCCAGGTGGCCGATATGCCCTTTGTCGCCATGGGAACGGTACACACGAGGAACCTGGACGCCGAAATCCATCGTCACGCCTCGGCCGACGCCTACCGCAAGCTGGTCTTCGACGCCGAGGGCAGGCGCCTGGTGGGCGCTGTGCTGGTGGGTGACATCACCAACGCGGGGATCTACCGCTACCTGATCCGGGAAAAACGGGATATCACGGCCGTCAAACGGCAGATCGTCCGTCATCGACTGCACTACGGGCACCTGTTGGCCATTTGAATCGCGTAGGGGCGACCGGCCGGTGCCCCTACGCCGGATCGCCGCGAATCACCGACGAAAGCATTCACCCCTTGAAAACCTCCGTCCAGCGTGTCGCCGCCATCCACGACCTGTCCGGCTTCGGGCGGGCTTCGCTCACCGTGGTGATGCCGATCCTGTCCACCATGGGCATCCAGGTCTGCCCCCTGCCCACCGCGGTGCTCTCCACCCACAGTAAGTTTCCCGACTATTACTTCGTGGATCTCACCGACCACCTGGCGGGCATCATCGGCCACTGGAAGGCCCTGGAACTGGAATTCGACGCCATTTACAGCGGTTTTCTCGGCTCTCCCCGCCAGGTGGCCATCGTGGAAGACTTTATCGCCCATTTCCGGGCCGGGGCCCGGCTGGTGACAGTGGATCCGGTGCTCGGCGACGACGGAAGCCTCTACGGCCCCTTGCCGCGGGAAATGGTGGACGAAATGCGGCGGTTGATCCGGGCCGCCGACGTGATCACCCCCAACCTCACCGAGGCGGCCCTGCTCCTTGACCGCCCTTACCGCCCCGCCATGGCCACCGCCGAGATCAAGCAGTGGATCGTCGACTTGGCCGCCCGGGGGCCGCGCATTGTCATCGTTACCTCGGTGCCCGAGAAGGGCCAGGGGCACAAGACGGCGGTGATCGCCCACGACCGGGAGGATCGACGCTTCTGGAAGGTGGGCTGCGAATATCTGCCCACCAGCTACCCGGGCACCGGCGACGCCTTTGCCAGCGTGGTGGTGGGCAGCCTGCTCCAGGGCGACAGCCTGCCCATGGCCCTGGACCGGGCCGTGCAGTTCATCTCATTGGGGGTGCGGGCCACCTTCGGCTACGCCTACGACAGCCACCAGGGGATTCTGCTCGAGCGCATCCTGGGCAACCTGCGTGCCAGCGTCCCGCTTTCCAGTTACGAACTGCTCGATTGACTCGCCGGATACGGGGTGGCTTGATCCGGGTGACGGATTCAAGATCCGTCACCCGGCAGGGGGAAGTTTTTCGAATCAAGTCTTCGGACAAGCTACTGGATGGCGGCCTTGACTTTGGCAGCCACCTCGGCCGAAACCCACTGGGTCCAAAGCGATTCGTATTGCTTCAGAAACCAAATGGCGGCCGCTTCGGTGGTGGCCTTGTTGTCCTGCATGTACGCAAGAAACTTGTTGTTGATATCCAGCGTGGTTTCGTATTTTTTCAAAAAAGCCACCACGTCGGGCGCCTGTTGGGGAAGCTTTTTGTACACCAGGATATCGCACTTGACCGCCGGGTAGGCGCAGGCCTTGGTGGTATCCCAAACCTGCTTGTCGAAGGGCGGCTCTTCGAGCTGGTACATGTCAAGCTTGCCCAACACCCACGTGGGCGCCCAGTAGTAACCGAGCCACGGCTTGCCGCGCTTGTAAGCAGTTTCCATGGAAGCCGCCAAGGCCGGCCCGGAACCCGGCTGCATGATGTTGTAGTATTTTTTGATGCCGTAGGCTTCGAATTTCTTTTCATTGACCAGGGCGCACGACCAGCCCGGAATGCAGCTATAAAATCGCCCCTTGGTCGGGTCTTCCGGGTCTTTGAAGAGTTTCCAGTACTTGGGCAGATCAAAAACCGATTTCAAATCCGGCGCCATCGGCTTGATCCCCCGGGCCGGATCCCCCTCCACCACGTAGCGGGGCACGTACCATCCCTGGACGCTGTTGGGAAAGTTGGCGCCGAGGTTGACAAACCCTTCTTCGGAATTCGGGTCGTTTCCTTTGGCCAGCCCTTCATCGTAGAGCTCCTGCCAATTTTCGGTCCAGCTTTCCATGTTGACGTTGGGGGCCTCGCCGCCTTTGGCCTGGATCAATGCCGTGTTGAGCATGATCGTTTCGCCCTGGATAAACTTGATGGGGTATCCGAGGCCTTTTTCGATGATGATGCCGGCGATACGGTTGTGAACTTGGGCGCTGTCCCAGCCGAAGTCGGCAAAAATGATCTGGGTCTTGGCGGAAGCCGACGAGACGCCACCAAGCATGACAAATACCAAAAACATGGCGGCCGAGATCCAGTGCGAAGCTTTCTTTTTGTACATGACATACCCTCCTTTGCTTAATGTTGAACAACGGGGGAACAGTTGGCCGAGCTCAACTTTTTTTGCGGCTGGCCAAGGCATAAGTAATCCGATCGATGATGATAGCCATGAACACGATGCACAGGCCGGCCTCGAAACCCCGGCCGATCTCGATGCGGTTGATGGCCAGCAGCACCTCGAGACCGAGTCCCTTGGCACCGATCATCGAAGCGATGACCACCATGGCCAGGGCCATCATCGTCGTCTGGTTGATGCCCACCATGATGGTGGGGCGCGCCAGGGGGAGCTGCACCTTGAACAGAATCTGCCAGTAGTTGGAACCGAAGGCGTGAGCGGCTTCGATGACACTGGGCGACACCTCCCGGATGCCCACATTGGTGAGTCGGATCACCGGCGGCACCGCATAGATGATGGTGGCAAACAAAGCGGGCACCTTGCCCAGGCCAAACAGCATCAGCGCCGGAATGAGGTAAACGAAACTCGGCATGGTCTGCATGCCGTCCAGGATCGGCTTGAGAACGGATTCGAAACGATCACTGCTGGCCATGGCGATGCCCAGGGGAATCCCGATGGCCAGCGAAATGATCACCGACGCCGCCACCAACGAGAGCGTCATCATGCCCAGTTCCCAAAAACCGAGCGCCCCGATGAAAAAGAGCATGGCCGCCATCAGCAGCCCCGACCACCAGCGCCCCATGACCCGCCAGGCCAGGACGCCGACACCTGCCACCAGAACCGGCCAGGGGAGCCAGAGAAAAAATTTTTCGGTGTAAATCATAAAATACAGAATCGCGGTGCCCAACGTGTCGAAAAAGCCGCCGAAGGTGGCCAACACCCAGTCCATGGCGTGATCCACCCATCGGTCCAAAGGAATATCGATATTTTTGGGAAACTCCATCATCACCCTGCCTTTTTATGGATCTGACTGGCTTCGATCAATCCTGCCGCTCAGCCTTGCCGCCGTTTTCTCCTTGGTAAGTCTCGCCCAGCTTGGCGAGCAGCGACCCAACGACAATCACCCCGAGCAGGTGATCGTCTTCATTGACAACCGCCACCGGATAGTTTTTCGAACCGCCCAGCATCGCGAACAGCTCGGAGGCCTGCACGTCGGGCAGGACTTTTTGAATGTTTCGATCGACAATGGGGGCCAGCGATTTTTCACCGCGGTCGGCCGCCTTGCGGCAGTCGCGGGCCGTCACGATGCCCACCACCCGTCCATGGTCGCTGACGAATACCGATGAGATACCCGCCTTCTGCATCTTGCGCAGGGCCGCCTTGGGGCCGTCGGTACGAAGGTGGGCAATGGTTTCACTTTTTTTCATCACCGCCCCGGCGGTAATGACCTTGGCCAGGTCCACATCCTCGACAAACTTGGCCACGTAATCGTTGGCGGGGTTGGCAAGAATGTCTTCGGCCGTTCCCTGCTGGACGATCCGGCCGTCCTTCATCAAAGCGATCCGATCGCCGAGCTTGATGGCCTCGTCCAGGTCATGACTGATGAAAACGATGGTTTTTTTCACTTGTTCCTGAAGGTTGAGCAGCTCATCCTGCATGTCGCGGCGAATAAGAGGGTCGAGGGCCGAAAACGCCTCATCCATCAACATGATATCCGCCTCCAGCGCCAGGGCCCGGGCAAGCCCCACGCGCTGCTGCATGCCACCGGAAAGCTGGTCGGGCATCGAGTCTTCCCAGCCTTTGAGCCCCACTTGTTCCAGGGCCTGCATGGAGCGCTCCCGCCGCACAGCGACGCTGACGCCCTGGACCTCCAGGCCGTATTCCACGTTTCTCAAAACGGTGCGGTGCGGAAGAAGGGCAAAGTTCTGGAACACCATGCCGAAGTGCTTCTGGCGAAAACGGCGCAGCCCGCGCTTGTCCAGGCCGGTGACGTCCTCTCCGTCCACAAAGATCTTGCCGGCCGTCGGCTCGATCAGCCGGTTGATACACCGGACCAAGGTGGACTTGCCGCTACCCGAAAGCCCCATGATAACCAGGATTTCTCCCTGCTCGACGTGAAAACTGGCATCGGCCACCCCAACGCCGTGGCGCATTTTTTCCATGATCGCATCCTTGGAATAGCCTTCGCGCAGCATATCCATGGCCTTGTGGGGGTCCGGGCCGAAAATCTTGTAAAGTTTTTCAACAACGATTTTTCCCATGAATCGTCTCCCCTGAAGGAAAAGAGAGAAAAAGGCAGATCAGGGCGCGATCTGTTTTCAAACAAAGTTATACCCGCCGGAGGCAAATGACCTTCCGGAAGGCCCAACGC
>DQXI01000097.1 GCA_011042305.1 Desulfobacteraceae bacterium
CAGAGGCTGCCGGCGCCCACGGCCACGTAAGTGTTGGTACGCAACAGCGTCTGCTGGAGGTGGTAACAAAAATGGCTCCAGGTGCCCCCGCTCTCGACGGGCAGGGTTTCCAGGCGCCGGCAGACCCGCTTGATGATCCAGTTGGGGGTGGAAGCACCGGCGGTAACGGCCACTGAGCGGGCCCCGGCCAAAAGATCGGCGTCCAACTCCGCCTCGGTTTCCACGTGAACGGTAGGCTTGCCGCTGGCGGCGGCGATTTCCGCAAGGCGCCGGGTATTGCCGCTGCTACGGCCGCCCACCACCACCAGGGCGTCGGCCTCTTCGGCCAGGCGTCGTACCTCTTCCTGCCGGCGCGCCGTAGAGTCGCAAATCGTGTCGAACACCTTGTAGTGGGGGTGATGGGCGGCAGCCCACTGCCGCACGGCATCGAAGAAGTTCTTGTTCTGGGTGGTCTGGGCCACGATGATGGCCCGTTCGAAGGCTGGCAGGGCCTCCAGGTCCGCCATCCGGCTCACCACCCGCCCCGAGGCGCCGGCATAGCCCAGCAGACCGACCACCTCGGGATGGTCCCGGTCGCCGACGATGAGGGTGGCATATCCCTGGCCGGCGTGTTTGCGGATGATGGACTGCACCTTGATCACCCGGGGACAGGTGGCATCGATGACGGTAAAGCCGGCCTCCTCGAGCTGCCGCCGGGTTTCAGGGGGCACCCCGTGGGCCCGGATCAGCACTGTCCCCGTCCCCTGCGCGGGAATTTGACCAAGGACAAAAATCCCCTTTTCTCTCAGCATCTCAAGTACTTGGGGATTATGGATGAGAGGCCCGTACGTGTAGATAGGCCCCTCGCAGCGACCGGGGGCGGACAAGACCATCTCCACGGCCCGGCGCACGCCCATGCAGAAGCCGGCCGTCTTGGCGATGACCAGTTTCATTGTCAGCCGATATGGCGTCGCGGAGAATTGATAACGGATGGCAAGGGTGAACGCATCAACATCTAGTCGGCCGCCAGAAAGACCTTGTGCTCCACCAGGCTCAGGGAGTGAATGCGGGCCTTGAAGAATTTCTGCTCACCGAAAATGTTTTCCAGGCGCAGTCCGTCCTCAACGGGCTCCACCTTGTCGACCGCTTCCATCACCAGCCGGGGTTCATCCTTTTCGATCAGGTAGGCATTGGCTTCGCACATATCCGTGTCCTTAAACGCCCTGGTTCAAAAATGGGACCAGGTGCTCTTCAATGAGTTGTTCGATCAGCCGCGGCAGTGGAATGGCCAGGGCCCCCACGATGGCCACCCGCTCCTGGGAAAGGGGCAGCAGAATCTTGGGGCACGCGCTGCTGGCCACCGCTTCGGCCATGCGGACCGTCACCTCGCCCATCATGCTGTGGGCCATGATAATACCGATGGGCCCGAGGATCAAATCGACGCGCCGTACCGTCTGAACGATGGCGTTTTCCCCCGAGGCGCCCCGATTGGCCTTGGCCTTGAGCATCTGCGCCGTGGCAATGGCATTGGTGCCCAGGGCCAGGATTTCGACGGACTCCCCGTAGCGGGCCTTGATCTGACGGATCAGGGTGCTGCCGATACCGCCGCCCTGCCCGTCGATGACACAGATGGTTTTCATGAGATCCTTCCGGTAGCCGATACCAATGCAGGCGAAACGGTTTCGCGGTAAAGTATGCCAAATTACCAGATCCCCCGAATCCGGTCAACGAACAGCCGCATCCAAATCCGGTCTGGATTTTCCTCCGGATTGCCGGCTACACTGTCCATCAGTATGAATTCCCGCGCCATCAGACACGCCGCGCTGGTTATCGCCGCGTTGAGCGCCTTTTTAACGCCGTTTATGGGCTCGGCGGTGCACATCGCCATGCCGGCCATCGAGGCCGATTTCAATATCGACGCCGTGGTGTTGAGCTGGGTGGCCAACGCCTACCTGCTTGCCGCGGCCGTGGCCCTGGTGCCGGCCGGACGCGCGGCGGACATCTACGGGCGCCGGCGGATCTTCATCTGGGGCAACCTTATTTTCGCCTTCTCCTCGGGGCTTTGCGCCCTTTCGGGCAGCGCGGCCCTGCTCATCGCGGCCCGCATCGCTCAAGGCGTCGGCAGCGCCATGCTCTTTGCCACCGGCATCGCCATCGTCACCGCGGTCTATCCGCCGGAAAAGCGCGGCACGGTGCTGGGCGTCAACGTGGCCGCCGTCTACGTGGGGCTGTCCTGCGGACCGTTTGCCGGCGGACTGCTCACCGACTGGCTCGGCTGGCCGGCGGTGTTCTGGTCGGTGGTGCCGCTGGGCCTGGCGGCCGCGGGCCTTACTCTCGGTTGGCTGCACAGCGAGTGGGCCGAGGCCCGGGGAGAGCCCTTCGACTGGCCGGGCTCCCTGATCTATGCCGCGGCCCTGTCGTTTTTGATGCTCGGCCTGTCACAGCCCCCCTCGTTGGCCGGCGCCGCCTTGGTCACCACCGGGCTGATCTGCCTGGGCGGTTTTGCCGCTTGGCAGCTTCGAACCAGCGCCCCGGTTTTTGATGTGCGCCTGTTTGCCCGCAGCCGGGTCTTTGCTTTCTCCTGCCTGGCCGCCCTGGTCCACTACGCCGCCACCTTCGCCATCACCTTTCTCATGAGCATCTACCTGCAGCAGGTCAAGGGGCTCGCCCCCCGGACCGCCGGACTGGTGATGATGAGCCAGCCGGTGATGATGGCGCTGTTCTCTCCCTTGGCCGGCCGCCTCTCGGACCGCATCGAGCCGCGCTACATCGCCTCCCTGGGCATGGGCCTGACCGCCACGGGGCTGGTGCTGCTCACCGTGCTCGACGGCACCAGCGCCATCGGGTTCATCGTCGCCTGCCTGGTGCTGCTCGGCCTCGGCTTTGCCCTGTTTTCTTCGCCCAACATGAACGCCATCATGGGGGGCGTTCAGCGGCGCTACTACGGCGTGGCTGCCGGGGCCGTGGGCACGATGCGCCTGCTGGGCCAGATGCTGTCCATGGGCATCGCCACCTTGATCATCGCCAGCCGTATGGGCCGGGTGGCCACCGCCGTCGCCCCGGCCCTGTTCGTCGAAAGCGCCCGCATCGCTTTCTGGATTTTCTCGGGCCTCTGCACGCTGGGCATTTTCCTCTCCCTGGCCCGGGGCCGCCTGCGCTCCGGCGCCACCCAGCAATAAGCGGAGGCCGCCGTGCGCATCATCTGCCTGCAAAGATACCGCTCCGGCTTCCGAGGCTTTATCGAGGAGCCGGAAAACTGGGTGATGTTCCAGTTCTTCCGCCGCCACGGACTGCGCCGCCTGGCCGTCTATCCACGCTCGGATTTCCGCGACTATGCCCATTTTATCGGCATGATGAGCCGCTTCGTCCCCGCCAATCGCTTTTTGCCGACCCCGGTAACGCTGAACCAACCGGATCTGGACGGTTTTGAACGGCTCTGGCGAACCCTTGCCGAATCCGACGCTTGATTGACAACTAAAGTCCACGATGATAACTAAAAGGCTTACCGCTTCACCCCCCACGGCGACTGCGGATCTATCCCTCCCTTCGGATCTGCGGCACCGTGCTTTGCTTCCCCTAAAAATCGACCGAAGGACAGCGTCATGAGCCAGCAACCACGGGTTCAACTTCCGGCATTCAGAATTCATACCCGCACCGGCGCCATCCAGTTTACCCTGCAGCCGGCATTTTTCGCCGGTGACAGCTTCAAGAGCCAATCCGGCGAAATCCGGGTGATGAAAAAAGGGTATCTGATGGTGGAAATGGCCAACGCCGCGGGCAAAACCGACAGACACGGCAACATGGTCTACGACTGGCCCAACAAAATCTCGATGAAGCTCTCCGAGGTGGACATCCAGCAGATTCTCGACGGGCTGCGCGGCCAGCCGTGCAAGATCGTGCACGATCCCAACAAAGCCCACGGCGGGCAGGCCGACGGCCAGAGCCCCAAGAGCGTTCTTTTTCTCAGCCGGGGAGAGCAGTACGGCTTTTTCATGACCATCAGTCGCGGCGAGAAGAAGGCCAAGTGCCCGGTTAGCGAACTGGAAGCCGCCAATCTGCGCCTCCTGCTCAACCGGGCCATCGTCCGCATCTACGCCTGGTAAGCAACTGGCCCCAGCCTGTCTGGGAAGCGATTGCTTTTGCCCTGGACTGCCGGCAGACAATTGACTTTTGAACTGATTCTAGCCTAAGTTGTTGTCCATTCGGACAAAATGCGTTTTGGTCGCCAACCCCCGCCACGGTGCGCCCCCTCGTTCAAGCACACCGTGGTCCACGCCGAGGAGAAACCTGATGGGAGCCAAAGCGAAACAACGCAAAACAACCGTCAATGCCGGCATCGATGCCTTGCGCCGGCGGGGAAGCCGCATCGTGGCCGAGGGCGCCCCGATGCTGCCCGGTGCTTCACTGATGAAAGCCGCCGGCGTCATCACCCGCCTGAGCGATTTGAAAAAGCCCTTCGTCACCGTCATCAACAGCTATACCACCCAGATTCCCGGCCACGCCCACCTAAACGTGCTGGGGGACATCGCCTGCCGGGAGCTGCGCCGGCAGGGGTTCAACGTCTGGTACGCCAACATCGGCGGAGCGGTCTGCGATGGCATCGCCATGGGCCACTTCGGCATGAAGTACTCGCTGCCCAGCCGGGAGCTGATCAGCGACCAGATCGAAACGATTCTCGCCGCTCACCCCTGCGACGCATGGATGGCCATCGGCAACTGCGACAAGATCGTGCCGGCCATGTACAACGCCATGGTGCGCGTCAACCTGCCGGCGGTATACGTCTCCGGCGGCCCCATGCTGGCCTCGGCCGCCGGCGGTGACCTGATCACGGTGTTCGAGGGGGTGGGGGCCCATGCCGCCGGCAAGATGGACGCCAACACCCTGCGCCGCCTGGCGGAAACCTGCTGCCCGGGATGCGGGTCGTGCGCCGGCATGTTCACCGCCAACTCGATGAACTGCCTCGGCGAGGTGATCGGGCTATCCCTGCCGGGAAACGGCACCATAACGGCGGAAATCTGGGCGGACCGCAACCGCACCCGCACCAAGCTCAACCCCCGCCGCCTGCGCATCGTGCGCGACGCCGCCCGCATGCTCAAGCGCTGTTACAAGCAGAACATCCGCCCCCTGGACATCGTCACCCGCCAGGCCATCGACAACGCCTTCGTGGCCGACATGGCCATGGGCGGCAGCACCAACACGGTGCTGCATACCCTGGCCCTGGCGGCCAGTGCCGGCATCGAATACGATCTGGCCCGCATCAACCGCATCTCGGACCGCACCCCGTGCATCTGCAAGATCTCGCCCTCGCGGCCCGCGGCGCATATCGAGGATTTGCACCGCGCCGGGGGCATGGCGGCCCTGCTGCGCGAGATTCACCGCCACACCAAGAGCGCCCTCACCCTTGGCACCCAAACCATCTACGGCCACCTGCAGGACGTGGTGAACTCGGCCCCCGATCCGGACGGTAACGTGATCCATCCGGTTTCCGAGGCCTTCAGCCGCCAGGGCGGGTTGGCCGTGCTCTTCGGCAACCTGGCCCCCGACGGCGCGGTGGTCAAAACCGCCGGCGTGGCCGAGGACATGATGGAATTCACAGGCCGGGCAAAGATTTACGATTCCCAGGAAGCGGCGCTCAAGGGTATTTTGGACGGCAAGGTAAAGGACGGGGACGTGGTGGTCATCCGCTATGAGGGACCCCGGGGGGGGCCGGGGATGCAGGAGATGCTCTCGCCCACCGCAGCCCTCCAGGGGGCCGGGATCCGGGCGGCCCTGGTGACCGACGGCCGGTTTTCCGGCGGCACCCGGGGATTGTGCGTGGGGCATGTCTCGCCTGAAGCGGCGGCCGGCGGCCCCCTGGCGGCCCTCAAAAACGGCGACGCCATTCACATCGACGCCGTCAAGCGCACCATCGACGTGCAACTCGCCCCAGAAACCCTGGCCGCCCGCATGGAAAAATTGCGCCCATTCCAGCCCAAGGTGCAACACGGATGGCTGGCGCGCTACCTGCAGTTCGTCACCTCGGCCGACAAGGGAGCGGTGTTTACGATTTAGCGCCTCAAAGCGTCGGCGCCGGGGCCCCTTGACAAGCCCCGGCGCCAACGCCAAAAAATCCGCACCGATCAACCGCTGGCCGACGGCATCAGCGCAGCGGTGTAAGTTTGCTGGACCCACCCATGCCGTCCGTCGCCAAGGTTCACGTAGAGCCAGCCCGAAGCGTTTCCGGCCACCTCGAGCGGGGCCCCCTGGTCGACGACGTTAATCACCGCATACCCCCTGCCGGGCCCGCTGCGCACATTGAGCCGCGGGGCGGTCACCACCACTCGTCCGCCGCTGACGGTCGCGGCCGGGGTTTCCCGAACCACCACTCCCCGCGGCGGATCGACGACCATGTAGCCGGAGGCCACCGGCCGGTAATAGACGTCGCCATGGTAGTAGTAGAGAGACGAGCCGAGGGTCAGCGTCAGGAACCCCAGCGGCAGCGCCGCCACGATGGCACCCACCGGGGGACGCACCACGACGTACCCCCGACGGGCCGGACGATAGTGGCGGACGGAGTGGAAAAAGCGAGGAAACACCCCGATCCGAACACGCGTATGATCACGACGCGAACGTGATAAGTGATGGCCGACGTGAACCCGGCCGTGTCTAAAATGGACCGCACGGCGATAGATACGACCGTGGGCCACATGTGCCACGCAGTTATCGACGCGGATGGGGTGCGGCCCATGACGCCCGCCCCCCCAGACTGCTGTCGGAAAGGAAAGCAGCATGGTCGTCAGGGCGACCATCGCCAGGCCGATACGGCGACTCCCCCGGTGATGGTTCAGATAGGTCAACACGGCACGCCTCCTTGGCCCACCAGCCGCCGGCGTTTTCAGCCGAACGCCTCCGGCCGGGGCCGGATGGTAATCGTCACCCGGCGGTTCATGGCGTCGTTGCTCGAAATCGGCCGCGATTCGCCGTAGCCGACGGCCTGGATACGTTCCGGCGCCACCCCCATGCCCACCAGGGCGGTACGCACCGCCTCGGCCCGCCGCTCCGAGAGGGTCTGGTTGTAGGCTTCGCTGCCGCGGCTGTCGGTGTGGCCCTCCACCACGATGGTGGTGTCCGGGTAGCGTTTGAGGACATCGGCCACCCGCTCCAGCTCGCTGTAGGCGCCGGGCTTCAGGGTCGCCGAATCGAAGTCGAACATCGTTTCGGCCTTGAAGGTCGCCGTCAGCACGTCGATCCTGGCCTGCTCGTTGCGGGTGTCCGATTCCTGGATGCGCTGAACGTTGACGGCATCGCTCTGCGCCACGGCGGCCCGCAGGTCTCGCTCCTGACGGTCCATGTAGGCTGCAATGCGGTTGCCGGCCAGAGCCCCCACCGCGGCGCCGATGCCCGCGCCGATCAGGGTGGACTCGGTATCCCGGCCGATGGCCTGCCCCAGAATGGCACCCACCGCCGCGCCGGCGCCGGCGCCCACACCGGTTCCCCTCTGTTCCGGGGTGGCGGTGGCGCAGGCCACCAGACTCGCCGCAAGACAACCGATCAAAAGCATTTTCATCAGGTTCCTGGTCATTTTCCGGTCTCCTTGATCTGAGGTGTGAAAATCGTTCGTGATTTCCTTTTTGGCGATGCCGGCGGATCTTCCCGCTCGCGGCGCCGCGCCTCCAGTTGCTGCCGGTAAAGCGCGAATTTTTCACGCTGTAACGGAGTCAGCAACGGCTTGATGGCCTCGGTTTCCCGATCGAGCAATCGGCGCATCTCGGCACGCTGCTGCCTGAAATGCTCCCGCACTCGCTCGTCGATCTGCCGAACCACGGCCTCCACCTCCGGTTTTTGGGCCTCGGTCAGATCGAGGCGATCCGAGAGGCGTTTCATGATGAACGCCACCCGGGTTTCGGGATCCTTGCGAAACAACGGGTGGCGGCGCTTGAGGACCCAGCCGGTGGTCAGGCCGCCGATCAATCCGCCCAGCATGAAAATCAGCACCACCCCGGCAACGGTCTTCCATCGATTCATCGTTTCCCTCGATTGAGACTCAAAAGCCCGCCAGGCCCAGCAGTTGGGGCTCGCTGTACCAGAGTCGGAACAGTTCGGCGTCCGGGATCAACGAAAATCGAAGCAGGACGGCCAGGGCCAGCAGCGCCAGAACGCCGGTGGCCGGCGCCAGGCGCCAGACCAGGAGGCCGAACGGCCACCCTCCACTGCCGGCCGGCTCCGGGAGGCTGCGGATCCGGCGCATCACCGTCTCGGGCCAGCGGCTGTCGAGCGGCGGCAACGGCCTCGTGGCATGCGCGTGGCGCAGCACCTGGACCAGTCGATGGACCAAAGCCCCCTGTGATTTCATGACAACCTCTTTTCAAGCAATCTATACATCTTTTTGCGCGCGCGAAAAGCCCTGACCTTGACGTTGGCGACAGACCAGCCGAGCAGCCGGGCAGCCTCCCTCACCGACCGCTCCTCCAGGTGAACCAGTTCGATGACCATGCGCTCCTCCGCCGAAAGCCGGGCCAGGGCCCAGTCGAGCACCTGGCGCGCTTCGGCCCGGTTGCCCAGGGCCTGCCACTGCTGCTCGGCATCGGCCGCCCCCACCTTTTCAAGCCAGGTGCGATGGGCCTCGGAGAGCTGGCTCACCGGCACCTCCCGCCGCCGGTAGCGGCGCCGCCAGTAATCGTAGCAGGTGCGCACGGCGATGGCCGAGAGCCACTGGCGGAATCGGCCTTTCTCTTGAAAGCTCCCCAGAGAGCGGTAGGCGTTGATGAAAACATCCTGGGCCGTCTCCGCCACCCGGTCCGGCGGCACGTGGCGGCGGACAATGCCGGTGACGTGGTCTTGGTGGCGTCTCAGCAGGTTGGCGAACGCGTTGACATCTCCTGCCAAGACCCTGTCCACATCCCTTCTGTCCGCCACTGCATCCGTCATCCGCCCCTACGGTCCCCTGCGGCCCCGGTTGCGGCCAGCAGTCCGATGAATTATGGTGACCCCATTGATCCGGGCAGCATTGTACCATGCCGCTCGTTCCGGAAACAACCGTCGCCTAGGCGGATGCCGTCATTATTTACGTCGCCGCCGGGCAGTCATCGGTTACACCCGATTTTTTTCTGGCCCTCCCGACTGTAACCGATGACCGCCTGCCGACGACCCAAGAAATGATACGCCGCCCCGGAGCATCCGGGGGAACGGCTTTTCGCGACGGACCTTTTCACTTTGCAGGGGCAAAAAAACGGCATGGATCTTCAGCAGGAACTGGAATCTGCGGCGCCCGGCCGCCGGCGCCGGCGACGCTTCATGGCCCTGGGCATCCTGGCCCTGGCAATCATCGCCGCCTTGGCCTGGTACAACATCACCCACCGCTCCGAAAACGGCAAACTTCAATTTGAAACCGGGCAG
>DQXI01000172.1 GCA_011042305.1 Desulfobacteraceae bacterium
CCGCCGCGCCCTTGCGGATCATGTCGTAGGTGTTGCACACATCGAGCCGTTCCTTTAGCGGCACCCGTTCAATCACCTCGATATCTTTCAGACAGGTGATTTTCCCCACTGTTTCCATAGCACCCCCGATCTCCTTTTCGATGCTCTCCGTCTGCAGTGTTGCAACCGTTCCGATTCGCCTCACATCAGCTTGGAGATGATCTCCTTCATGATCTCGGTGGTGCCGCCGCCGATGGTCAGAATCCGGTTGTCCCGGTAGAGGCGCTCGACCAGGTAGCCGCGCATGTATCCGTAGCCGCCGAAGAGCTGCACCGCGTCGTAGGTGACCCGGTCGGCCACCGAGCAGGCAAAGTTCTTGGCCATGGAAATTTCCTTGATCTGCTCGATGCCGGCGTTGATCTTGGCCGCCACCCGGTAGGTGAACTCCCGGCTCACTTCCACCAAAGTGGCCATGTCGACCAGCTTGTGCCGGGTGACCTGAAACCCCTGCAGCGGCTTGCCGAACGCCTGGCGCTCCTTGGTGTAGCGCATGGACTCTTCCAGGGCCATCTGGGCCGTCATGTTGGCCATAACGCTCAGACTCAATCGCTCGGACTGGAAATTTTCCATGATGGCGTAAAAGCCCTGGTTCTCTTCGCCGATGAGATTTTCCGCCGGCACCCGGCAATTGTCGAAGAAGATCTCGGCCGTGTCCGAGGCCCACCAGCCGGTCTTCTTCAAACTGCGGCCCACCGCGTAGCCGGGCGTCTCCTTCTCGATGACCAGAAAGCTGATGCCGTGGGCCCCGGGACCGCCAGTACGCACCGCACAGGTGAGCTGGTCGGCCCGCACGCCGCTGGTGATGAAGGTCTTGCTGCCGTTGACGACGTAGTGGTCCCCGTCGCGCACGGCCGTGGTCTGGAGATTGGCCACGTCCGATCCGCCCCCCGGCTCGGTGACCCCCAAAGCGGCGATGCGCTTTCCTTCGAGCACCGGCCGCACGAAACGCTCCCGTTGTTCGTCGGTCCCCCGGCGGACGATGGGTGGAATAGCGATGTTGAGCGACCCGAGCCCGGCGGCGAACCCGCCCGACCCGGACCGCATCAGCTCCTCGGTCAAGACGATCTGGTCGAAGACGTCGCCGCCGCTCCCCCCGATCGACTCGTCGTAGCCGACCCCCAGAAATCCGAGGTCGCCGAACAGGGTGTACATCTCGCGCGGAAACTCACCGGCCTCCTCCCATTCGTCGATGTAGGGAAGCACCTCCTTCTTGATTACGTCCCGCGCCGCCATGCGCAGCCGTTGCTGCTCCTTGGTGAAATATTCCTGGACCACTGGTCCATCCGCCTTCTTCGCCATACGGCCTCCGAACCAAAATTCACTACAGGGGACATAGAAAACACAGAGGAAGACCGGCCATACTGCATATCGATTGCCCGTTCTCTGCGGCCTCTGTGGGCAATACGCTCCGATTTATGGTTTGCCCGCGATCCCGGGGGAGATGCAAACGTCCCCCGGGATGCGGCTGGATCGAAAGCGACCCGAGCCGGGAAACGACCGCGCGCAACGCGCTGCCGGGTTTGTCGCTTTCGCCACTGTTCATTTTGATTTTAGTTGTACTTGTCCCGCAGCACCCGCTTGAGTACCTTGCCGGTGGGCGTACGGGGAATCTCCTCGGCGAAGATCACCGTCTTGGGCGTCTTGAAGCGTGCCAGCCGCCCCTTGCACCATTCGGCCAGTTCCTCCTGGGTAAGCTGCTCGCCCTCCTTGAGCACAACGACGGCCTTGACGGTCTCTCCCCACTTTTCGTCCGGTGCGCCGATCACCCCCACATCGGCGATGGCCGGGTGGCCGAGCAGGCAGTCTTCCACCTCCGCCGGGTAGATGTTCTCGCCGCCCGAGATGATCATGTCCTTCTTGCGGTCCAGGATGTAGAGAAAGCCGTCGGCATCCATCTTGGCGATGTCCCCGGAGTAGAGCCAACCGTCTCTGAGGGCCTGGGCCGTGGCCTCGGGGTTGTTGTAGTAGCCCTTCATGGGATGGGTCGTGCGCATGATCAGCTCGCCGACCTCCTCGGGGCCGACGTCATGCCCTTCGTCGTCCACCACCCGGATATCGGTATGAAAGAACGGCGGACCGCAGGAGCCGGCTTTCTTGATGGCGTTCTCCGCGTCGATCACCGTGGCCGGGCCGGTGCATTCGGTCATGCCGTAGAGCTGGCGTACCTCCATTCCCTTCTCGGCAAAGGCCTTGATCAGGGTCACCGGCACCGGTGCCGCGTAAACCAGGGCCAGCTTGATGGTGGACCAGTCGAAGGTTTCGAATTCGGGCACCGAGCGCAAAAACATCAGCACCTGGGGCACGGAGCCGAACCAGGAGATGTTCTCGGTCTGGATCAGGCGGAGAAACTCGGCCGGTTCGAAGGCCCGCTGGACGATCATGGTCTGGCCGAAGTGGGTGCACATGGGCACCGGCGCCAGGGCGCCGATGTGAAACAGCGGCAGCGGCATGAGCAGGCGGTTGCCGATCTCGCCCAGGGTGGCCTTGAGGTTGACCGAGTTGCTGTAGTAGCCGTGGTGGGTCAGCTCGGCCCCCTTGGGGCGCCCGGTGGTACCGGACGTGTAAAGGATGGTCAGCGTGTCGTCGTCCCCGCCGACATGCTCGGGTTCGTCCGCCGGCGCCGCGCCGACCAGCGCCTCATAGGACTGGGCCCAGTCCGGAGGGGTGTCCATGATCCCCAGGAAGGTCTTGGCCGGGATCTGGCCGCGGATGGCCTCGACCACGGGAGCGAATTCTTTCCCGAAAATGAAGGTTTCCGCGCCGCAGTCGTTGGCGATGTAGGCTACTTCCGGCGGGGCCAGGCGAAAGTTGAGCGGCACCAGGATAACGCCGATCTTGCCCAAGCCGTAGTAGAGCTCGATGTATTCGGGTTCGTTCAAAGCCAGCACCGCCACCCGGTCGCCCCGTTTCACACCCATCTGGCGCAGGGCGTTGGCCGCCCGGTTGGCCCGGGCGTTGAGTTCCCGGTAGGAGCGCCGCACCTGGCCCACCACCAGCGCTTCGAGCTTGGGGCTGAGCATGGCCCGCTTGTACAGCAGATAACCGACGTTGATTTTCATGGACTACCTCCCTTTTAGAATCCTTCCAGTTTGGCCAGCACCTCGCTCATCACCTCGCTGGCCCCGCCGCCGATGGAGATGAGGCGGGCATCGCGGAAGAAGCGCGATACGCGCATCTCGTTCATGAAGCCCATGCCGCCGTACATCTGCAGGCAGCCGTCGGCGATCTTGTTCAGCAGGTCCCCGCCGAGCAACTTGCCCATGGAAATCTCCCGGGTGACATCCCGGCCGGCTTCCTTGAGTCGGACGATGTGGTAGGTGAGCTGCCGCAGGCTCTCCAGTTCGCTGAGCCATTGCACCAGCCGGTGGCGCAGCACCTGCCTCTTGATCAGCGGCTTGCCGAAGACGATGCGGCCGCGGAGATATTCCACCGTCTCGCGGATCATGTCCTCGCCGCCCACGTAGCACATGGGCAGCGCGGCAAAGCGTTCGTGCTGGAACTGCTGCATCTGGTAGATGAACCCCTCGCCCTCCTCGCCGATAAGGTTTTCCGCCGGGATGCGCAGGTCGTCGAAGTACAGCTCGGCCGTGTCGCTGCTGCGCATGCCGAGCTTGTCGAGCTTCTTGCTGATCTTGAACCCCGGCAGACCGGTGGGCACCACGAAGAGGCTGAACGAATGGTAGCCGGGTGCGTCGCTGGTGCGGGCCAGCAGAGTGAGAAAATCGGCCTGGGTGCCGTTGGTGATGTAGGTCTTGGAGCCGTTGAGAATGTAGCTGTCGCCGTCGCGCCGGGCGAAGGTCTGCAGGGCCGCCACGTCCGAACCGGCGCCCGGTTCGGTGACGGCGATGGCACCGACCATTTCGCCCTTTATGGCGGCCTGCAGGTACTTTTCCTTAAGATACTCGGAGCCGAACTGGTCGATGGCCGGCGTGGCCATGTTGGTCTGCACGGCAATGGCCATGGGGATGGCGCCGCACTTGATGCGGGAGATCTCCTCGAGCATGACGGTCTCGTACCAGTAGTCGAGGCCTTCACCGCCGTACTTGGGATCGTAGCGGATGCCCAGAAACCCGAGTTCGCCCATCTCCTTGAACAACTCGTGCAGGGGGGCGATGCCCTGGGCTTCCCACTCGTCCACGAAGGGGTTGATGCGCTTGTTGACGAAATCGCGCAGGGCCTTGCGTACCTGCTCGTGCTCCTTGTTGAAGTAGATGTTCTGGCTCATGCGGTGCTCCTTTGAACGGAAACGTGGTGGAAAAAGGACCCAAAGGACAAAAGGGACATAAAAATCCCTAACTGTCCCTCAGGTCGTTTGGGTCCCTTGGATCCCTTCTCTGGTTCGATTTTGTTGCAACAGCCTTTCCTTCACGCAAAGGTTCCCGCCGGCGGGCCGTTGTCCGGCGGCCCGGCAAAGGCCTGGGCCACCAACATCCAGCGGCGGGCCGTCTCCCCGGTGCACACCAGGGCCGTGTCGTCCACGTGGCGCCGCTGGGTCACCACCAAACAAAAGTCTTCCGCCGGGCCGCGGACGGATTCCGCCGCGGTTTCCTCGCCCCAGGTCCAGCTCTCCCCGGACGGCGCGGTGAGAGCCACGTGGACCGGGGTGTCCGGAACGTCCAGCCCCCGGTTGGAAAAGCTCCACCCGAAGGTTTTGACACCGAGGTGGGCGATGTGCCGCAGGCCGGGGCTCACCGGCCGCCGGCGCTTGAGCACATCGTAGATGTCCTGGCCGTGGGCCCAGGTTTCCATCAGCCGGGCAGTGGCAAAGGAAAGGGCGCTCATGGGCGGACCGTACCAAGGCAGGCGGTCCCTGGGGCTAAGGGCCGCCAGGGCCTCCATGAGCTGCCGACGCTCGGCGCGCCACCAGGCCATCAGATCGTCCGTGGCCATGGCGCGTCCCCTGGCCAGGGTGACTTCGGCCACTTCGTCCATGCTCTTGATCTGGCCCAGGTCCTCGATGATATGCCGGGTAAAGGCATCGGCGTCGGTGGCCGCCAGCCGGGCCGTGTGATCGAAGTAGGCCAGGTGGCAGATCTCGTCCTTGACGGTCCATCCGTCGCAGAGGGTGACAAGCTGCCAGCCGGCCGCGTCGAGCCCGCTGACCAGGGCGTCGAGGGTCTCCTGTTCCCAGGTCAGGTCGCTGCAGATCTGTTTCATTTTTTCCCTTCCAAAATAAGCAAACAACAATAAAACCACAGAGATCACAGAGAACTAGAGTTTGTAGCGCTGAATACCTTCCACAAGCTTGCGGACATTGAAGTTGATCAATAATCCGGTATCAATTCGGGCCCAAGCGTGCGATGGACCTCAATCGCACATCCAATCATCCTCGCTGTGAATGGCTCCTTGTCCATTACCTCTGTGCTCTCTGTGTCCTCTGTGGTGAACACCTTACTCTTTAACCACCAGGATCGATTCGGGCATTTCCACGATCTTGGCCCGCAGGTACTCGCCCAGGGTCTTGGCCTGGGGGTCGCTGCGCACCGAGGCGGCAACGCCTTCGCCCAGCAGGCCGCGGATGTAGAAGTTCACCGCCAGAAGGTTGGGCAGCTCGTAGCGCTCGATCTCGTAGGGGCTGCAATCCGGTAGCAATTGGCGCAGTTTTTCCGTGGTGAGAAACGAGCGCAAAAAGGCATACGCTTCCGGTGACTGGGCCCAGACGCCCAGGTTGGCGTTTCCCCCCTTGTCGCCGGCGCGGGTGGCAAAGGCCCGCCCCAGAGGCGCCCGGATGAAGGGGCCGCCGGGCGTCGGGGGAATGTGGGGGGCACCGGGGGCCACCAAAACGGGGACGTGGCCCTCCCCGGACTGGATGACAGCGGCCGGTGCGCCGTCGATAAAAACCTTCTGCTGGATGACCCGGTTGGACACCAGGGCGGGCCAGTGGACCACGGCCGGCGAGCCGGCGCCCGGCGGGGCGGTGAGGGTAAAGCCGGGGATGTTGGCCAGCGCCATTTCCACTACCCTGGCGGAAAAGAGCTTGCCGGCCTTCCCGGCGTCCGGGTCCATCACCGTGATGCGCAAAAAAGCGAAGGCTTCGTCGTTGGTGGGCGGGTCGGCCTTGTCCGAGCGCACGAGCTGCACGTCCACCGTCTGGAACCGGTCTCGCCCGCCGAGGCTCTCGAACAGGGTCTCGGTGACGATCTCGGCCTTCCTTTCGATGTCGAGCCCGGTGAGAATCACCGTCATCTGGTTCTTGTGTCCGCCCAGGGTGTTGATGCAGACCTTGGCCGTCTCCGGGGGCGGCTGTCCGCGGGTGCCGGTGACCCGCACCCGGTCCGGGCCGTCCTGCGCCAACTGCAACGTGTCGAAGCGCACCGTCACGTCGGGCGTCAGATAGGCCGGCGCGGCGATTTCGTAGAGCAGTTGGGCCGTGACCGTGCCCACCGACACTAGGCCGCCCGTGCCCGGGTGCTTGGTGATGGTAAAGCTGCCGTCGGCCTCGATCTCGGCGATGGGAAAGCCGACGTTGCGGTAGGTAGGCACCTCGTGGATGAAGGAGTAGTTGCCGCCGGTGGCCTGGGCGCCGCACTCGATGATGTGGCCCGCCGCGTAAGCGCCGGCCAGGCGGTCCCAGTCGTCAGGCGCCCAGCCGAAGTGCCAGGCGGCCGGACCCGCCACCAGGGCCGCGTCCGCGGCCCGGCCGCAGACCACGATGTCCGCCTCCCGGTTCAGGGCCTCCACGATGCCCCAGCCGCCGAGGTAGGCGTTGGCGCTGATGGCCGTGGCGCCGGCCTCGGCCAGGCCGATTCCCTTGTCGATGTGGGCGAAGGCCTCGCCCTGGGCCTGAAGTTCGTTCAAACGGGGCATGAGGTCGTCGCCCTCGATGTAGGCGATCTTCGGCGCCAGGCCGAGCTTTTGGGCCAGGGCGGCCAGGGCCTGGGCCATCCCGGCCGGGTTGAGACCGCCGGCGTTGCTCACCACCCGGATGCCTTGGTCCAGGCACTCGCCCATGACCTCTTCCATCTGCTTGAGAAAGGTGGGCACGTAACCGGTCTCCGGCGCCTTGAGCTTCTTCTGAAAGAGGATCGCCATGGTCAATTCGGCAAGGTAGTCGCCGGTGAGCACGTGGATGGGGCCGCCGCGGACCATCTCGGCGGCCGCCGAGAGCCGATCGCCGAAAAAGCCGGAGCAGTTGGCAATGATCAGTTTGTCCCCCGCTGTCGGATGCGGCATGTTGCCCCCCTCTCGTGGATTGGAAAATTTCAAACCACAAAGGACACAAAGAACTCAAATTCCTTTACTCTGTGCCCTCTGTGCTCTCTGTGGTGTCATCATTCCTCTGTTGTCTAACCGGCAGAAGACGCGCAATGCGAAGACAATTCCGCTCTACGGTTTTCGCACCGGCTCGACCGGGTGCATGCCTTCTTCGAGGTATTTGTGGGCCAGGTCGATGTAGAGCTGCTTGCCGTAGCCCCAGATCAGCCGGTCCTTGTCGTTTACCGCACGGATCTCCCTGGCCGGGTTCCCGGCCGCCATCACTTCGGCTTCAATGGACTGGCCCCATTTCACCACCGTCCCTTCGGCCACGATGGCGCCCGCACCGATTTCGCTTTCGATGCTCACCACCGCGCCCATGCCGACCACCGCACCGTCCCCGATGGTCCGGGCGTGAACCATGGCGCCATGGCCCAAGGTGACCTTGCGTCCGATGGCCTGGGTATGGCCCGGCGCGGCATGGATGATTACCCCCTCCTCCACCGCAGACCCGTCGCCGATCTCGATGCGTCCGTGATCGCCTCGCAAGATGGCCCCGGGACCGACATAGCAGTCTTCTCCGATTTCCACATTGCCGATCACGGTGGCCAACTCGCTCACGTACGTCCCGCGGCCGACCACTGGCACCTTTCCGTCGAAAGAGTAGAACATGGCACCTACTTTCCGATGAACCGCGGCGGCCGCTTTTCCAGGAAAGCCGTAATCCCTTCCCGGGCGTCATCGGTGGCGGCCACCTCGGCGAGCTTCCCGGCCAGAAACCGCACCGCCGCTTCCAGGGGCATGGTTTCGGCGGCAGCGAAGGCCTGCTTGCCGATTTTCATGCCGATGGGGCTCTTGGCGGCCAGGGCGGCGAGCACCTTGTCCACCTCGGCGTCGAGCTCGGCATCGGGCACCACCCGGGTCACCAGGCCCATTTCCAGGGCCTGGGCGGCGCTGAGCCGTTCGCCGAGCATGATCATCTCCATGGCCCGCTTGCGCGGCACGTTGCGAAAGATCAGGGCCCCGATCATCATGGGAAACAGGCCCACGTTGACCTCGGGGGTGCCGAACCGGGCCGTCTCCTTGGCGATGGCGATGTCGCAGGCCAGCATGAAACCGGTGCCCCCGGCCAGACAATGGCCGTTGATTCGCGCCACGGTGGGCTTGGCAAAGGTCGCCAGGCGGCTGATGAGGCGGGCGTAGCTGTCAAAGACGCGCCGGCTCTCCTCGTCGGCCCCCATGGCCCCGCCGAGATCGGCGCCGGAGCAGAAGGCTTTTTCGCCGGCGCCGGTGACGCACACTACCCGGACGTCATCGTCGGCCAGGGCCTGATCCAGGGCCTCGTGGAAAAGGGAGACCGCGGCCGGGCTGATGCTGTTACGACGGTCTTCGCGGTTGATGGTAACGGTGGCCACGTGGTCGGCGACGCGGTAAATAAGGTCTGACTGCGACATGTCAGGGCTCCTTGTTTGAATGGCAACCTTGCACGGACGAACACGGGCAGGTACGGCCCCATACGGACCGACAGGCGGTCCGACGCCCAGGTTTTGATATCCAATCGCCTCGGCGGTTCATGTTTCAGGCCATTTCAGGCCGCCGAGGCGGATTGCTCGTTTTCCGTCGGCGCGATGTCCACCAGCACCTGTTTCGGGGTGACCTTGTCGCCCTCGGCCACGTTGATCCGCGTCACCAGGCCGTCGAAAGGGGCCGTGAGGGTGGTATCCATCTTCATGGCCGACACCACCACCACCGCCTGGCCCTTTTCCACCGGGTCCCCCTCGGCCACCAGCAGCTTGGTCACCACCGCCGGCATGGGGGGCGAGACTTGGCTGGGACCGTCGCGGCGCGCGCCGCGACGCCGGGTCTGGGCCGCAGCGGTGTCCTCCAGCAGCCAGGTGCGCCCCTCGATCATCACCGCCTTGCCCTCGGGCGTTTCGGCCACGAAAGCCGTCACCTGCC
>DQXI01000030.1 GCA_011042305.1 Desulfobacteraceae bacterium
AGCGGCCATCAGCATCCCGCTGGGCGTTGCCGTAGTCGTTGACCACCAGGCCCCAGGAGATCATCTGCAGAGCGGTGGCCACGTTGGCCTTGGTGGTGCGGGTGCGGGCGGCAATGGCCCGCAGCCGCTCGGAGCTGTTGCCCGAGGTGCCGTGCTGAGCCCCGGACACCCGGTAAGGCGCCAGGGCCTGGTGAATATCGGCGGTCAACTCGACCTGGATCCCGGAATCGCTGGCCTCCAGGCCGTGGGTGGTGCCGTTGTTCAAGGCAATCCAGTCGGGAAAGATGCCATGGGCGTTGAGCCCCTCGATGAGAAAAAGCGCCTCCTCGCGGGTCGACAGCCCGAGCTTTCCCTTGATCTCGCCCACTTCGGTCTCCAGCCCGGCCCAGGAGGGCACGAAGGGATTCAACGCGATGTTGGCCAGCAGGTTCTGGTCATCGGGCATGTGCGAGGCGTCGATGGCGATGGAGGTGATGCCGGCATCGAAAATCGAGGGGATCTCGATCTTGGCCGGTTCGATGTCCGCCTGGGTCTTGATCCCGTAGTGGTCGGCGTGAATGGCCACCGGCACCGTGATGCCCAGCTCATTGCAAAGATCGTCCACGTACCGGGCCAGGTTCCAGTAGTTGACGGCGCAGTAAGCGTTGGCCCCGCCCTCGGAGCGCGCGATCTCGATGATGATGGCGGCGTTGGCCCTCTGGGCGGCCATCAGGGCCCCCTTGATGACGAAAAAGTTGCGGCCGTTGGCCGCCATGGCCACCGCGCGCCCCTTGGCGAGCATGGCCCGGTCGATCACCTTGCCGCTGACAATCAGGGCGCGGGAATGGGGAAACAGGCGCGCGATGTTCGGTGGACGGCCGATTTCCAGAGCCCTGGCATAATCTTTTGCGCTGATATCGGTCATCTTGGTCATGGCTCTCCTCCCTCGAAATTGGGTTGGGACACCGGAGCGTTGCCTGGCGGAACGTGAAAACCCCGTGTACTCCACAGTTGGGCCTATATTGATCCGCACTCTGCGCTTTGTCAAACCCTTCCCAGAAGCCAAACCGATTGACAATCCCGGCGCCTGTTGTACAGTGGAGCCGTTTTTCGCGAAGCGGAAGTCGTACGCATCAAAGAAAGATAGACGGTACTGAAAGGATCCCGGCGGTGGTCAAATCGATCGCGCGTTACCTGACGGCGGCCATATGGCTGGCGGTGATTGTAACAGCCTGTGCGCCGCGGCCGACGGTCCCCCTGCCGCTGCTGCTCCCGCCGGCGCAGATGCCTGAAACCGGAGACCGTCAGGCCTACCGCATCGCCGAAGACCTGGCCACCGCCCGCAGCGCCAGGGCCCCGGAAGCATTTGAAACCTTCCTGGCCAAGTTTCCCCACAGCCCCCTGGCCCCCCGGGCCCTGATGCGACTGGGAGAACTCTACCAGGACCGCGGCCGCCTGGAAGCCGCCGGCGACGCCTACCGCCGCCTGCTCACCGACTACCGCAGCCACCCGCTGGCGCCCGAAGCCCTCGTGGCACTGGTCGCCATCGATTATCAGCAGGAAGATTTCAAGGCCCTCCTGGTGCACAGCCGGATTCTCCCGTCGAATCGCCTGGAACCGTCCGGCCGGCTGGAGATCCGGCGCCTTAGGATAGAGGCCCTGCTGGCCCTGGAGCGCCCCATGGAGGCGGCCGAAGAGGCCATCGCCGCCTGGCAGGCGGCCCCGGACGAAGAGGCCCGGGCAACGCTGGCGGATCAACTGGCCCGGGCCATCGGCATGCTCTCGCCACGGAAGCTGCCCAAGCTGACGGACCGGTCCATGCCGCCTGAAGCCCGGGACCTGCTTCAGCGTCTCGTCAGGGACATCGCCTTTGACCGGCATACCATCGGGTGCATGCTCCCGTTGAGCGGGTCCCATGGCATTTACGGCCAGCGGGCGTTGCGGGGGGTCGAAATGGCCCTGATGCATTTTACCGCCCGTCCCACGGCGCCCAAGGTGCGCATGGTGATCGAGGACACCCGCTCGCGCGCCGACCAGGCCCGAGCCATTGTCCATGGTTTTTCCCAGCGGCGCGTGGCGGCGATTCTGGGGCCGATGGCAACGGCGGCAGAAGCCGCCGCCGAGGCCCAGCGGCAGGCGATCCCCATCATCGCCTTTACCCAGCGGGAAGACGTTCCCGCCCTGGGCGATTGGGTGCTGCGCTATTTCATCACCCCCCGCAACCAGGTGGACGCCTTGGTGCGCTGGGCGTTGGAACGCGACGGCATCCAGCGTTTCGCCGTGCTTTACCCGGCGGACAGGTACGGCGAGACCTTCATGGCCCGCTTTGGCGAGGCGGTGGAAGCCTACGGCGCCACCCTCGTCGACACCGTCGCCTACGACCCGGCCAGCACCGACTTTGCAGAATCGATCGGCCGACTGGCGGCCGGGGGCGCCGGTGAGCCGCACGGCGCCGAGGCCCTTTTTATTCCCGACGCGCCGGCCAAGGCCGCCTTGATCCTTCCGCAGCTGGCCTTCCATGACTTGACCGGCCTGCGCCTGCTGGGCGTCAACCTCTGGCACAACCGGTCCCTGATCGAAATGGCCGACGCCTTCGCCGAAGGAGTCGTCTTTCCCACCGGTTTTTTCCCCCGGCAGGCCGACAGCGCCACCGCCGCCTTTATCGAAGAATTTAAAACAGCCTACGGCCAGGAGCCCGGCTATATCGAAGCCGCCGCCTACGATGCCGCCATGATCCTGCTGGAGGCGCTCAGCCAAGCGGAAGTCGGCAGCCGCGCCCGGCTTTTAAGCTTTCTGAAGACGCAGCGCCCCCATGCCGGGCTCACCGGCGATGCGTTTTTCGACGCCCGGGGGGAACTATGCCAGTCGCTGCCCCTGGTCACGGTTCGCGGGGGCGAATTCGTTCTCCTTGACCGCCTGCCGCTGCCTTCCCCCGAACGGATGCCATGACATCATGCGTCTTGCCCTGCCGGCATACCGCGCTCTGTCCACGGGTCTTTTTTTCGCCGCCTGGCCCGGGTGGTGGGTCTACAGCCAACTGACCGGGGCCCACCGGGACGGCTGGCGCCAGCGCGTCGGCGACTATGGCGCAGTGCCGCTGGGCAACGGCCGGCCCCGAATCTGGTTCCACGCCGCCTCGGTGGGTGAGGTCAACGCCGCGGCGGTGATTGCGGCAGCCTTGCGGCAGTCGATTCCCCGGGTACGGCTGGTCGTTTCCACCACCACGGCGCATGGCCGGGCGGCGGCCCAGGAACGCCTCGGGAACATCGCCGACAGCGTCCTGCTGGCGCCGGTGGACTGGCCCGGTGCCGTCAACCGCGCCCTGGCCCGGGTGGCGCCCGACCTGCTGGTGTGCGTGGAAACCGAAATCTGGCCGAACTGGCTGGCGGCGGCCCGGCGTCGCGGCGTGCGCACCGCCCTGGTCAACGGCCGCATCTCGCCGCGGTCCGTGCGCCGTTACCGCCGGGTACGGCCGCTGATGGCGGCGGTGCTCGAGGGCGTCGACCGCCTGAGCATGATCAGCGCCGATGATGCGGCGCGCATCCGTGAGCTCGGCGCCCCACCGGAGCGCATCACCGTCAACGGGAACGCCAAGTTCGACCTGGCCGGGGCGCCCCCGGATCCCGCCGTCGCCGAAATTCTAAGGCGACGCTTCAACCTCGAGGGCTCCGTACCGGTAATCGTGGCCGGCAGCATCCGCAACGGCGAAGCGGCCCCGGTGCTCGACGCCTTTCAACGGGTGCGACGGCGATTTCCCCAGGCGGTCCTGATCATCGCGCCGCGCCACCTGCAGCGGGTAGCGCGGATCTGCGCCGATATCCGCCAGCGGTCCCTGGTCTACCAGCGGCGCAGCCGTATCGGCGGGGCGCAAGCTGCACGCACTGCGCCGGTGGTGGTCCTGGACACCATCGGCGAGCTGCGGGATCTCTACAGCATCGCCACTGTCGTTTTTTGCGGGGGGAGTCTCGTCCCGCGGGGAGGACAAAATCTCATCGAGGCCGCCGCCTGGGGCAAGCCGGTGATCTGCGGGCCGTACATGGATGATTTCCGGGCCGCCACCGACCTGTTGGCCGCCGCCGGAGCGGTTTTCCCGGTCGCCGACGCCCAGGGCCTCGCTGAACGGCTGGAAGACTTGCTGGACCATCCGGAGGCGGCCAACAGGGCCGGTTCGGCCGGCAGGGCCGTGGTGGAGGAAAACCGCGGGGCGGCGCGGCGCCATGCCGCCGTGCTGGCCGCTCTCCTGCAAGCAGCCTGAAACGGAAAAATCGGGAAGCAAGGGATCGATTCGCCAACGGTCGGCAAATCCAGGAATCCGTTTTCATCTTTCATCGCGACGAGACGGCGGGAAGGCAATCCGGATACTTCAAAACCCGCCGTCACCGACGCGATCAAACCGGCCACGCCAGGATACTTACGCCGCCGGTGCCAACCGGTCGCCGTTACAGGCGAGGCACACCGTCTCCACCGGGATGTCCCGGCCCGAGGCCTTCAGGGCCTTCTCGATGATCCGGGGCAGACCGCCGCAGCAGGGCACCTCCATGTAGAGGATCGTGATGCTGCGGATGCCCGCCGTTGCGAAGATTTCCGTGAAGCGGGAAACGTAATCGTCCGCGTCGTCGAACTTGGGGCATCCCATCAATACCACCCGCCCGCGCAGATAGCCCTCGTGAAGATCGGCCGTCGCCACGGCGGCGCAGTCGGCCAGCACCAGCAGGTCGGCGTTTTTGAGAAACGGCGCGTGGGGCGGCACCAGCCGGATCTGCACCGGCCAGTGGGACAGGGCGGAGGCGGACGCGTCCAGTTTGGCCGGCCGGTTGGCCTCGCCGCAGGCATCGGCGGGGGCGAACAGCCGGATCCCGGCCGACGGGCAGCTTGACGGGGCCGACAGCGTCGGTCCGGTAGCCGCCAAGTGCTTTTCCACCGCCTCTTCGTCGAACTCCTCGGCCACGCGCTCGACAATGCGCAGGGCCCCCTGGGGGCATTCGCCCAGGCAGGCCCCAAGGCCGTCGCAGAGGGTCTCGGAAATTACACGGGCCTTGCCGTCCACCACTTGCAGGGACCCCTCGGCGCAGGCCGGCACGCACAGTCCGCAGCCGTCACATTTTTCTTCGTCGATTTCGATGATCTTGCGCTTTACTTTCATCTCCTGCACTCCTTTTTTGCGTCACGCCGACTTGGCGCTGATCTCTTCCGCCAGCCGGCGGCCGGCAACCGTCGCCCAAGCGTCCACGTCCGGCGGGAGGGCCGGCGTCCCGTCACGCTGGGCCGCCTCCAGGGCCACGATGCGCTGGGCGTCGCGCAAAATATCCAGGGTGGCATCGCCCTGCGGTTTGTGGTCTGCCAGGGCCTCGATGGTCTCGCAAACAGCCGTTACCAGTTTTTCCCGGGCACCGAGGCGTTCGAGAATCTCCCGCGCCTTGGAAGCGTCCCCGGGCGCCTGTCCGGTTTCGTTCAGATAGGCGGTCACCAGCACCACGGGCAGGTTGCCGCCTTCCTCCTTGGCGATGCGCTCGGCGTGGCGGGCCAGCCGGGTGGTGCGGCCAATGCGGGCGAAATCGGTCTTGAACAGGCGTTTGACTTCCACGGCGACCCGGTCCTTGAGCAGGTTTTCCCGCTCGGCCAGGGCCTCCGGCGGCAGGTTACCGAGACACTGCTCGGCAAAGGGGCAGTAAGCCGCACAGCCGAAATCCATCCGGGGATTGACAAAGCGATGCCCGCAGTGGCCGCATCGGCGGATGGTGTCGTCCTTGAAAAACTCCACGTTGTGACCGCAGGCCGGGCATTTGACCTCGTAGATGGCCCCCGGCTTCCAGTACTGGGTATCTTGTCCAGGGCACTTCATCGTTTGCCTCCTTGGCATGGTGTTCAGGGTCGCAAAGCCGACCGTGATATCCACTATAAGACCTTTCGGGCCGCCTGACATTGCCCTGGATCAAACAAGAACGTTTTTTTCAGCTCCCGGCTTTCACCCGGCGCGGCAATCTTGACCTTGACGCTGTCGGGTGGATCTGATAATGGAGCGAGTTACTTTTATCGTCGGGGATGTAGCTCAGCTGGGAGAGCGCAGCGTTCGCAACGCTGAAGTCGTGGGTTCGAATCCCATCATCTCCACCAAATAAAAACAGATACTTAGCCCCGGTTGGTTTTAGCCGGGGCTAAGTGTTTTTTGATAATGTTTGTCAGATCGCTTGGCGTCCGGGGGGGGGAAAACCGCCTGTGTCCACCTGCTGCTCTGAGCCCACTCAGCCACCCGCGGGCGGGGGAGGTAGCAATACCCCCAATTACAAAGTAACCTGCAGAATTTATTGAACAATAAGAAGACATCAAGCAAATTTTCGCCTTGAGCCTTGAGCACCCTGCTTTTGGCCAGCAACGTATAGCCGACCAGCTCGCCCTGGAGGGAATATCGGTCTGTGCGACCAGCGTTGGCAACGTCAAGTCAAGTCCCATATAGATCATTACGGGTGCATCGCCGGTTTGTTAATCGGATCCTTCGCACATAGAAGCCGCCACTTTCGATTTCTTCTTTCATTGCCCCCTTCTCCTCTAAAACTTCCCATCCGCATCTTTACATCCTATTCTGATTCAATCCGTGGAGCAGGAGCCCTTCTCTTAAAGGTTTTCTCCTTGAACAACAAGCATCTCTCATTGGAGCTGGCAAAAACGCTTATCGAAGGAAGCTGCTTCGATTTAAACCCCATTGCCTTGCAACCGTGAGGGAAACGCTTATCCCAGGTAACATAGTAATGTATACACCTATGACAATCCAACATCCATTTCCTTCCTGAAACATTTCCTGCAAGAACCGCTGAACCCCCCTCAAGATCCTGGGCGATGAAGCGATTCTCCGCCCGAGAAGGTCAGATGGCCTACGGTATAGCTATACCTCTCTGCCCTGCCGCCTGCCCCCTATCACGTCTCCGGTACATGGCTGGTCCTTGACGCTTGCTTTCAACACTGATTTTCTGTTTAATCTTGACCCCGGGTTAGCATGGGCACTTTTTGATATCGGTTGATCCCTTTTCATCATATAAATTGGCTGATGTTTTTTGTGACGTTCCAGTCATTCGTTACTTAGCTATACATTGGGTCTCTGAGCTTGCCACCATGGATCCGGGCCGTCAAATATTTATTTCAACTCCCTCGCGGGCGAAAAAGACTTCTGTGTCACCGGCATAACCCGGCTGGCAATATTTCTCTGACAGCTCGTCAATCTGGGCATCGGTTCGCATAGGATCATGGTGAAAAAGCGCCAGCCTTTTGACCTGGGATCGCTTCGCCACCTCAATGGCATGTTCGATAGAAGAATGCCCCCATCCGATCTTGGATGATTCATACTCTTGTTGTGTGTATTGGGCGTCATGAACAAGCAAATCGGCCCCTTCAAAAAACTCTTCCAATCTCCTGTTTTCTTCCATGGCCGCCTGCTCCCCCACCCTGCACATAGTTTCGTCATAGGATGGATCTTCCGGTTCGGCACTGAAAAGGTTACGAAAGGGCTCGGTATCATAAGCGGTGCAAAAGACCTTGCTGCCGTATTGAAATCTCAACCCGAGACAAAGCAGGGAGTGATTGAGGTATTTGGTGATGAGGGTAATGCCGTCACCAAGATCGTATCGACCTTCCGTGAGGTGGGTGTAACTTATCCTGGCTGCCAGTTCTTCGTGCCGCACCGGGAAGTAATGATACGCCAACTGTCCGCCTATCACATCTTGAAGGCTCACCTCCTTACTTGAGCACGGCCCATGAATCCGAATCTCGGTTTCCGGTGAATAGATTGGGGCAAAAAAAGGTATTCCCTGAATATGGTCCCAGTGGGTGTGGGTCAAAAAGATCTCGGCCTTGATAGGGTCTATCTTGGTCCTGTTGACAACCAGATGATTGCCCAGTTCTCTGATGCCTGAACCCGCATCAATGATAATGAGCCTGTCCAGTCCCTTAATGCTCAGTTGAAGGCACAATGTGTTCCCACCGTACTTGACGGAATTGGGGCCTGGGGTCGGGATAGAGCCTCTAACCCCCCAGAACTTGATCATCATCTTATTTCTCCTTTTCTACGACTCTCAAGAACACCTTGGCCTTTTCTATCTCACTGGTCACCATTTCCCTCAATCCTTCAAGTACGGACCCTTCGATTCCAACCAGTTTTTCCAGATCACTCGTTGTGCGTTCCTCGTGAAGGCAGTCTCCTGAAAATCCAATCATGAGCATTTTCATATAGGCATCTGCAAGCGAAACAACCGCCAGTAAGTTCGATCCCTGTTTTTCTATCCTTCCTCTATCGTGGTGGGAACAGAGGGCGTCGGTAAGAGTTTCACCGAGTCGCCAACTCTCGCCTATCATCCTGCCGACTGTGCAATGGTCGAGGCCAAAGATCATCTTTTCGGCATGGTACAAGGGGATCTTTCTGCTTTCTGCCAGTCTCAACGCTTCCAGATAGTCCTTCGGGAACTGGTTGTTCATGGGGATCTTACCGATGTCATGCAAAAGTCCCGCCACAAAATATTCTTCCCTCTCTTCCGGAACCACTCCCTTCAAAGAGGCCAGGAACTTTGCAATTATGCCCACACCGATAGAATGGGACCAGAACTCATCGGCAGATCTGGTTCCAAAGGTCCTTTCTCGGCCGAAGTTCTCCAGCACAGAAATACCGAGTATGAGGTTTTTCACATTATTCAAGCCCAGCATGACTATCGCCCGGGTCACAGAGGCAACCTTTCTGGGGAAGGAATAGAAGGTTGAATTTACCAACCTGAGAATACGGCCGGTCAAAACCGGATCAATGGATATGACACGATTCAAATCCACGGGGGACGTATTCGAATCATTGCATATTTCCAGGGCCTTCATTACAGTGCTGGAAAATCCCGGCGTCGAAGATATGTAATCCTGGATTTTCTTCGACCGCCCCCCCCGTCTGGATAATTTGACTCTCATGCCTATCCCCTTCCAGAAACAATCAAGCCCTTGTTCCCTTACGCCCTATGGATACGTAGCCCTGGGCAAGGTTCAGGGATTTCCCGCATCGACTTGACAACCCCTTTCCCTGGTACGTGTTCACAGGGGGAGTATATCAGGGGGAGCGTTTTAGATCCAGGCCAGATCGGGTTCCACCCAGCGGTTTCCCTTTTCGCTGCGGGTGCCCAGGCTGCGTTTTCGCCATGGCACGGCAAAGCGCAGCGCCCGCTCGGCCCGGTTG
>DQXI01000023.1 GCA_011042305.1 Desulfobacteraceae bacterium
GAGCGGCTCGAAGTTGGGGTTGACCACGGCGCCCAGGGCCATGTCCGGCGGATTTTCGATCTCGTGGCCGGTGATGTCGTGGCCTTCCTGCAGGCCCTTGGCCATGCGGATCAACTGGACCGAATCCAGGTCGAAGACCGGTTTGGCGGACTTGTGGTCGCCCAGTTGGATGTGGTCGCCGGTGAGCAGCAGCACGTTGTCGACGCCCAGCGAATAGGCGGTGAGCAGGTCGCTCTGCAGGGCGATGCGGTTGCGGTCGCGGCAGGTGAGCTGGAAGATCGGCTCGATGCCCCGCTGCTTGAGGCCCACGCTGGCCGCCAGGGAGCCGAGGCGCATGACGGCCGACTGGTTGTCGGTGACGTTGACGGCATGGACGAAGTCCTGCAAATGCCAGGCCTCCTGGGCGCATGAAGGGCTGACGCGCCAGTCCCTGGACACGGCGCCCTTGATGGGGCCGACTTCGCCGGTGATGACAAATTCGCCTCTGTCGAAGAGTTTGGTGATCTTCATGGGTTACTCCCAATGGTCTTATCGAAATGAAAAGCACGAAATCCGAAGCCCGAAATTTGAAACAACAAGACTCAATCCTGGTTGCTCACCGTCACCCGGCCCGCCTGGGAGCAGAAAGTCGCCTCGAAGGGGCTGACTTCCAGGCGCCGCGGCCGGCTCCACTTGGCGTGGTCCTTGGGCGGCTGGTAGGCGTCGAGCAACTCCAGGCGGCCGAGCTTCTGGAGCCGCTCGTAGATCAGCACCCAGCCGCAGGGCCGCTCCGGGTCCACTTCGCACATTCCATTCTCCGCTCCCCCGCAAGGGCCGTTGAGCAGTTGCTTGGAGCACAGGGTCATGGGGCACAGGCCACCGGTGTACTCGATGACGCACTCGCCGCACAGGGAGCAGAATTCCTGGATGTCGCTTTCCGAGACCGTTTCGCCGCCGAAGATGGTGTCGCAGCCCGGGTGGACCATGGCCCCGTCGGTGGCGTCGATGACGGTGTGCACTCCCTGGCCGCAGCCCAGGACGAGAAACGAGTCGGCTTGGCGGGTCTGTTCGGCATAATCCTGCTGCAAGACCTTGCGGGTGTGGTCCAGTTTGCACAGGCTCATGCCCTGGGGGCCCGGTACGGTGTACCCCACGACATCCACGCCCCGACGGGCCAGCCGTTCGGCCATGGCCTTGGTTTCGTCCTGGCCGCCGGAATGGCATTTCCAGGCACAGTTGTTACACCCGACGACAAAAACCTTTTCGCCGGGTCGGATGAAGCGCAGGATCTCTGTGATCGGCTTCTGGATGGTGGCGTGCATCGGTTATCTCCTTGTGGCGGTTCGGTAAGGTGTTCCCATAAAATTGATTCATCCCGAACCCAGATTTCTTTTCCGGGTCTGTTTTTGCCTTTTGACATGGACCCCAGATCAAGTCCGGGGTGACGGTTATTTTATCCCCCTGACTTCAGATGTTTCTAAAAAACGGCCGCTCACAAGCGATGCCGACCTGGTCGAATTCGGCGTACAGCAGGTCGAGCCGGGCGTCGGCGATGGTGACGGCCCGCCTGCGTTCATCTGCTCCGCCAGCGGTGGGAAAACAGGCAAAGCAGCGTTCGCTGCGACAGGCGACCCCGTCCACCGTGGCCGAAAAGTCTCCCATGAGATAGGTTTGGCCCTGCTCCTGGCGGTCGAAATGCTCTACGGCCTCCATGAACGACAGCGCGACCGCCACCTGGATGGCCCGGCCTTCGCCGGCGGCGGCCACCAGGTCGGGCAGCGTCCAGGCCGGTTGACCGCCTTCGGACACCTGCTCGAACTGGACGAGCATGTCCGCCAGGGTGAACAGGGACGCCTCGACTTCGATCCCCGCGGCTTTCAGCTTGCGGTAGTCGCGCTGCAGGTAGCGATTGGCGATGAGCACCGCCTGGGATACGTGGGGGCACAGGTTGTTGGGGCACCCGCGGGCGTAGCACTTGCGAAAGGCGTAGGCCGTTCCGTCGATGTCCCCGTAAAAGAGGCACAGAAAGATATGGGCGCGGAACGGGTTGGCCCGGTGCTGAAAGTCGACCGGAAGGATTTCAAACGCGGTCTGACAGGTGACCGTCGCGCCGTGTCGCTTGTGTTCCAGCAGATCTGTAACCCTTCGGGGCGGATTGTCTGTTCGGGTGCCGGTCATTTCGGGCCTCCCATCTTCATTGTGCCGGTGCACGGGATAGATTCATCCCGTCGAGCAAAGCTGACTCACATCAATAGACAAAGAGCGCGTCGGCGGCCAGGGCGGCGATGTTCACCTGGGCCGCGGCGGTGACCTCGGCGCCGACGACCAGATCGCTCTCCTGGATCCCGCGCACCTTGATGCACGGCCCGCATACCCACATCTTGCCGCCGAGTTCGAGAAAGTCGGCCAGCAGCTTCTTCATCGGCGGCAGCCCGCCGGCGGCTGGCACCGTGTCGGCAAGACCCGTCTTGGCAAACTGCACCGCGTTGCTCTGCAAAACGATGGTGGCCTCGATATCCATTGACAGGGCGGCGTTGGCCAGCACGAAGGGAAATGCGGCCTTGTCCGGGTTTTCCGGGCCGACGGTGGTGATGTAGAGGGTCTTTTCGGTTTTAGCTTCCATAAAATCGACTCCTTTGCGGTCATCGAGTCATCGAATCTTTGCGAGTGGTTCGCGTGGCCTTTAGCCACTTGTCACAAGTTTTCCGCCATCACGCTGGACAGATCCCGCACCTCGGCCCCCAGCTTGCGCAGGTTGCCCAGGCAGATGGGGCACATGGCGACGATGGGCGCCCCGGTTTGTGCCAGCTGGTCCAGGCGTCGTTGGCCCACTTCGCCGGCCAGCCTGGGTGATATGGATTCGGCCGGCCCGCCGCAGCAATGGGTATAGGCCCCGGAGCGGTCAACCGGCGCGCAGTCGATGCCAAGGTCGGCCAGGGCCCGGGCGGGCACGTCGGACAGGCCGAGGTAGCGGCCGTAGAAGCACGGATCGTGGAGAGCCACGGTGGTGCGCCGGCCGTTGCCGCCGCCAAGGCGCAGCAGCTCGAAGTAGGGGTGCACCTCGAAGCGGACCCCGGTGTACTTGGGAAAAAGCTCCTTCAGGGCATAGGTGGTATGCGGATCAACGGTGATGAGTTTCTTGATCCCGGCTTTCTGTAGCCGATTCGCCAGCCAGCGGGCATGGCGCACGAATCCCTCCTGGTCGCCGAGGTCGTAGAGCAGGATCCCGCTGTAGCGGTCCAACTCCGGGCGGTAGTAGAAATCCACCTCGGAAGCTTTCAAGAGGCGCACGATGTCTTGCAGGATGCGGTCGAAACGTCGCTTCTCCCGCGCCGGGGTGATGGCCGCCAGCCCCAGGCCCGACAGGTAGCCGGGGGCGTAGCGGGCATAGCGCAGGTAGGCAGCCAGGGGCGTGTCCTCGTACTTGGCCAAATACGTCGTAGACGTCTCGATATAGGGCACGAACTGGTACATCATCCCCGTGAAGAGCATGGCGTCGCCGTGGGCCGTGAGCCCGGCCTCGCGCCACCAGCGGTTAACGATAAAATGGGGGATGCCGAAGGGGTTGCGCGTGGCGCGCAGGTTGGCGGCGATGGCCTCGATGATGTCTCCGGGATGATACATGTCAGGCTTTCCTCCAGTGGCTGATGACCAGACGTTTCAATCCCAGGATCAGTTCTCCCGGATTGGCCTCCCGTGGACAGGTCTGGGTGCAGAGCCCGCAGTGGAGGCACTTCCAGAGTTCCGGCGCGTTTTCCAGAATGCGCTCTTTGGCGCCGATCTGCACGTAGCGGATCATTTTGCGCGGAAAGTGCCCGTCGATGAGGGGACAGATCGCTGTGCAGGTGCCGCAGTTGAAACAGGCCAGGGCCGTGTCGTCGCTGTAGCGCTTCAGTTCTTCGGCAAAATCCGGGCTGAGCAGGGTCATGGGGCGTCTCCCGGGCGGCAGGGGTCAGGCCTCGGCTTCCGCCGGCTTTTCCTGCGCCAATGCATAGCGAAAGTAGCTATCTTTTTCTCCGGCCTCGACGACCTGGCCGTACTTTTTCATGCCGGCCACGAACCAGAGCACGGTGCCTGTCGGCATTCCCACCGCTTCGGCGATCTGCGGCACGGTGGCCGGCGCGTTTTCCAGCGCTTTCCGGATCGCCTGAATGGTTTTTTTCTGGGACCTGGATGCTGCCGTGGCGGCTTCCACCCACTGGCGCCGCTCGGACCGCAGGTCCTTGAGGGCTTGTTTTCGTGCCGGGTCGACGGTCATCGGTTTACCTCGCTGATTGGTAATTTGGTGGACTTGGCGGACCCGGCTGACGTCGTGGACCTGGAGGACGCAGGGGCACGGCGGTAATGGGTCCGTATTTCATTTTTTGCGGAGCAACCCATTTGGATTCGGCTCCTGTTTCAAACGTCGCGTTCCGAATCCCGAGCTTCAAGTCTCCAAAATCGCGTCCACCATCGCCTCGTACTGGCCCAGCGTCATGCCGCAGACGTCGATGGCGTTTTCCGGGCATACGGCCACGCAGGCTCCACATCCAAGGCAGAGGGCCGGGGTCACTTGTGCCCGTTGAACCGTGCGCCCGCCGACTTCCATCTCCACCAGGGCCAGGGCGCCGGGGTTGAGGCAGGCGTCCACGCAGGCCCCCGTTCCCCGGCAGCGGTCAACGTCTACTTCGGCCACGAACGGATCCAGTTCCACCTGCCCGTCGGCCAGCAGGGCCGCGGCCTTGACCGCCGCCGCCCCGGCCGTGTTGCAGGCCTCGGTGACATCGAAAGGCGCCTGGCAGGTGCCGGCCACGAAGATGCCGCCCACCGGCATTTCCACCGGCCGCAGCTTGGGATGGACCTCCAGCAGGAAGCGGTCCATGCCCACCGGCAGTTTCATCATCTCCACCAGGTCGGACACATCGTTGGGCTCCATGCCGGTGGCCAGGACCACCAAGTCGGCCGGCACCTCGAGGGTTTCACCGAAGGTGAGGGTGTCCGCGACCTTGACCTTCAAGGCGAACCCCTCGCCCGGCGCCGCCGTTGTCACCTGCGGGGCGTTGTCGGCCTCGAAGCGCAAAAAGACCACGCCGTCGCGGGCGGCCTGTTCGTAGAGTTCTTCCTGGCCGCGTCCGTAGGTGCGGATGTCCCGGTACAGCTCGTAGACCCGGGTGCCGGGATGGTTCCGGCGGATGCGGTCGGCGGCATCGAGGGTCGCCGTGCAGCAGACCCGGGAGCAGTACTCGTTGAGATGGCCGGATTCGTCTTCGGGATGGATACCCGGAATTTGGCGGCTGCCGACGCAATGGATCATGGCCACGCTGCGGATGGGGCGGCCGTCGATTTGCAGCAGCCGTCCCTTGGCGGGGCGTTCGGCCATTTTGCGGACCAGGGCCGGCAGGGTGATCACGGGCGAAAATTCGCCGAAGCCGTATTCTCCCGGGCGCGGCTGGTAGGAACGGAACCCGGTGGCCAGGATGATGGCGCCGGTTTCAACGGTCAGCTCGCCGGAGGGCGCATCCGACGGTTCCGGTGGCCGGACGCCCTGAAAAGGGACGTAGCGGGCGTCGGCGGTGCTCGCACCCTCTGGGGGGCGGCGCCGGAGGGTGAGCTTGAAATTGCCGATGTACCCGTCGGTGGCGATGACCTCGGTGCGGGTGAGCACCGTGATGCCCGGGTGGCCCAGCACGGCGGCGGCCAGTTCGTTGACCAGGTCGGCGGCCCGGTCCCCGGTGGGGGCGATGCGGTCCAGGGCGGCGAGTTGGCCGCCAAGGGCGTCGGATTTTTCCACCAGGGTGACGGCGATGCCCCGGGCGGCCAGGTCCCGGGCGGCGCTGAGGCCGGCCACGCCGGCGCCGATCACCGTGGCGTGCCGGGTGGCCGGCACCCGGATCGGCGTGAGGGGTTTGAGCCGGCCGGCCTTGGCCGTTGCGGCTGCCACCAGCACGGCCGCCTTTTCGGTGGCCGCTTCACCGTGGTGGACCCAGCTTACCTGCTCGCGGATGTTGGCGTGCTCGTAGATATACGGATTGGCCCCGGCGCGGCGGATGGCGCCGCGAAAGGTCGCCTCGTGGAGGCTCGGGGCGCAGGAGGCCACCACCACCCGGTTCACGGTGCCGTTTTTGAGGTCCTCGGCGATCTGCTCCTGCCCCGGGTCGGAGCACATGAACATGTTGGTGCGGGCCACCGTGACCCCGGGCAGGTTTTCCGCGCGCCGGCGCACGGCTTCCACGTCCATATGGTCCGAGATATTGCCCCCGCAGTGGCAGATGTAGACGCCGATTTTGGCGGCGGGCGCATCCGGTTTTTCATTGGCTTGGGTCATGTGACATCTCCCGCGGCTGGCCGGCGTCAGGCGACGGCGGCCCGTGAGGCGGCGGAGGGGGACATGGCGGTCAGGTATTGACCGGCCGCCATGGCGGCGTTGCCCGCCTCGGCGATGGTATCGACAATATCCTTGGGACCGGCGGCCGCGCCGGCGACGAAAATTCCCGCCAGGCCGGTCTGCACCGGGCCGAGCTTGGGGCGGGGGGTATGGATGAAACGGTCCGCACCGGTAGTCAGCGGACAAATGCCCGACGGATCCCATGCTGGCACCAGCCCCAGCGAAAGCACCGCCAGGTCATGGTCCGCCGTGGTTACTCCTTCGCCGTCCTGGGCTTCGTAGTGCAGCCGGACCGCACCGTCTGGCCCTGCTTCGACAGCCGCCACCTTGGCCTTGACGAAGTTGATGCCCATGGCTTGGGCGTTCTGGAAAAACTGCTCGTAGCCTTTGCCGAAGGCCCGGATATCCATGTAGTAGATGGTGATGTCGGCCAGGGGCAGGGCGCCGGAAAGCAGCATGGCCTGCTTGATGGCATACATGCAGCACACCCGGGAGCAGTAGGGCAGCCCCATGGACTTGTCCCGGGAGCCGGCGCACTGGATGTAGGCGATGCTGTCCGGCGCCTTGCCGTCCGAGGGCCGCAGTACGCGGTTGTAAGGACCATGGGGCGCCAGCAGGCGCTCCATCTGCAGCGCGTCGATGAGGTTGGGAACCTTGCCGAAACCATACTGGGGCTTGTCGGCGATGGCGGTCATCTCGAACCCGGTGGTCACCACCGCAGTGCCGGCGGTGAGAGAGAACGGCTGCGGCTGCTGGAAGTAGTCCACCGCGCCGGTGGGACAGGCCCGCTCGCAGCGGCCGCAGAGCATGCAGTGGCGCGGATCGAGCACCGCGACCTGGGGAATGGCGTTGGAAAAGGGGATGGCGATGGCCTTGGTGGCGGAAAACCCGCCCTGCTCGGGATCGGGGACCATAACCGGGCAGGCATACTCGCACTGCCGGCAGCCGATGCACTTGTCGGCGTTCACGTAGCGCGGCCGCTGCACCACCTTGGCGTGCACCCGGCCGTTTTGCCGCTGCAACGATTTGAGATCGCAATAGGTAAACAGGGTGATGCGGTCGTGGTGGGCCGCGGCGGCCATCTTGGGGGTGGTGATGCAACTGGCGCAGTCCAGGGTCGGGAAGACCTTGGAGAGCCGGATCATCTTGCCGCCCACCGAGGCGTCCCGCTCGATCACCGCCACGGTGAATCCCTGGTCGCCCAGGTCAAGGGCTGCCTGCAGGCCGGCGATGCCGCCGCCGATCACCAGGGCGTCAAAGTTGCGATCGTGATGGTGGTCATCCATTTGTGTTGCTCCCCTTTTAGTCACTCAATTCGCTTACCACCGCATTCATCTGGTTGACTTCGTTGAGAAAGGCCCGGTTGCAGACCGTGCAGATGGCCGTCAGGCGCAGCCGGCGGATGTCGATGTCGCGGGCCTTCATCTCCTGGTAGACCCGGTCCAGGCGCTTGGCCAGGGCGTGGTAGGCCCCCTCGTAGGGGCATTCCTCGCCGCAGGACATGACGATGATGCCGCCGATCCCCTTGTCGAAACAGTCGAGGTAGAAGCGCTCGGGAAAGAGCGCCGGGGCCTTGACGCGCAGGATGTAGACGTTGGCCGGGTAGCTCGAGTGGGCCTGTCCCACCGAGTCAGCCCCGGGATAGGCGCAGCTTTCGGTGGCCAGTACGAGGATCTTGTCGCCCTTGGGCCGGGATGCCGTTGTCATGGTTTTGCTCCGCATCCACTCTGGAGTTTTTTTTGACGTTGAGGCCAGCCCATCATTTCTTGCGGCGTACGAAATGCTTGTCATAGCCGTCGGCTTCCATGAAGCCGATATACTCGTGGCCCACCTTGCCGGCCCAGGCCGGAATGTCGCGCCGGGTGCCGCTGTCGTTGGAGTAGATTTCCAACACCTCGCCGACCTTGACCTTGCCGATGCCTTTTTTGGCTTCCAGCAGGGGGCCGGGGCAGGCGCTGCCGCGGGCGTCTACGGTGTTGTCGGCTTTCAGACTGCTCAGATCTGTGCTCATCTTGGGGCTCCTTTCGCTGGGGCGGGTGCGCCCGCCGGATCCAAGTGTGACTGATGGGGGTGTCGGCACCGGATCCGCATGCAGTAGTCTGCCGGCTGTAACCGGGCCTCGGTGACCGTGAAACGGGCTTCGGGAAGCAGCCGCATCAGGGCCGGGAACGTGCTCGGATCGGCGCCGCGAATCTCCAGTCGGTCACCGGCCTGCATGGCGCGCAGGGCCTGGTTGACTTTGAGCAGGGCGACAGGTTGCAGGCTGTCGTGCAGGTCGAGTTTCAGTTCGGCCATTTGCTCATCCGGTGATCCCCTTGGTCGTTGTTGGCAGATGGCTTCAGCAAGGCGGATGCCAATCGGGTGAAAACAGTGTCAGGAAATGGTTTGATTGTTCGCCAACGATATGAAATTAAAAATAATATTGATCGTTCCACCCATGATCGGAAACTTTGCGCCGATCGAAAGGGTTGCCTTGAGGTTCGAAAACGGGTAGAGGGGCTGTCTAGACAGATGTCTAGAAAAAAGACAGATGAACAAGATGCTTGAACAGGAATTGAACACTTACTGGCGCACCGTGGTGGATACCATCCAGGACGC
>DQXI01000139.1 GCA_011042305.1 Desulfobacteraceae bacterium
GGTCGTGGGCGGCGTGGACAATTTCCTGAGGCCGCGGCTGGTGGGCAAGGACACCCAGATGCACGAGTTGATGATCCTCTTTTCGACCCTGGGCGGCATCGCCATGTTCGGGGTCCTGGGGGTAATCATCGGCCCCATCATCGCCGCCTTGTTCGTGACCGTGTGGGAAATCTACGGGGTCGTCTTCGCCGACCTGCTCCCCGGCGTGGCCCCCCCGGGGACCCAGGCGCCACCGCCCCGGGAAAACACCGGGCCGGAAAGCTGACCCGGCCGACGCCCCCTTTTTTGCGCTTGTGTGACGGCACGGCCCGTGCCAAAAGGCCCCGAGGCCTGCGGCCGGCCGGCGAGGCTCCCGGGCCGCCTGGCCGGTGCATCGACCGAAAAGAAAGAAGGGCTCCGCAATGAACCTGTGGCTGCAAGACTGGCACTGGCTGATCCTGGGCATGGGGCTGATCATCGCCGAGCTCTTCATCCCCAGCTTCACCATCTTCTGGTTCGGCTTGGGGGCCTTGATGGTGGCCGGGTGGCTCTTTGTCGCCCCGGGATTGTCGCTCACCGGCCAACTTCTGCTCTGGGCCCTGGCCTCGGCCCTGTTCACCTGGCTCTGGTTCCGCCTGATCCGGCCGAAAATGAGGGACCGCACCAAGGCCGGCATCAGCCGCGAGGCCCTGATGGGGGAAAGCGGCCGGGTCATCCGCGCCCCGGAGCCCGACCGCCGCGGCATGGTGCGCTTTGCCACCCCCCTTCTCGGGGCCGATGAATGGCCGTTCATTTGCGAACAGGCCGTCAAACCCGGGGACCGGGTCTTCGTGAGCGACATCTCGGGCAACACCCTGATCGTGGAAAAACGGGAGTAAGGACGGGTTGCGGAAAACAAGAACTTTTTTTCGAAAGGAGTGCTAAGCCCATGGCCGGCATGGCGGTTGTCATCGTATTTCTGGTGCTGGTGGTCCTCACCATCTCTCTCGGGGTGCGCATCGTGCCCCAGGGCAGCAAGCACGTGGTCCAGCGCCTGGGCAAGTACAACAAGACCCTCGGCCCGGGGCTCAACATCATCATCCCCTACATCGACACCGTGGCCTACAAGGTGACCACCAAGGACATCGTCCTGGACATTCCCAGCCAGGAAGTCATCACCCGCGACAACGCCGTGATGGTGGTCAACGCGGTGGCCTACATCAACATCGTTTCCCCGGAAAAGGCCGTCTACGGGGTGGAGGACTACAACATCGCCATCCAGAACCTGGTGCAGACCTCGCTGCGCTCCATCGTCGGCGAGATGGACCTGGACGACGCCCTTTCCTCGCGCGACCAGATCAAGGCCAAGCTCAAAATGGCCATTTCCGACGATATCGCCGACTGGGGCATCACCCTCAAGACGGTGGAGATCCAGGACATCAACCCGTCCCAGACCATGCAGCACGCCATGGAGGAGCAGGCCGCCGCCGAGCGGGCCCGCCGGGCCACGGTCACCCGCGCCGACGGGCAGAAGGCGGCCGCCATCCTCGAGGCCGAGGGACGCATGGAGGCCGCCAAGCGCGACGCCCAGGCCAAGGTCCTGCTGGCCGAGGGGACCCAGCGCGCCATCGAAAAGATCACCGGCGCCATCGGCGCCAACGACCTGCCGGTGATGTACCTGCTGGGGGAAAAATACGTCGAGGCGCTGCGCGAGATGGCCTCTTCGGCCAACGCCAAGGTCGTGATGCTGCCCGGAGACCTGCCGGCGGCGGTGGGCGCCATCCTGGCCCCCCCGGGCAAGGCCAAGGGGTAAAAAACCGCCCCCGGCCGTCCTTGACATTCTTGCCTCGCTTTGCCATTTGATAGGAAGCATACCACTTCCGCCTGGGCCCAATCTTTGTATTCGAGCCAGAATACAAAGACGATTGTGAACAATCACGGCGCGAAAGGAGGTGAGATGCCAATGAAGTTGAGCGACCTGTTTGTGCCGAAAATCGCCCGTTCCGACCCCAAGGTCCGGAAAAAGGCCGTTGCCCAGGAAAGCAACCCGGTCGTGCTGAAAAAAGTCGTTGAAAACGACAGCGATCCCGGGGTGCGCCAAGCGGCCCAGCAACGGCTCGAAGAGATTCAGGCCCAAGGATAAACCGTCCGAGGACGCCGCAATTTTGGTTGCCTCCACCTGCCCTGCGCTTCTCATCGACGATTCGGAAATAACAGCGTGCCAGCGTTCGCTTCCGCTGCCATAATCCTCTTGCGATGGTGCGTCGCTCCGGTAAATTGCTTTCGGCGGTTTTTCGGCCACCTGCCCCGCGGATGCCAGCGAAACCCTCTCCCGCCGGGGAAAGGATTGGTGCGCCCTGCCTACGGAGCTTCGAACCGCCTGAAATTAATAATTTAAAAAATGCCGGTAGCGCGCGCTTCAAAAACGGATCATTTTTTGATTGAATTTTGCTCTTGATTCAGATAGGCCTTTTCCCTTGGTTGACTGGAAAATACGACAGGGGAGATAAAGCTCATGATCGAGATTCGGTTACACGGCAGGGGAGGTCAGGGCGCTGTCACATCGGCCGAGTTGCTGGCGCAGGCGGCCATCCAGCAGGGCAAATACGCCCAGGCATTTCCGAGTTTCGGACCGGAGCGGCGCGGGGCGCCGGTAGTCGCCTTCTGCCGCATCGCCGACGAGCCGATCCGCCTGCGCACCAACATCTACACCCCGGACCTGGTGCTGGTGCTGGACCCGTCCATTCTGCGCCTGGTGAAAGTCGCCGCCGGCCTGAAACCCGACGGCATCCTGATTACCAACACCAAGTACAGCGGCCCGGAACTGCGCAAGGAACTGGGGATCCGCCACCCCCTGGTCACCGTCAACGCCACCCGGATCGCCACCGAGGTGCTCGGGCTTCCCATCACCAACACCACCATGCTCGGCGCCCTGCTCAAGGCCAGGCCCGTGGTTCCGGTGGAAGCGCTCATCGAACCGCTCGAAAAACGCTTCGGGCGCATCGCCGCCAAGAACATCGCCGCCTTTCAACGCGCCTACGAAGAAGCCGTCATCGATCGCCCCTGACCACCGTCGCGCGGTGGTCGCATCGCACTGGGAAAGGAGAGCTTCCGTGAAATCAGAGGAAGAGCTGAGCTGGAAAGATTTGGAGGTCGGCTGCGTCATCAGCGACCCGGGCAACGCCAGCCAATACCGCACCGGCGACTGGCGTTCCATGCGCCCGGTGGTCAACAAGGAGCACTGCATCCGCTGCGGCGTGTGCTACATCTTCTGCCCGGACATGGCCATTCACCAGACCCCTGAAGGCTATTTCGAGGCGGACCTCTACTACTGCAAAGGGTGCGGCATCTGCCAGCAGGAGTGCATCACCGGGTGCATCTCGATGGTGCCGGAGGAAGAATAATGGGAAAACGAGTCGGAATCGAGGTTTCCATCGCAGCGGCGGACGCCGTCGCCAGCGCCAACGTGGACGTGGTCGCCGCCTATCCGATCACGCCCCAGACCCATATCGTCGAGCACCTGAGCGAGCTGGTGAACAACGGGGAGCTGGACGCCGAGTTCATCCCGGTGGAGTCCGAGCACTCGGCCATGAGCGTGTGCTGCGGTTCCTCGGCTGCCGGAGCGCGCACCTTCACCTGCACCAGCTCCCAGGGCTTGGCGCTGATGAACGAGATCGTCTTCATCGCCCCGGGCCTGCGCCTGCCCATCGTGATGATCCTGGCCAACCGCAGCCTGTCGGGCCCGCTGAGCATCTGGAACGACCATACCGACGTCATGTCGATCCGCGACTGCGGCTGGATCCAGGTCTTCGCCGAAACCGGCCAGGAGGTCTACGACCACGTCCTGTTCTCCTTCCGCGTGGCCGAGGACCCGGCGGTCTCCCTGCCCGTGATCCTCAACATGGACGGGTTCATCCTCACCCACGTGATCGAACCGATCGAGTACTGGGAACCGGGGCAGGTCAAGCGCTACCTGCCCGACTTCAAGCCGGTCAACGCCCTGGACCCGGACCACCCCACCACGGTGGGCGCCTTCGGCCTGCCCGGCATCTACAGCGAGGCCAAAAAGGCCCAGGACGAGGCTCTGATTCATTCCAAGCCGCACATCCTGAAGGCATGGGAGGAATTGGGCCAGGTGGTCGGCCGCCACTACAAGCCGGTGGAAACCCACCTGACCGAGGGGGCCGAAACCGTGTTTCTCACCATGGGCAGCATCGGCCAGACCGTGGCCATGGCCGTGGAGGCGCTGCGCGACCGCGGCGAGCCGGCCGGGCTGGTGAAGCTGCGCCTCTGGCGCCCCTTTCCCTTCGAGGAGCTGCGCCAGGCGCTGCGCGGGGCCAAGCGGGTCATCGTCATCGACCGGGCCATCTCCTACGGCGGCACCGGCGGGCCGGTGGCCAGCGAGGTCCGCAGCGCCCTCTACGGGGAGGAGCACATGCCGGCGGTGACCAACTTCATCTGCGGACTGGCCGGACGGGACGTGACCCCCGAGGACTACATCGCCATGTACCAACGCAGCCTGGAGATGACGCAAGGCAAGGTCGGCCAGGAGGATTTCGTTTTCTACGGTGTCCGGGAATAACCTGCCGGTGCCGATCCGGCGCCACCACGGAGAGTGACCTATGGAAGCAGTCAATGTTTACGCCGCGCGCATCCTGGAAAAGCAGGAGTACTTCAAGCCGGGCCACCGGGCCTGCCAGGGGTGCGCCGAAGCCTTGGCCGTGCGCCTGGTGGCCAAGGCCCTGGGCAGGAACGTCATCGTCGCCAGCGCCACCGGCTGCATGGAGATCATTTCCTCGCCCCTGCCGTTTACCAACTGGGACGTGCCCTGGATTCACGTGGCCTTCGAGAATGCCGCCGCGGTCCTCTCCGGCGCCGAGGCGGCCTACAAAGCCCTGGCCCGCAAAGGGCGCATACGGAACCGGGGGACGGTGTTCCTCGGCATGGGCGGCGACGGCGCCACCACCGACATCGGGTTCCAAGCCCTCTCTGGGGCCTTCGAGCGCGGCCACGACTTCCTTTACGTCTGCTACGACAACGAAGCCTACATGAACACCGGCATCCAGCGCTCCTCCTCGACGCCCTTCGGCGCCAGCACCACCACCTCGCCGGCGGGCAAGAAGATTCCCGGCCAGGTCACCTGGAAGAAGAACATGGCCGAGATCGCCGTGGCCCACAACGTGCCCTACGTGGCCACCGCCTGCGCCAGCTACCCCTTCGACCTGATGGAAAAGGTGCAAAAAGCGGCAAGGACGCCGGGACCGGCCTACGTCCACATCCTTTCGGTCTGCCCCACCGGCTGGCGCGTCCCGCCGAGCAAGGCGATCTGGATCGGCCGCCTGGCGGTGGAAACGGGCGTCTTCCCGCTGTTCGAGGTGGTGGACGGCCGCTACCGGATCACGGTGGAGGTCCCCGAGCTGCGCCCGGTGGAAGAGTACCTGCGCCCCCAGGGGCGCTTTCGCCACCTGACCCCGGAGATCACCGCCCAGATCCAGGAGCGCGTCAATTTCGAATACCGCAAGCTGGTCGCCAAGACCCAGTTCACATTCTAGCCCCTCGAGCGCCGCACCGGCGCGCGATCGGCCGCCGAGGTATCGCCCATGCAAGAAAAAGTCGCCCACATCATCGGCAAGTACCACAGCGACAAGGGCTTCCTGGTCCCGATTCTCCAGGACGTGCAAAAGGAATTCAACTACCTGCCGAAAGAGGCGCTGACGGCCGTCGGCACCCAGCTCCAGGTGCCCCTGAGCCGGATCTACGAGGTCGCCACCTTCTACCGGGCCTTCAGCCTCACCCCCCGGGGCAAGCACCAGTTGAGCCTCTGCGTGGGCACCGCCTGCCACGTGCGCGGCGCCCCCATGATCCAGGACGGCATCGAACGGGTGCTGGACATCCGGGCCGGCCAAACCACCGCGGACCTCGAATTCACCTTCGAGACGGTCAACTGCCTCGGCGCCTGCGCCCTGGGCCCCATCCTGGTGGTCGACGGCGAGTACCAGGGCCAGGTGACGCTCTCCAAGGCCAACAAACTTCTTAAAAAGCTGGGAAAAAAGGTCGCGACCGATGAAGAAGATTAAATCCGCCGCAGATTTGAAAAACCTGCAAGAGGAACTCAACGCCCGCCTGGACCCGAACAAGCCCTGCATCGCCATCTGCTGCGGCACCGGCTGCCTGGCCCACGGCACGCGCCACCTGGTGGAACGGTTTCAGCAGGAACTGGCCGACCGGCAGTTGACGGACAAGATCGGGCTCCGGCGCACCGGCTGCCACGGTTTCTGCGAACGGGGCCCCATGGTGGTGATCCATCCGCAAAAAATCTTCTACCAGCGCCTCAAGGTGGACGACGTGCCGGAGATCATCGACAAGACGATCCTCGGCGGAGAGGTCATCGACCGGCTCCTGTACCGGGACCCGGTGACCAAGGAGAGGATCGTTCACGAGCACGAGGTGCCCTTCTACAAGAAGCAGATGCGCCTGGTCTTCGGCATGAACGGGATGATCGAGCCCACCAGCATCGAGGACTACCTGGCCATCGGCGGCTACGGCGCCCTGGCCAAGGTCCTGGCCCAGGCCGACCCCCAGGCGGTCATCGACGAGATCAGCGCCGCCGGCCTGCGCGGCCGCGGCGGCGGCGGCTTTCCCACGGGGCGCAAGTGGGACGCCACCCGCAAGGCGGCGGGATCGCCCAAGTACGTGATCTGCAACGCCGACGAGGGCGACCCCGGGGCCTACATGGACCGCAGCCTGCTGGAGGGCAACCCCCACTCGGTGCTCGAGGGAATGATCATCGGCGCCTATGCCATCGGTTCCAGCCACGGCTACATCTACGTGCGCAACGAATACCCGCTGGCGGTGGAAAACATCACCCTGGCCATCGACAAGGCCCGGCAGATGGGCCTGCTGGGCGAGAACATCCTCGGCAGCGGATTTGACTTCGACATCGTGATCAACCGGGGCGGCGGCGCCTTCGTCTGCGGCGAGTCCTCGGCCCTGTTCGCCTCCATCGAGGGGCGCGCCGGCGAGCCGCGCGCCAAGTACGTCCATGCCACCGACAAGGGGCTCTACGACAAGCCCACCTGTCTCAACAACGTGGAGACCTGGGCCAACGTGCCGCTGATCATCAACCGGGGCGCCCAGTGGTACGCCGGTATCGGCACCGAGCACAGCAAGGGCACCAAGATCTTCTCCCTGGTGGGCAAGATCAACAACACCGGTCTGGTGGAAGTACCCATGGGCATCACCTTGCGCGAGATCATCTACGAGATCGGCGAGGGCATCCCCAAGGGGCGACGTTTCAAGGCGGTGCAGACCGGCGGCCCCTCGGGCGGGTGCATCCCGGAAGCCCTCCTCGACATGCCGGTGGACTTCGACGAGCTGACCAAGCTGGGCACCATGATGGGCTCCGGCGGCATGATCGTCATGGACGAGCGCAACTGCATGGTGGACGTGGCCAAGTACTTCCTCAAGTTCCTCGAGGAGGAATCCTGCGGCAAGTGCACCCCCTGCCGCGAGGGCATCTACCAGATGCGCAAGATCCTCGACCGCATCACCAACGGCGAGGGAAAACTGGAAGACCTCGACACCCTGGAGTGGATGGGCCAGGCGATCAAGGACGGCTCCCTGTGCGCCCTGGGCGGATCGGCCCCCAACCCGGTGCTCACCACGCTGCGCTATTTCCGCAGCGAGTACGAGGCCCACATCGTCGACAAGAAGTGCCCCGCCGGCGTGTGCAAGGCCCTGATCACCTACGGCATCGACGCCGACAAGTGCACCGGCTGCCGCGCCTGCACGCGGGTCTGCCCCACCGGTGCGGCCACCGGCGAAAAGAAGGAAGTCCACCAGATCGACCAGGAAAAATGCATCAAGTGCGGGGCCTGCTACGAGGCCTGCAAGTTCGATGCGATCACCATCGCGTGATAAAACCGCGGCCGGCCTGCCGGTGTGTTGGGCCGGATCCCGGATAGCCCAAGGGAGAGCGAGATGTCGCAAAAAGTCACGCTGACCATCGACGGTCGGCAAGTCCAGGCCGAGGCCGGGACCACCCTTCTGGAAGCGGCCCGCAGCGTCAATATCCAGGTCCCTCACCTGTGCAGCAACGAAGAGCTGGCCCCCTACGGCGCCTGCCGCATGTGCATGGTGGAAATCCGCCACGGCCAGCGCACCCGGCTGGTGGCCTCGTGCATTTACGAAGTGGAAGAAGGGCTGGAGGTGCAGACGGCCACCGAGCGGGTTCTCAACGTGCGCCGGCTGGTCATCGAGCTGCTGCTGGCGCGCAACCCGACCCACCCCACCCTGCTGAAAATGGCCGCCGACCTCGGGGTCGACAAGACCCGCTTCGAAGTGGAGGTCAAGGGGTGCATCCTCTGCGGCCAGTGCGTGCGCACCTGCCGCGAGGTGGTGGGGGTGTCGGCCATCGGGTTCGAGGGCCGGGGGACGACACGCCGGGTCACCACCCCCTTCAACGAGGCACCGCCGGACTGCATCGCCTGCGGGGCCTGCGCCCAGATCTGCCCGGTGGATGTCATCCCCCTGAAAGAAAAGGACGGCATCCGCACCATCTGGAAGACCGACTACCCGCTGCAGCGCTGCGAGAGCTGCGGCCGCCTCATCGCGCCGGTCAAACAGCTCGAGTACTTCAGCCGGATCACCAACCAGCCGCTGAGCCATTTCACCGAGCACTGCGTGCACTGCCGCTAGCCGCAACCTGCGCCGGCGGTGAGCCGCCGGCACCTGACCGGGCCGCCAGGCCGAGGCCGGAAAGGACCGCTCGATAACCGCCGATATCCAAAAACGCATCGAAGCGCTGGAAGGCACCTACGA
>DQXI01000029.1 GCA_011042305.1 Desulfobacteraceae bacterium
ACCCTGACCCTGGCCGACGGACCGTGCTTCATCGGCAACTTCTACATCCGGGCCCACGACCGCAGCCCCATCGACGCCAGTTCCGACATCTACCGCCAACTGAAGACGGAACTCTACAACACCCAGATCCTGGCCATCGAAAGTTTCGCCTACCGCAACTTCGTGGCCGCCGGCGCCATGACCGGCCCCGACGCCAGCCTGGCCGAGGCCATGGTAGCCTTCTGCCACACCAACTTGAGCCACGGGGACCCGGACCGCTTCGACCTGGACACCGTCCGCGGCTGCTTCGAGTCCCACCCGGATATCCTGGCGATGCTCATCGCCTTGTTTCGCCTGCGCTTCGACCCCCGGGTCGACGAACGGCAATCGGCCTACCGGGACGCCCTGGCCGCCGCCGAGACCACCTTGGCGGCCTACAACACCGGCCAGCGCTACCTGGACGAGATCCGTCGCGTGGTCTTCGAGACGGCCCTGAAAATGGTTCGCCACTGTCTCAAGACCAACTTCTTCGTCCCGGAAAAATACGCCCTGGCCTTCCGCCTCGACCCGGCCTACCTGGGCGAACTGGCCCCGGAGTTGCGCCGCGACCTGCCCCAGGTCCCCCCCTTCCGCATCACCTTCTTCTTCGGGCGCCACGGCTTCGGCTACCACATCGGTTTCTCGGACATCGCCCGCGGCGGGTGGCGCACCGTCCTGTGCCGCAGCGGCGACGAGTACATCAGCGCCGGCAACACCCTGTTTCGCGAAGTCTTCGTCCTGGCCCACACCCAGCACCTCAAGAACAAGGACATCTACGAGGGCGGCAGCAAAATGACCGCCATCTGCGACGCGCGCGATCTGGCCACGGCCGAGGACGTCACCCGGCGTTTGCACAAGTTTCAATTCGGCCTGATCAACGCCTTTCTGGACATCTTCGTCACCGACGGCGGCACGGCCCGCCACCCGGCGGTGGTGGACTACCACGGGGAAGAGGAGCCCATCGAGCTGGGGCCGGACGAAAACATGCACGACGAGATGATCGAAACCATCGCCCGCCTGGCCGTCGAGCGCGGCTACGTACTGGGCGCCGGGATCATCTCCAGCAAACAGGTGGGCATCAACCACAAGGCCTACGGTGTCACCAGCCGCGGGGTAATCCGGACCGCCGAGATCGCCCTGCGCCAGGTGGGCCTCGACATGACCCGGGACGCCTTCGCGGTGAAGATGACGGGGGGCCCCTTCGGCGACGTGGCCGGCAACAGCCTGCGGCTGCTGCTGGATCGCTGCCCCCGGGTGCGCATCGTGGCCATGGTGGACGGCAGCGGCGGTTTCTTCGACCCTCTGGGCGCCGACTTCCGGGCACTGGACGATATCGTCCTCAAGGCGGACCTGGACCATTTCGACCCCCAGCGTCTGCACCCGGGTGGTTTCATCGTCTTTCGCAGCCAGCAGCGCCGCGAGGCGATGCGCCAGTTGCACCGCAAGCTGCTGCGCACCGAGGCGGGCATCGAGGAGCAGTGGATCACCGCCGACGCCTTTTTCAACGAGACCAACCGGCTGGTCTTCGAGACGACCGCCGACCTGTTTCTGCCCTGCGGCGGACGTCCCGAGACCATCGACGCCACCAACTGGGCCTGCTATTTCAGTGCCGACGGTGCCCCCAGCGCCCGGGTGATCGTGGAGGGGGCCAACTCGTTCATCTCGCCGGAAGCCCGCAACGCCCTCCAGGACCGGGGGGTGATCCTGGTGCGCGACGCCTCGGCCAACAAGTGCGGCGTGATCTGTTCCTCCTACGAAATCATCGCCAACCTGCTGTTGTCCGACGAGGAGTTTCTCGCCGACAAGGAAGCCTACGTCGGTGACGTGCTCGAGATCCTCACCCGCCGCGCCAGCGACGAGGCCGAGCTGATCTTCAGCCGTCATGGCCAGGCCGAGGGGCGCCGGCGCTACACGGAGATCAGCGTCGAGATCAGCCAGGAGATCAACCAGTGGTACGCCCGGCTGTTCGCCTTCTTCCAGGCCCACCCCGTCCTGGCCGAGGAACCCGATTTCCGGCGGGTGCTCCTCGCCCACCTGCCGGCCTTTATCCAACGCCACGCCGTCTATCGCAGCCGCCCGGACCGCCTGCCGCAAAAGATCAAGTGGGCCATCCTGGCGGTGGAGATCGCCACCCGCATCGTCTACCGCGGCGGCTGGGAACAGGACTTCGAAAACCGGCTGCGCAGCTACGTCAAGGCCGGTGCCGGCCAAGCCGGGGGCGCCTGACCATGCCGACGGCCTCTTCTGCAACCGGTTCGAGGCCGCTCTCGAACCGGGCTGCACCCCGGATCGCTTCGGGCGCCCGAAACTCCTCGTCCGAAGCGATCCGGGAACCGGCCGCCGAGGCCCTGGCGGAGCGGATCAAGGAGCTCAACTGCCTCTACGGCATCTCCAATCTTTTTGAAACCGAAGGGGTATCGCTGCCGTGGATCATGCAGCGGGCCGTGGACTTGATCCCCGCCGCCTGGCAGTACCCCGAGAACGCCTGCGCGCGCATCGCCATCGACGGGCAGGTCTTCACCACGGCCAATTTCAGACCCACTGCCTGGAAGCAGACCACCGCCATCGTCGTCAACGGACAGAAAGCGGGCAATGTCTGCGTCTGCTACCTCACCCCGCCGCCCGGGGCCGGCGACCCGTTTTTCCTCGAGGAGGAGCAGCGCCTGCTGGCGGCCATCGGCGAGCGCCTGGGCAAGGTCCTGTGGCTCAAACGGGCCGAGGAAGCGCTCAGGGAAAGCGAAGAGCGCTACCGGGTGCTCACCGAGCAGGTCACCGAAGGCGTCGCCTTGGTCCAGGACGACCACTTCCGCTACGTCAACCCGGCCTTCTGCCGCATTTTCGCCCTGGCTTCGCCCGCGGCCCTCGCCGGCCGGCCGATCCGCCCGCCGGGCATTGACGATGATCCCATCGCCCGCTGCTACGGCGGGCTTCAAGGGGAAAACGCCGGCCGGCCGGTCACCGACGTGCAGCGGCTCCCGTGCGCCGGCGCCGCCTGCTGGATCCAGGTCTCCCACAATCCCATCAGCTACCGGGGACGGCCGGCGCTGCTGTCCACCTTCCGCGACGTCACCGACCTCAAGGAGCAGCAGATGGCCGCCGAGCGGCGGGCCGACAGCCTCGGGCGCGAAAACCGGGTCCTGCGCTCATCCCTGCGCGAGCGCTACCGGCTCGGCGACATCATCGGCCGCTGCGATTCGATGCAGACGGTCTACGAGATGATCCTCAAGGCGGCGGCCACCGACGCCAGCGTCGCCATCTACGGGGAATCGGGCACCGGCAAGGAGCTGGTGGCCCGGGCGATCCATGACCACGGCCATCGCAAGGGCCAGCGGTTCCTGGCGGTCAACTGCGGCGCGATCCAGGAGCCGCTCTTCGAACGGGAATTTTTCGGCCACCGCAAGGGCGCCTTCTCCGGGGCCCACGCCGATGCCCCCGGCTACCTGGATCTGGCCGCCGGCGGGACCCTCTTTCTCGACGAGGTTGGCGAACTGACCCTCAGCATGCAGGTCAAGCTCCTGCGGGCCTTGGAAGGGGGCGGATACACGCCGGTGGGAGACACGGAACCCCGTGTGAAGGATTTCCGCATCATTTCCGCCGCCAACATCCCCCTGTGCGAAAAGGTCGCCGCCGGCGCCATGCGCGAAGATTTTTTCTACCGCGTCCAGGTGATCCAGATCCGTCTTCCCCCACTGCGCCAGCGGCGCCAGGACATTCCCCTGCTGGTGGACCACTTCCTGCGTCAGATGGCGCCCTGCTTCGGCGCGGTGCGCGTGCCGGGGCGCATCATGGACCTGCTCATGGACCACGATTGGCCCGGCAACGTGCGCGAGTTGCGCAACGTGCTGCAGCGTTACGCCACGCTGGGGCACCTGGAATTTTTCGGCGCCGACAGACCACCGGCCGAAGCGCCGGCCGGCGACACCTCCTTGAACCTGCCCCAGGCCGTCGGCCGTCTCGAACAGGCGCTAATCTCCCGGGCCCTGGCCCACACCGGCGGTCACCGCACCCGAGCCGCCGGCTTGCTGGGCATTTCCCGCCGCGCGTTGTTTCGCAAACTGGCCGCCGCCCCGGTGCCGCTGGCGCCCGAATCGGGCGAAAACGCCCAAACGGCCTCAATCGTTTTTCTCTTTGTTTGGAATAACTTGACGGTTTTCCCGGCCTCCGGCACACCCTTTGCTCTTCAATGGCAACGTGGTTCGAAGCGCCCCGTCATCATTCGCAGCCAGCGGCGGCCACGGGGCATTCTTTGGAGGATGGGTTCATGACGCTGATTCGCAACAAGACATCGGGCAAGTACTTCATCGTTCTGGAAACCGACGACGAACCGGAAGACCACCTGCTGCTCATCACCCCCGAGGGTCGGGTCAAGCGGCTGGAAAAGCGGCTGTTCGAAGACCCGGTGGCCGTCGATCCCCGTGCGCCGGCCTGGGTGAAGCGGCTCGGCGCTGAACAACTGGCGAAGTACGAAGCGTATCTCGAAACTTTAAGCCCTCGCGGCTAGAGCGACCTCTCGTTCTGTGGAAAGGAGACCATCCCGTTGACACCAGATCCCTTCGGCAATCTTCGCGATTGGGGCCCGGTTCTGCAAACTCTGGAAGAACTGGCCCACAACGGACGGCTGGACGAGTGCCAGGACGGCCTGATCCGCATCCTGCGCTACCCGGGCAACTGGCGGTTGCGCGAGGAAGCCCTCAAGCACATCCCCCGCATCGCCCGCCCGAGTCGACCCCTGATGCAGCAGGTGCTGCACATCGTCGCCGACGACAACATCTACTTCGAAGTGCGGATCCTGGCGGCCCGGGCCCTGGCTTCCCTGATCGCGCAGCACCGGCGGCTGTCGCCCCCGGGGCCCGCCCCGGATGAACCGCCTGTGGCGGAAACGCTGCGGCGCTTGCGCAGCGTGCCGCAACCGCCGCGTTTTGAGCAGGCCCTGGAGGACTGCAAGCAAGAACTGGCGCCGTAAGGCGCACCGGGCGCACCAAAAGACTTTCCGACACGCATCGAGGCTTCAACGCGAGAAAGGACGGATACCATGGTCATCGCAGTGCCCAAGGAAATCATGACGGATGAACGGCGCGTGGCAGCAACGCCGGAGACGGTCACCAAGTATCTCAAGCTCGGCTTTACGGTGAAGGTGGCGTCCGGAGCGGGGTTGGGGGCGTTTCACACCGACGACGCCTATGCCAAGGCCGGCGCCATCATTGAAACCGACGTGCGGCGTCTCTGGACGGAAGCCGACATCGTGCTGAAAGTCAAGGAGCCGATTTTCGACAGCGCCCTGAAAGAGCACGAGGCCGACCTGATCCGCCCCGGCGCCACCTTGATCACCTTCCTCCATCCGGCCACGCCGGCCAACCATCCCATGGTGGAAAAGCTGCGCACCCGCAACATCACGGCCCTGACCATGGACGGCATTCCGCGTATCTCCAGGGCCCAGCGCATGGACGCCCTCACCTCCATGAGCACCCTGACCGGCTACAAGGCGGTACTGACCGCCGCCGCCCGTTTACCGGTGGTGCTGCCCATGGTCGGCACGGCCATCGGCGCCATCAAGCCGGCCGTGGTGCTGGTGGTGGGCGCCGGGGTGGTGGGCTTGCAGGCCATTGCCACGGCCAAGCGCCTGGGGGCGGTGGTGACCGCGGTGGATATCCGTGCCCAGGCCCGCGAGGCGTGCGCCAGCCTCGGGGCCAAGGTGGAAGGTTTTTCCGTTCCGGATGAAATGGCCCAGTCGGCCGACGGCTATGCCTGCCGCCTTCCCGACGACTGGCTGCAACAGGAGCGCGATGCCCTGGCCCCGCTGGCGGCCCGGGCCGATGCCATCGTTCTCAGCGCCCTGGTCCCCGGCGAGGTCGCCCCCGTGCTGATCACCGCCGAAACGGTGCGCGGCATGCGCCCCGGTTCGGTGATCGTGGATGTGGCCATCGACCAGGGGGGCAACTGCGCCCTGACCAAGTCCGGCGCCCTGCACACGGTGGACGACGTGCTGATCTGCGGCACCAAAAACATTCCCGGGTCCTTGCCGGTGCACGCCACCTGGCTCTATGCCAACAACATGTATTACTTCGTGGAGAACCTCTTCAAAAAGAAAAAGGGCGAAATCGACTTCGACGACGAGATCGTCGCCAGCGCCACCGTTACCCGCGACGGCCGGATCGTCCATGCCGGCACCCTCAAGGCTATGGGAAAGGAGGCGTGATCCGATGACGGACCTCTTCTTCGCCCTGGTGGTCTTCGCCGTCTCCTTCGCCATCGGCGACCGCTTGATCCGCCGGGTCCCCCCCATGCTCCACACGCCGCTCATGTCCATGACCAACGCCATATCGGCGGTGGTCATCCTGGGCGCCCTGGCCCTGCTGGCGACGGATCGCGCCCCGGGGCAGCAGGCGCTCATCGCCGCCGCCGTGGCGGCGGCGGCGTTCAACATCGTCGGCGGCTTCGCCATCACCGGGCGCATGCTCAGGATGTTCAGGTCCGAGGGGGCGGCCCAGCGCAGCGACGGCGCTTGAAAGAGGGCGCGATTCAAGAGAATCAAGCCCTGGAGGTATCCGCATTGAGCCAAATCCTGCACCTGCTGCTGGACCTGTCGGTGATCGCCATCCTGCTGGGGGGCATCCAGCGTTTCAATTCCCCGGTCTCGGCCCGCTTCGGCAACCGGTTGGCCAGCCTCGCCCTGGCCCTGGGCGTGGTGCTGGCGCTCTGGCGCGCCGGCACCGCGCATCCCCTGCTGCTGGCGGCAGCCACCCTGGCCGGGGCCGCTGTCGGCTGGCGCCTGGCCATGCGGGTGACCATGGTGCAAATCCCCGCCATGGTGGCCTTCCAGCACGGCGCCGGTGGACTAGCGGCGGCCCTGGTGGCCTACGTGGAGCTGGGTGTCGCCGGACAGGGAGCATTGGATGCCGGGCGGCTTTCCGGGCTGGCCGGCCTGCTCATCGGCGCGGCCACCTTCAGCGGCAGCATGATCGCCGCGGCCAAGCTGTCGGGCCGCGTGCGCCCCACCCCGCTGATCCTGCCCGGGCATGGGACGGCCACGGCCGCGGTTCTGGTCGTCTCTTTGGTCGCCGGGACCTGGGCGTTGCGCATCTCACCGGAAGCGCTACTGGTCCCGGCGGCTCTGCTGGCCGCCGCCGGCGGCGCCCTGTTCGCCGTGCGCATCGGGGGCGCCGACATGCCGGTGCTCATCTCCTTTCTCAACGCCACCGCCGGCCTGGCCGCCGCGGCCTGCGGCATCATCCTCAAGGACCGCCTGCTCATCGCCTTCGGCGCCACGGTGGCCGCATCGGGGTCGATCCTGACCCGGGTGATGTGCCATGCCATGAACCGCCGCACGGCCAAGGTGTTTGCCGGCCACCAGGGCGAGGTCAACTGGCGGCCCTTCGACATGTTCCACAAAGCCCAGGCGGCACCGGTCGATTCCCCTCCACCGGCGGCCGCACCGGCACCCAAACCGGCGACCGATCCCCTGCCGGCAGCGGTGGCGGCCCTCGAAGCGGCCCGGCGTATCGTGATCGTTCCCGGCTACGGCATGGCGCTGGCCCAGGCCCAGTTCAACGTGGCCAGCCTGGCGGCCCGGTGGACAGCGATCGGGAAATCGGTCAAATTCGCCATCCACCCGGTGGCCGGCCGCATGCCGGGTCACATGCACGTCCTGCTGGCCGAGGCCGATGTGAACTACGACCTGCTCCACGAGATGGACGCCGTCAACCCGGAGCTGGGGGACACCGACGTGGTCCTTGTGGTGGGCGCCTGCGACGTGGTGAACCCCGCCGCCGTGCAAACCGAGGGGACCCCCATTTCGGGGATGCCGATCCTGGAGGCACACCTCGCGCGCACCGTCATCGTCTGCAACCTGGACCGCCAACCGGGCTACTCGGGAGTGGCCAACCTGCTCTACGACGACCCCAAGACCATCCTGCTCCTAGGTGATGCCCAGCAGACCACCGCCTCCCTGCTGGCGGCCTTCGCGCCGCAGTGACCCGCCGATTGCCTTTGTCGTCCACGTCGGTTATAAAATGCCGGACACCATCTTCTTTACTAGTCCGCCAACGACGCGGGCATAAAACAGGCAAATGGGCAAACAGCACAAGAGGGCCAAAAAGGCCCGCGCCAAACAGAAGGAAAAAATCCAGCAGCCTCCCGCTGAACTGATCCGCCAGAGCGTGGAGATGTGCCGGGCTGGCAACCCTCGCCAGGCCATTGTCCTGCTGAAAGCGGCCTTGAAAGCCGGCGGGACGCCCGAGACGATCAAGCCGCTCCTGTTTCGGGCCTACCTGGCCAGGGCCGCCCAGCTGGAGCAAAAGGGCATGGCGGTGGAAGCCGCGACGATTCGGCAAAACGCGTTGGCCTATTTGCCGGACGCCCCGGCCATGACGAACGACGACCTCGGTCAACTGATGGACGCCGCCCCTCTGGAAACCGTCTTGGCCAACTGCCCGGGCTGTTTCGCCCATCGCGCATCACGCGCAGGCGGCTCGTTGACGGCGCATAGTAGATGAATCCCCCGTTTTTCATGAATTGCTTCCTTCAACCGTTTCCGCTCGGCACATCCTTCCACAGCCTTTCGGAAAAACCTCCGATGTGCTCCCGAAGCGCCAGCCGGGCAAGCCATCGGGCCGGGGTGGCCGCCGCTCCGTAAAACGCCCCGGCGATCTGCCGCAGACCGCCCCGGTGGTGTGGGCTTCGTCTTGC
>DQXI01000101.1 GCA_011042305.1 Desulfobacteraceae bacterium
GTACGCCAGGGCGCTGTTGGTGGTGCCCAGGTCGATTCCGACAATGAACCGCGCGTCTTGGCAAATATAGGTGTCTTTGGCCATGACAATATCAATGGGACTGTTGTCTGTTACCAGTTATCTGTTATCCGTTATCTGTTATCTGTTATCTGTTATCAGGTATCAGGGCAGATAGCGGACAACCTGCAACCGACAACCAATAACCGATAACGGATGACCGATAACCGATAACAGTTAACCTGAACCCCCCACCACTTCGACCTCGGCCGGCGCGATGATGGTGGGATCGGTTTCTTTCGCCAGCACGGGAATGTCGATGCGCGTGGCGCGCCATCCCGCATGGCGCACGATGCCTTGAAACGGGGGCTTGTCGCCGACACGGCCGGTCAAGGTGACGGCGGTGGCATCGTAGTGTTCATCCAGGGTCACCGAAGCCTCTTCGCCTTCGGCCATCACCGGCCGGGGCGCCAGCAGCTTGTCCACCACCCGGCGGCAGCCGGCGTGGACGCTGCGGGCCGCCGCCCCGATCTGGGCGTCGTCATAGGCATCCAGGTCTTCGGCCAGAAAATCGAGCAGACGGCCCTCCCGCTGCAAGCGCGCCAGCAGGTGAACGAACAGCCGGGTTTCGCGGGCTTCGCCGGCGCGGTCTTCCAGCTTGTCCTTGGATGTCGGCGTCGGGGGACCTGCCGGCAGCCGCCGCCTGGCGGGACGCGAGGCGCGCCAGGCCAGGATCACGGCCAGGATCAGCACGATGATGCCGCCGCCCAGGCTCAGGGCCCGCGCCAACGAAAAGACGGGCGACACCTTTCCCGGAGAGATCGGCGGCGTGCCCAGGGGATCCAAGATCCCCCACAGCAACAGGGCGCCGGCAGCGGCAGCGGCACAAGTCGCGACCAGGATGGTGACAAACAATGCGCCAGCCGACGGCTGGCGAGGGTCTGGGGAAATGGTCCGGGAAGCGGTGGGCTGAGATTTGTTTTTCTTTTTCATGGACTTCTATCCTGGGTCCCAATAGTTCAACGTCTGCTTACGTTTTTAACAATTTTTGTATTACAGACGAAAGGTTATAAAGTGTATTAAAAAATCCGATAACCTGAATCCAAACGATGGACAAACCGGGTTTGACCGTAGCGTTGAGAGGCGCTATGGTAATCATCCTGGCATGGTAATGCAACCGTTCCCGGTGCGCCGCCCCTCACGGGTCGGGTCCCGTCCAGCGCAGGTTGAATGAAACCCAATATCCGCTACATCCGATTGCGTTCGCGCTTCGATTTTGAAATCGGCTACCTGGTCAGAAGCCCTTGCAGGGACTGCCCCCGCCGGCCGGAATTCCCCGAATGCCGGGAAGGCTGCCGGCTCATCGACCGCATCCAGGCGGTCCTGTCCGAAACGGTTTCCTGCCAGCGGCGGTCTTGAATTACCGGTAAAAAATTCTCAGGTCAATGGAGGTGGCGCCATGCCGCTCGCTCCCCCGACGACGCTACCCGCCTGGGCGGCGTTGAACGCTCTGGCGGCCCGCATGCAAGGACCGGAACATCACCTGCGCCGCCTGCTCGAAGCCCCCGGCCGCCTGGAGGCCTTCAGCGCCGCCGGGGGCGGGCTGTTTTACGACTATTCGCGCCAGCGGGTGATCCCGGCGGTAATGGACGCCCTGTTCGAGCTGGCGGCCCAACGCGATCTCAAGGGCGCCTTCCAGCGCATGGTCAGCGGGGATATCGTCAACACCACCGAGGGACGGGCCGCCCTGCACACCGCCGCCCGTCGCCTGGATGGGACCCCCGTGTACGTCAACGGCCGGAACGTGATGCCCGAAATCCGTGCCGTGCGTGAGCAGATCAGGGAATTTGCCGCTGCCGTGCACGCCGGACGCATCACCGGTTCCACCGGCAAGCCGTTTCGGGACATCGTGGTGGTGGGCATCGGCGGCTCCTACCTCGGCGCCGCCTTCGCCGCCCATGCCCTGGCCGAGGACGCCCTTCCCGGGATGCGCCTGCATTTTCTGGCAAACGTGGACATCCATAATTTCGGCCGCGTGGCGGCGGCCATCGACCCGGAGGCCACTTTGTGGGTGGTGATCTCCAAGAGCTACACCACCACCGAAACCATGGCCAACGCCCTGCAGGCCGAGCATTTCATGCGTCAAAAGGGCTTGGACCCGGTCCGGCACACCGTCACCGTCACCGCCAAGGGAAGCCCGGGCGACGACCCGGCGCGCCCCGTGCTGGCCGCCTTCCACATGTTCGACTTCATCGGCGGCCGCTACAGCGTCACCTCTGCCGTGGGCGGCGTGCCGCTGAGCCTTTACCTCGGCTACGAGCGCTTCGAAGAGCTGCTGCGGGGCGCCGAGGAGATGGACCGGCACGCCCTCGAGGCGCCCGTGGAGGAGAACCTGCCCCTGCTGGCTGCCCTGCTCACCGTCTGGAACACCAACTTCCTCGACTACCCGGCCCTGGGGATCATCCCCTACGCCGAACCGCTGGCCAAGCTGCCGGCCCACGTGCAGCAGCTCAACATGGAAAGCAACGGCAAGTCGGTGGACCGGGAAGGCTGCCCACTGGCGGTGCCCGCCGGCCCCATCATCTTCGGCGAACCGGGCACCTGCGCCCAGCACAGCTTTTTCCAGCTCGCCCACCAGGGGCGGCCCTTTCCCATCGAGTTCATCGGGGTGGTGCGCCCGCGCTATTCGCAGGAAGGGGCACGCAGCAAGGCAGTGACCAACCATCAGGAGCTGTGGGCCAACCTCGTGGCCCAGTCGCGCGCCCTGGCGGTGGGAAAGCCGGAGGCCTCCCCCGAGCGCCGCTTCGAGGGCAACCGCCCGTCTTCCACCCTGCTCATGGAAGACCTGGGCCCCCGCAGCGTGGGCCGGCTGCTCTCCTTCTACGAGGCGCGCACCGTCTTCGAGGCTTTTGTCTGGGGGATCAATCCGTTCGACCAGTTCGGGGTGGAACTCGGCAAGACCATGGCCTCCGGCCTGCGCCGGGCACTGGCGGATCAGAATGCGGGAAGGGCATTGCCCGACGACCTGGACCCCATCGCCCGCTTCTATCTGCAGACCCTTGCCGCCGGGGGGTGGGACTGACGTCCTCCTCGCGGATCATTCCGAACGAAATGTGGTGATCGATTCAAAGAGATCCCTCGTCACTGCGCCCTGGCCCGGCGCAGCCCGTGGCGGAGACGGCGCCCCGGGGCACCGCATTTTGGGTCCATCTTCAGTCCGGCATCAGGTCGTAGAAGTACGTCATCACATCCGAACGGGTGACGATGCCGATGATCCGGTCGTCCTCCACCACCGGCAGGCGGCCCACGTCGTGCTTGACCATCAACCGCGCGGCGGCCAACGGGCTGAGGCCCGGCCCGATGGTCACCACTTCCCGGCTCATGAAGGCCTTAGCCGGCGCGTCGAACTGGGATTCGCGCTTGAGCTTGCGAAAATCCCGCCGCGAAATCACGCCCGCCAGTTTTTCCCCTTCCACCACCGGCAGCCCGGTGCATCCTCTCTGATGCAAAACCTCGGCCACTTCCCGCATCGGCATGTCCGCGGGAACGGTCTCCACGGGAAAGGACATCAGGTCGCTGACCTGGACCGAGGCTTGTTGGTTGCCCCGGATCAGCTCCAGGATCATCCCCTCCACCGCCTCGGGATTCACCCCGCGCAGCATGGCCGAGCCGGCCCCGGGGTGACCGCCGCCGCCCAGGGCCTGCATCAGGGCGCCGATGTTGAGACCGTCCACGTTGCTGCGGCCGATCACCATGCAGCGGTCTCCGTTGGAACTGGTGAAAATACCGAAAGCGGCATCCACGTTGACCAGTTCCCGGTACATCCGTACCACCACCGCCAGGCCGTCCACGTGACCGTCCACCTGCTGGCGGGCGATGCTCACCGTGTGGCCCGCTACCCTGGTACGGGTGGCGTTGCGAACCATCTCGAAAAGAAGCTCCTTCTGCTGCTGGCCGTAAGCGGGGCGCAGGAAAGTGCCCAGCACGTTGAGATCTGCCCCCCGCTCCATCAGCCAGGCGGCGGCGTAGGCGTCCTCGGGGCGGGTGGAGGGGAAGGTGAGCTGGCCGGTGTCCTCGTAGAGCCCTGTGAGAAAAAGGGTCGCCTGGATGGGCGAAATCATCGTCTTGCGCACCTTGAGTTCCTGGACCATCAGGGTGATGGCCGCCCCGGTCTCGGACTGGTAGCATTCGGTGGCGTCGATATTGCTCGGGTTGTTGTGGTGGTCCCAGATGATGATCTCCAGGTCCTTGCGCTTTTTCAAGGCCGACAGCCCCTCGAGGCGTTCCCAGCAGTTAACGTCCACCACGATGAGTCTTCCCACCCGCTGCAAGTCGATGTCCTTGGCGTTGTAGGTATCGAAGTGGTCCTTGTGAATCGAGAGGAAGGCCCGCACGTTGGGGTTGAGGCTGCGCGGCAGGACGGCCAGGGCGCCGGGATAAAGCAAGGTAGCGGCAATGGTACAGGCCAGGGCGTCGAAGTCGGTGTTGCGGTGCGGCGCGGCGATCTGGATGGGATGGTCGGGGTTTCCCGAACCGCCGCGGGGCAGGTGATTAAAGGGGTCGAGGCAGGTCATCCGTCCTTCCGGGGTGAAGATGGCGATGGTGTTTGATTAGGGCCGACATCACAACATTCCAGCAGCTTTGGGGATTCCGGGCGAAGACCGCATTCCAGTTGCAGGCGGTATTTTTCCACCTGTTCGCGGCTTTCGATGCTCTTGCAGGCCAACCGGTAGCGCAGGTAGATGATCCAGACCACCAGGCCGACGCCTATCAGCCCCACCGTGATGAAGAACCACTTGAAGCGCAGCAGGGTTTCCAGGCCCACCTGGCCGAGATAGACGACAAGGTTGGGCACGATCCAGTAGGCCAGCACCGCCGCCAGCACCAGGGCGCCCAGGGCGAAGACGTTGAGCCGCGAGAACTGCCCGAAGAGCCGCACCAGGCGGTTGTCGTCCGCCCGGTCGTCGTCGGCTTGACGCACATCCCGGGGGCGACGGCTGCCTTGGAAGAGCCCCTGGAAGGCGCGCACCACGAAGGCGAACAGCAGCACGGTCCCCACGGGCACGCCCACCGCCGCCACGAACCAGGCCCGGAACGGAAACGGGCGGTCGTGGCGGGAGAGGCGCACCTCGTACTGGTCCAGGGGGCCGAAGGTCTTCTCGAAGTAGTAGCGGTTGAACTGGCTCAGGTTGCTGCCGTCGGTCTCGTAGATCAGGTGCCCCTGAGGGTTGTAGACTTCCAGGCGCGCCTGCCGGCCGGATTTCATGGCGGCCAGGGCGAAAATCTCTATTTCAACAAGCAGCAGCCCCACGGTCACCAGGACCATGAGGGTCTTGTGGGTCTGAAAAAATTCAGTCAGTTGATGCGATTCTGGCATTGGGGCTACCCATTGGGCCGCGGCACGGGCAAGCACTTCAACTCGAAAAATCACCGAATATCAAATCGGAAATTATCACAGGCAGCCGGGCACCCTCAAGTTCTAAAGGACGGGGGCACTTGAAGTTCCGCGGGAAAGGGGCTATAGGCCTCACGATGTGCCGCGCTGGAGACATGGGCGCAACCCGGGCATTCTTTAAACTCGACAGGAAGCGATCCATGAACAAGGTGATCATATCCGTCCTGGGCCAGGACCGGCCCGGGATCATCGCGGCGGTCTCCGACCTGATCTTCAGACAGGACGGCAATATCGAAAACGTCTCCCAGACGATCCTGCAGTCAGAGTTTTCGGCCATCTTCATCGTTTCGCTGCCCCGGTCCCTCTCCCTGGAACAGTTGCGCGCCGCATTGCAGGCGGGCCTCGAACCCCTGGGACAGCACATCCATGTCAAGCCGGTTCTGCCCGGCACCCCGGCCTATGTGCCGGCGCCGGATCGCGAGCCGTTCGTCATCACCACCCGCGGACCGGATCGCAAGGGGCTGGTAGCCCGCATCACCGCCGTCATCGCCCGCTACGGGATCAACGTCACCAATCTGCAGGCCGTCTTCAAGGGCGGCGATGCCCCCGGCGACAACGTCATGATCTACGAGGTGGACATTCCGGCCGACGTCGACCAGAAACGCTTGCGCCGCGACCTGCGCGCCGAGGCCGATGCCCTGGACCTGGAGCTCAGCATCCAGCACCGCCATATCTTCGAAGCCCTGAATCGGATCTAGCCCATGCTGCACCCGCAAGAAATTCTCACAACCCTCGACATGCTGCGCCACGAACACCTGGACGTGCGCACCGTCACTCTCGGCATCAACCTCTTCGACTGCGCCCGCCGGGATCCGGTGCGCGCCTGCGCCGCCATCCGCCGCAAAATTCGCGACAAGGCCCGCCACCTGGTGGCGGTCTGCGACGAGGTGGGCGACAAGTACGGCATACCAGTGGTCAACAAGCGCATCGCGGTGAGCCCCATCGCGGCGGCTGCCGCCCCCCTGGATGCCGAGGGCATGCTGCAGGTGGCCCACACCCTCGACGAGACGGCCGAGGCCTCGCAGGTGGATTTCATCGGCGGCTTTTCCGCCCTGGTGGAAAAAGGGATCGCCGCCGGAGACCAGGCCCTGATGAAGGCCCTGCCCCGGGCCTTGGCCGAAACCGGCCGGGTCTGCGCCTCGGTGAACGTGGCTTCCACCAGGGCCGGCATCAACGTGGACGCCGTGCTGCGCATGGCCGAGATCATCAAGGAAGCCGCGGCCCTCACCGCCGACGCCGACGGGCTGGCCTGCGCCAAGCTGTGCGTGTTTGCCAACATTCCCCAGGATGTCCCCTTCATGGCGGGAGCCTATTTGGGGGTGGGAGAACCGGATGCGGTGATCAACGTGGGCGTCAGCGGCCCCGGGGTGGTCAAGAGCGCCGTGGAGCGGGCCCTGGCGGCAAACCCGGAGCTGGACCTGGGACGGATCTCGGAGCTGATCAAGCGCACCGCCTACAAGGTGACCCGGGTAGGCGAGCTCATCGGCCGCGAGGTGGCCGAGCGGCTGGGTCTGCGCTTCGGGGTGGTGGATCTCTCCCTGGCGCCGACCCCCAACGTGGGCGACAGCGTGGGGGAAATCTTCCAGAGCCTCGGGCTCGTGTCCATCGGCGTGCCGGGCAGCACCGCGGCCCTGGCCCTGCTCAACGACGCGGTCAAGAAGGGCGGCGCCTTCGCCTCCAGCAACGTGGGCGGCCTTTCCGGGGCCTTCATTCCCGTCAGCGAGGACCTGAACATCTCCGAGGCGGCCCGCCGGGGGGACCTGGGACTGGAGAAACTCGAGGCCCTGACCAGCGTCTGCTCGGTGGGACTGGACATGGTGGCCCTGCCGGGCGACACCAGCGTGGAAACCCTGGCCGGCATCATCGCCGACGAGATGGCCATCGGGGTGATCAACAAAAAGACCACCGCCTGCCGCCTGATTCCGGTGCCGGGCAAGGCCGCCGGGGACCACGCCCGTTTCGGCGGGCTGTTGGGGGAATCGGTGATCCTGCCGGTGAACCACGCAGCCGGTCCCAACCCCTTCATCCGCCGCGGCGGGCTGATCCCGGCCCCCATCCAGAGCTTGGTCAACTAACCTTTTTCAGCTGTCCATGATCAAAATGACAGCGGGCCGGCGAGTCGCAGACGAGGCAAAGAGACCTTGAACGGGAATACCGTTTCATGAAGATCGAACAGCGCCATTTCGTGGCCTACACCGAGGTCAAACCCGATTACACCATGCAGTTGCGCTCGCTGCTCGGGCTGCTCCAGGATGCCGCCGTAACCCACTCGGAACAGGCGGGCTTCGGCAGCCGCAAGCTCCTGGATGCCGGCAAGGCCTGGATCCTGAACAAGATGGCCGTAAACATCGAACGGATGCCCGCTTACCAGGAAACGATACGTGTGGAGACCTGGCACCGGGGGAGCCGCAGTTTTCGCGCTTATCGCGATTTTCTCGTTTTTTCCGGCCCCGAACGCATCGCGGCGGCCACCAGCCTGTGGCTCTACTTTGATCTTTCCGCCAAGCGGCTGCAGCGCATCCCGCAGCAGGTCGGCCAGGCCTATACCGAAGAACCCCAGGGGGCCGGCTGCACGGACCTGGACGCCTGGAAACCCGCCGCCATGAACGGTGCCGGCTTCGAGGTGGGCTTTACCACCCGCAGCAGTGATTTCGACCCCCTGGGGCATATCAACCACACGGTTTATTTCGACATGATAGAAACCCTTGTCGAACGCACATGGGGGCCTGGGGCGAAGGTACGGGATTTAGGCATCCACTTCCAGAAAGAGATTCGCCGCGGGGCGACGGAGGTGAAAGCCAGCATCGAAAAAGCCGAAAACGCTGGCAAGTTTCGCATTTTTAACGAAACGGAAACCTTCGCTGCAGGAGATCTGGAGATTGGTTAAAACGTTGCGCATCGTGTATGATGTTGTCGAGAGCGGCCGCCATGAATACGCCTATCGCCGACATCCGTGTATCGAGCTGGAATGAACTGCAGGACCGGCTCTTCGAAGACGCCTGGAATCCAGACATCCTGCGCTACCGGTCGCGTTATGCCTTCCGCGGTCTGTCGGACAGCAGGTATCGGCTGGAGACGACCCTCATGCGCCTCGGCGGCGACTATGCGAACCTGGATGGCTCTGCCAATACCCCCGCATCTGCCGGCGCATCGTGATTCCGGCGGCCCTCAAATGGGAGATCCGCGACAAACTCGACCAGGCCGGCATCACCGAGCGGGTGCTGTTTCCTGGTTTAGA
>DQXI01000256.1 GCA_011042305.1 Desulfobacteraceae bacterium
TCAGCCTTTGATCGATTTGCCCAGCCCTGTGCACAGTGGTACGCAATCGGAGAGTCGGACGATCTCTTGTAGCCCCGGACCTCTGCCAACTGCGATCCCCGCCGCAATCGACGGTCCGGCGCAGGGCCTTGCGGGTTGACTTCGGCGGCGGGAAAGAGTAAGGGAAAGCTCCGTCGTCCTCACCCAGACAGCAAGGGGACGGCGGCTGCGAAAAATCGGGAATGGGTACGGTCGCGGAGAGATGACCGAGTTGGCTGAAGGTGCACGACTGGAAATCGTGTGTGCTGTTAACAGCGGCACCGAGGGTTCGAATCCCTCTCTCTCCGCCATCCTGCTGCCAGAATAGCCCGGCACCGGCACCGCCCGCCCTTGTCCACGGCAGATCGCCATGCTGCCGGCGCCGGTGTCCGCGGCGCCACGACCGCAGCGCTTCACCGTATACCGCCGACCCTCTTCTTTTACCGAGCCGACGTGATGAGCTACCTTGTATTGGCCCGCAAATACAGGCCCGGGACGTTCGCCCAGGTGGTCCATCAGGATCACGTCACCCTTACCCTGAGCAACGCCATCAGGGCCGGCCGGCTGGCCCACGCCATCCTGTTCAGCGGTCCCCGGGGTACCGGCAAGACTACCATCGCCCGGATCCTGGCCAAGGCGATGAACTGCGCCGAGGGGCCAACGCCCGAGCCGTGCAATCGGTGCCGCAGCTGCCTGGAGATCACCGGCGGCAACGCCGCCGATGTCTACGAGATCGACGGCGCCTCCAACAACGGCGTGGAACAGGTGCGCGAGCTGAGGGAAAACCTCAAGTACATGCCGAACCACAGCCGGTACAAGATCTACATCATCGACGAAGTGCACATGCTCAGCACCGGCGCCTTCAACGCCCTGCTCAAAACGCTGGAGGAGCCGCCCGCCCACGTGCTGTTCTTCTTTGCCACCACCGAGCCCCACAAGATTCCGGCCACCATCCTCTCGCGCTGCCAGCGCCATGACCTCAAGCGCATTCCCACCCGGGCCATCGCCGCCTATCTCGAAGACATCTGCCGCCAAGAGGGACGCCAAGTGGCCACGGCCGGTCTCGAAACAATCGCCCGGGAAGCAGACGGCTGCCTGCGCGACGGGCTGAGCCTGCTGGACCAGGTACTCGCCGGCGCCGACGGCGAGGTGGACGCCGGCCAGGTGCAGGAGGTGCTGGGGATCTTCGACCGGGCCCAGTTGATGCAACTGGCCGACGCCGTGCTCGCCCGGGACTGGGGCGCCATCCTGGATGCGGTGGCAGCCGCCTACAGCCAGGGGATGGACCTGAGAAAATTCTACCAGGACCTTTGCGAACAGTTTCGCCACATGCTGGTGATCCGGACGCTGGAAAAGGCCGAGGCCCTGGTGGAATTGCCGGAGGCCGAGCTGGCCGCCATCGGCAGCCAGGTGGCGGGCGTCTCGCCGGCGCTGTTGAGCCAGACCCTGGATTTTCTCCTGCGCGAGGACAGCTTCGTACGCCTGGCGCCCCAGCCGCGCCTGGCGGTGGAAACCGTGCTGGCCCGGCTGGTCCAGGTGCCGCCGCCCCTGACCATCGACGCTTTGGTGGCCAAGCTCGACACCCTGCGCAGCCAGTCCGCCGACCGTCAAGGGGCGATGCCGGCGTCGCCGGAGCCGGCCGGTGCATCTTCTCCGGCGTCCAGGGCCGCCCCCGATACCGTCGACAGCCCGGTGGAGGAACGGCTTTTTGACTGCATCCGCCAGAGTCACCCGAAGCTGGCCGGGGTGCTGGCCCACTGCCGCATCAAGGCCGTCAATGCCGCCGACCTTGTGATGGAGGTGGGCGGCAATGGGTTTCACGCCGGATTGCTCCGGAAAAACACCGAGGCCATCGAGGCGGTCTGCGGCCAAGTGCTGGGCAGGCGCCTCAAGCTGGTGCTGGAAACACCGCCGCGGAACCGTTCGGACGACAGCGCCCGCCAGCGCCGGCGGCGCAACGCGATCAAGCAGGAGGCCCTGGGCCACCCTCTGGTTTCCGAGGCCATCGAACTTTTCAACGGACAGGTGATGGACGTGCGCGTCCTTGAAGCGGAACATGAAGGAGACCCCCAATGAAGAACCTGGGCAGCATGGTCAAACAGGCCCAAAAGCTCCAATCGCAGATGGTCAGGCTCCAGGAGGAGCTGGCCGAACGCACCGTGACCGCCAGTGCCGGCGGCGGCATGGTCCAAGTGGTGGCCAACGGCCGGCCCCAGATCGTATCGGTAACCATCGAAAAAGAGGTGGTGGACCCCGAGGACGTGGAAATGCTGCAGGACTTGATCCTGGCGGCGGTCAACGACGCCCTGAGCAAGAGCCAGGAAATGGTCTCGAGTGAAATGAACAAGCTCACCGGCGGAATGAAACTGCCCGGTTTCTGACAGGCTGTGGGAAGAAATCCGTATCGTGAGCCACTACCCCCCCACGATCCTCGAACTGATCCGCCGCATCGCCAGGCTGCCCGGCATCGGAGAAAAGACGGCCGAACGCCTCACCCTGCACCTCATCAGCGCGCCCCGCGCCGAGGTCGAGCAGCTGGCGCGGGCCCTGATCGCCGTCAAGGAAAAGACCCGGACCTGCCGCCAATGCTTCGGCCTCAGCGACGAGGCTCTGTGCCCCATCTGCGCCGACCCGGCCAGGGACACCGGCCAGATCTGTGTGGTGGAGCAGGCCACCGACATGGTGGCCATCGAAAAAAGCGGCGCCTTCCGGGGCCGCTACCACATTCTCCAGGGCGCCTTGGCCCCCATGGACGGGATTGGCCCGGAGAACCTTCGCATCGCCGAGCTGCGCCGGCGGCTGGAAAGCGGCGGTGTCCGGGAGGTCATCCTCGCCACCAGCCCCACGGTAGCCGGGGACGCCACCGCCGCCTACCTGGCCCGCATCCTCGCCGGTCCGTCGCTACGCCTCACCCGCATCGCCTGCGGCGTTCCCATCGGCGGAGACCTCAAGTTCATCGACCAGGCCACCTTGAAGCGGGCTCTGGATGGCCGCCATGGCATTTGACGCCGACGACCTGTTTCAATGCCAGCGCTGCGGCCGGTGCTGCCAGGGATTTGGCGGCACCTACGTCACCGACGCCGACATCGATGCCATCGCCGCCTACATCGACTGCGCCGTGCCGGCCTTTCGCGCCCGCTACCTCTGCCGCAGCGGAAGCCGTCCTCTGCTGGCCCAACGCAGCGACGGCTACTGCATCTTCTGGGACGAGGTGTGCACCATTCACCCGGTCAAGCCGCTCATGTGCCGCCGCTGGCCCTTCATCCCGGCCGTGCTTAAGGACGTGGCCAACTGGCACGCCATGGCCACCACCTGCCCCGGCATGCGCACCGACGTGGCCGACGAGACGATCCGTGCGGTGGTGGCCCGTGTGCTGGCGCGGGAATCAGCTTCCCCAAACGACGGCGCGTAACCAGCTCATTTGGTGTTGCCGTGGGCGCTTCAGGTCCTGCGCCAGGCGGAGGCAGGCAGAATCCGGTAGCCGTCCTCCGTGTCGACGGGCTCAAGGATGGCGGCGTCGATCAACTCGGACAGGGCCCGATCCAGGGCCCCGGGAGAGGCGGTCCACACCCGGAGCAAGCCGGAGCGGGTCAGCGGGCGCCCCTCGTCAGCCAGGGCGCAGCACAGCAGGTAGGCGGAAATGGTTTCGACGGCCAGGCCCAGCTTGAAAATCCGCTGGTTCATCTTGGCGCCGGGAAGAGAATCAGGCATGGGCCTCCTGGAAACTGGCGTAAAGCCTTTGAAGATGGGCGACAACGATGGAGCAGGACGTTGACCGCCCCGTGGACGGGACAATGATGCAAACAGAGCCGGCCACTGTCAAGATCGGCATCCTGGACGCCGACCTGGGCGGAGTGCCGTTGGCCGCGGCCATCGCCTCCCGCTGGCCGCGGCTTTCCGTCTGCCTCCTGGCCGATACCGCCCACAGACCCGTCGGCGAGCGAAGCACGGCCCTGATCCGTCGCCGCCTCGGCGACGGGCTCGACTTCCTTCGCCGCCAAGGGGCAACCCAGGTCATCCTGGCCAGCCAGACAATGGCCGCCTTGCGCGAGGATTCATCGGCGGCCGGACTTTGCCTCGTCGATCCGGTGCGCCTGGCCGCTGCCGCAGCGGCCGCCGTCTCGCCCAGCGGCCGCATCGGCGTCATCGCCAGCCGCGCCACGGTGGCCAGCGTGGCCTACCCCCGGTACATCGCAGACCGCCGTCCCGACGCCCGGGTCCACCAGGTCGCCGCCCCCCTGGTGGGGCCGCTGCTGGACGCCGGTTGGGAAAAGCGCCCTGAAACCCGGATGATTATCAAGAAGTATCTTCACCGGCTCAAGGTGCGCCAGGTGGACACCCTGATTCTCGGCACGGGTTGCTGCGGCCCGATCGCGCCCCTGATCCAGCGCAAGATCGGCCGGCGGGTGCGTCTCATCGATCCGTTGGCCCTGGTCCTGGGACACCTGGCAGACCCGCCCTTGCAAGAAGCACCGTCATTGCCGACCCAGCCCCCTTCCCTTCGCCTGCTGGCCACCGATGCCGGCCCCGCTGTCAGGGAAACCTGCCGCCGCCTGCTGCGGCGCCGGGTCGACCTGGAACAGATCCACCTCTGACCTCGGGATGCCTATCAACCCCGGGAAAAAACAGGATCGAGCTGCCGGCCTGAGACGCCGTCAATTTGACGGCGGTTAAAACCGGGCGCTGTATTTGGGCCCGACGATGAGCAGACTGTTTGGCAGGATCGACTGTATCTCTTCCATTTTGCTGCCGAAGAGCAAGTCGCGAATCAATCCGTGGCCAAAGGCCCCCACCACCCCCAGGGCGTCATGGGGAACGTTGTAGAGATTCTCTTCCAAGCCCCCCGATTCGAAAAAATACCAATGGCGGACACTTTCTTCCAGGGCCTGGCCCAGCCCGGCCGCCTCGATCCCCTCCCGGTAGTCGGCCCGGGAGCGCCCTTCCGCCTGGGTGTACAGATCCAGGGGCAATCCGCTCCGACGGGAGATGGCCAGTCCAAGGCGGAAGGCCTTGACCGCGTTGCTGGAACCGCCGAAAAACACGATCACGCTTTGCCAGGGCTTGTAGGCAACACTGGGGATGAGCACGGGGTAGCGGGCGGCGCCCACGATGCGGCGCACGCGGGGACCGATGTAGCCCAGGCCGACCTTGCTCGACAGGTCGCTGATGGTCCGCGGACAGCACATGAAATCGAAGTCGGTCGGAATGTCCGGCAGGGTCGAGGCGGTGAAGTATTTCGGAGTTAAAAATTTGGCCCGCAGGCCCGCCGCTTCGATCAGCTGCCGGGCATGGGCCTCGGCGGTCTCGGGACCGGTGAGGTATGAGTTGTCCAGATCAACTTGCACCACATCATTCTCGAAGTACATCAGAAACTTTGTCGACAGTGGGATGTACACGGTGAGCGAGAGGCCGATCTGGCTGCAAAAATAGATAGACTGTAAAAAGGTCTCACGGCCCAGCGGGGTGTTGCGAAAAATGTGCAGCAACCGATTTTCCATGGTCAGGCTCCTTGCTGCCAACAGGTTTGCACCATCAGCTCCCGACGGTAACGATCGAGCAGGGTCGCCTTGGAAACCATGCCCAGGAAAATGCCGTCGGAGACCACCGGCATGGAAAAAAGACGGCCCGCGTCCATCCGGCGCAGAATGTCGTTCAGTTCGTCGTCCGGCGAGGCAACGGCCACGTCGCTGTGCATGATCTGGCCAACCACGACCGCGTCGTAGAGAAGCGGGTCGAAGAGGTAGGGGCGGATGTCGTCCAGGTAGACGATGCCCAGAAAAACGCCGGTTTTGGGGTCATTGACCGGAAAATAGTTGCGCCGTGAGCGCTTGAGCACCTCGATAAAATCCCGCAGCCGCATTTCGGGCGATACCGGAATGCAGTCGGTTTCGAGCAGCTCGCGCACGCTCATGTCGGCAAGCACCCGCCGGTCGGTCCCCGGCCGCAGGAGCTGGCCGCGTTCGACCAGATCCTTCAGATAGAAAGAAGCCGGTTCGAGATAGTGGCTCATGGTGGTGGCGATGGTCGACACGATGATCAGCGGCAATATCGTTTCATACCCGCCGGTGATCTCCACGATAAGAAAAATGCCCGTCAGCGGGGCCTGCAGCATGCCGCTGATCAGTCCGGCCATGCCCAGCAGGGCAAAACACCCCTCGTTGACCCAGTCGGCTCCCGGCCAGGCCCAGACCAGCAAGCGGTGGTAGGTCAACCCCACCAGACTGCCGATGACCAGGGAAGGGGCGAAAATGCCGCCGGAGCCACCCGAGCCGAGGGTCAAGCCCGTGGCCAGAATCTTGGCCAGCACGGCGGCCGCCACGATCAGCAAGCCTGCGGTAAAGTGACCGCCGATCATCTCGTCGATGGCGTGGTAGCCTTCGCCGAGCACCACGGGCAACCAAAGGCCGAGCAAGCCCACGGCACAGCCGCCGGCAGCGGCTCGGAGAGCCAGTGGAACCGGCAGCCGGCCGGCCAGACGGTGGGTTGCACGCAGCGTGCGCGTCAGCAGCACCGAGGCCAGGGCTGCGGCAATGGCCAACCCCACCGAGGCGGCGATGTCGATCAGATGAATGTCGAACAGGCGATGTTCAAAAGCAATCTGGTTCCCCCGAAGGATGCGGCTGACCTCGGTGCCGCTGACGGCCGCCATGGCAATGGGAATGATATTAAGCGCGCTCCATTCGCCGAGAATAACCTCGATGGCAAAGACCATGCCGGCGATGGGAGCGTTGAAGATCGAGGCGATGGCGCCGGCCGCCCCGCAGCCTACGAGCGTGATGCGCTGGCGGTCGTTAAGGGAAAAATACTTGGCAATGTTCGATCCGATGGCAGCCCCGCTCATCACCACCGGCGCCTCGGGGCCGGCGCTGCCGCCGCTGCCGATGGTCAGAAAGCTTGAAACCAGCCTCGAATAGCTGCTGCGAAAACGCATCAAGCCGCCGTAGCGCGACACGGCATAGACCACTTCCGGCACGCCGTGTCCGGCGCCCTCGTTTACGATCTTGTCGAGAAACAACGAAGAAAGCGCCGCCCCGATGCCGGGCAGAACGAAAGCCCATACCTGGGTGCGGTAGGGTTGCAACCAATGCAGGACCACCGCGAGGGAGCGGTTGAGCGCCAGGGCGGCGAGGCCGCTGCAGGCGCCGACCACCAAAGCGATGGCGATCAGCAGGAGCCGGTCGTCGTTTCGAAAAAAATTCCAGTTGGCGAATTTTCGCCATGGCTTGGGTGCCGGCATGCCTCGTGTTCAGTGGCGGTCGTCGAGCCGCTTTTCGAAGGTGGCGATACGTTTGAACAGGGCATCGGCCTCGGGATACCGCCGCAGGAAAGCCAAAAAGTCATCGTCTCGCAGGCAAAAGGCCAACCGTGAGAGCAGGTGCAAATGGCTGTCGATGGAGTCGCTGATCAACATGAAAAGCACGAAGACCGGTTGATCGTCCACCGCCTTGAAATCGATGGGGTTGCGTAAAAAGGCCGTGGCAATAATCGGCATGCCCCCCCCAATGGGGCTGCGCGGATGGGGAATGGCCACCCCGCGGCCGATGCCGGTGGAGCTGAGCTGCTCCCGGCTTACCAGCCGGTCATAGAGTTCGTCTCGCACCGGCGGCGGCAGCATGGTGAGACGGGCCACGGCATTCTTAAGGACAGCATTAATGCTGTCGCCGCCGATATCACGGTGGACCCCCCCGCGGCCCATCGCCTCCGCCAGTCCATCGGCAATTGCCCCCGGCGGCTTCTTCTGCTCGACCTCGGAGAGGGAAAAATGCATGTTGTGGTCCCGGGCCCAGCGTTCCAGCACCGCCAAGTTGAAGCGGCACTCGCCGCCGACACGCTCCACGGGGATCCGGCCCTGGCGGATCCAGCGTTCCAGGGTCGGTTCGGCCACGCTGAGGCACTCGGCAATTTGAGAGAAGGTCAAATCCATCGGAACGATTTTGCAAGTTCAGGCGCACGGTGGCCCGCATTTCATCTTTCGTCACTGGCGATGGCGGCCTTGATGAATTCGCGGTTCATGCGCGCGATGTGAGCTATCGAGATCTCCTTGGGGCACTCCACCTCGCACTCGGTCACGTTGGTGCAGTTGCCAAAACCCTGCCGGTCCGCCTCGCGCACCATCGCCAGCACCCGCCGCGCCGCCTCGGGGCGCCCCTGGGGCAGCAACGCCAGGTGGCTCACCTTGGCCCCCACAAACAGCATCGCCGCCGCGTTGGGACACGCCGCCACGCACGCCCCGCAGCCGATGCACGCCGCCGCATCCATCGCCCGCTCCGCCGTGGCCGCCGCAATCGGCGTCGCGTTGGCCTCCGGCGCCGAACCCGTGTTGGCCGAAATGTAACCGCCGGCCACCATCACCGCGTCCAGCGCCGAACGGTCCACCACCAGGTCACGTATTACCTTGTAGGCCCGCGCCCGAAACGGCTCGATGGCCAGCGTGTCGCCGTCGGCAAACTGGCGCATGTGAAGCTGGCATAGTGTCGTACCCCGCTGCGGACCGTGCGGCCGGCCGTTGATCACCGCGCCGCACATCCCGCAGATCCCCTCCCGGCAGTCGTTGTCAAAGGCGATCGGCTCCCGGCCGGCCAGGGTCAACTGCTCGTTGACCATATCGAGCATCTCAAGA
>DQXI01000227.1 GCA_011042305.1 Desulfobacteraceae bacterium
GCCACGCTGGCGGCGGCGTACAGGCGCCGCAAGAAGCCCATGCGGTCCACCACCACCACCGGTTCCCCCCCTCCGGCTTCAGCCGGTCGACTCCAAAGGCGGCATTCCAGGCCGTGGCGCCGGAAGAGGCGCGCCACTTCCGCGGCCCGCAGCGGGTCCCGGGGGGCCACCACCAGGCGCAGTTCGGCAAACCGCCGGCGCCAGCGACGGCAGGCCGCCGCCAGGGCCTCTTCCTCTTCGCCCCGGTGGGTGCTGCCGGCCACGAAGACCGGCGCGTCTTGGTCCACCTGCAAACACCGCCGATAAACGGCCGCGAGGGCGGCCGGATCGTCGTTGTCCGCCTGGTCGAACTTGAGGCTGCCGGTCACCGCCAGGCGTTCCGGCGCCACTCCCAGCGCCCGCAGGCGCCGGGCATCGAGGTCGCTCTGGGCCGCCACCGCCGCCAGGCTGCCGAACATCGGCCGCGTCAGCGCCCGGGCGCGGCGATAGCCCTCAAAGGAAGCCCGGCTGATGCGCGCGTTGACCAGGGCCACCGGGATTGCCAGCGCCGCCGCCCGGGCGAGAAAGTTGGGCCACAGGTCGGTCTCCACCAGGATGACCACATCCGGACGCACCTGGCGCAGGCGCGAGCGCACCACCGCCGGCAGGTCGCAGGGAAAGAAGAACAGCCGGTCCACCAGCCCGGCGAGGCGCTCCCGGGCGATGTGCTGGCCGGTGAGGGTGGTGGTGGAAAAGAAGATGCCGCGGCGGGGCCAGCGCCGGCGCAGGGCGGCCACCAGCGGCAGGGCCGAAAGCGTCTCGCCCACCGAGAGGGCGTGGATCCAGAACGGCCCGCCCCTGCCGCGCCCCGGCGCCAGGCCGGTCAATCCCAACCGCTGACCGAGCTGGGATCGCCACTTGCGCCGCGCCAGCACCGGCGGCAGCACGAAGGGGCCTCCCAGGGCCGCGGCGGCGTGCAGCAGGATGTTGTAGGTCAGCAGGGCACGGTTCATGGTCATGTGCAGGCGGATGGGGCCCCTCAACTTCAAGTTACCAGTTACCAGTTATCAGTTACCAGTTATCAGTTATCAGTTATCAGTTGTCAGTTATCAGTTGTCAGTTGTCGGGGCCGTTGTGCGGATCCCAAATTCCAGGTTTCAGGTGTGCGATTTCCGGTGCCAGGACGTACCTGGAGGCGACATCCTGGTTTTTCGACTGGAACCCGAAACCTTCCACGCCGGCGTACGGCGGCTCAGCTGATGACTTTACGCAACCCCGCGAAGCGGTCCGCGCGGGCCGCGCCACGCTCGCTTCAGTCCACCGCCAGCATCACCACCCCGGCGATGCAGGCGAACAGCAGGTTGGCGGCCCAGGCGGCCACCAGCGGCGGCAGCATCTCCCCGTAACCCAACGACAGGCAGAAGCTGAAAAACACCCAGTAAAGAAAGGCCAGCCCCAGCCCGATGGCCACCGCCAGGGCCAATCCCCCGTGGGCCAGGCGGTGCAGGCCGATGCCGGCGCCCACCACGGCCAGGATCAGGCAGATGACCGGGAAGGCCAGCTTGGCCTGCAGATCCACCCGGTACGCGCCGGCGTCGTAGCCTTCGGCCGCCATTCGCTCGACGTGCCGGCGCAGTTCGCCGTAGCTCATTTCGCTGCCCTCGCGCGCGGCCCGGCTCAGGTCTTCGGGCGCCAGCTCCAGCGCCGCGGTCAACGTGTCGTGGAAGGTGACCGTCATCGCCCCGCCCCCGGGCCGGCGGCGCTGGGCCATGACCCCCACCAGCCGCCATCGCCCGTCGCGGTACGACCCGGCCTCGGCATCGAGGCGTTCCACCAGCCTGAAGTCGTCGTCGAAGCGGTTGACCGTCAGGCCGTAGGCGGTTCGGCTGGGGCCGTGGTAGTGCTGCAGAAAGACGATCGAGCGCCTCCCCTTGACCCAGATGTTGTGCTGCCGGGAGACCAGCATGGCCTCCTGTCGCACCTCCCCCCGCCAGATGCGGTTGGCCCGGTCCATGGTGGGCGGCACCACCGCCTCGGAGAGGAAGAACAGCAGGATGGTGGACAGGATCCCCAGCGCCACGATCGGCCGCATCAACCGGCCGAGGCCCACCCCCCCGGCCCGCAGGGCCAGCAGCTCGTTGCGCTTGTTCATCAACCCGAAGGTGATGGTAACGGCCAGCAGCAGGCCCAGAGGCATCACCTGGGCCACGATGAACGGCAGCTTGTAGGTGAGGTAGGCCAAGGCCCGGTCCAGCGGAACGTTTTTTTCGAGAAAGTTGTCCACCTTCTCGAAAAAATCCACCGCCAGATACACCCCCACCACCATCACCAGGACGATGGCGGCCATGCGCAGGATCTCGCGGATCAGGTAGCGGTCTATGATGGACACGACGGGTCACCTCATGGGCCACAGGCGCCACTGCACCGGCCGCTCCCGGGCCGCGCGCGCCATGAGCCAGAACCCGAAGGCGGCGCTGACGGCGTTGGGCAGCCACATGCCCACCACCGGGGTCAGGTACCCGGCCTCCCCCAGGATCTTGCCGGCCGACAGCAGCAGGTAGTAGGCCAGGAAGCTCGCCAGCCCCAGGCCCAGCCCGAAGGAGCGCCGCGCCGTGCGGGACTGGATCCCCAGGGGCAGGGCCATGAATCCCAGGCAGAGACAGGCGGCGGGGATGGCCAGCTTCTGGTGCCAGGCGAGGCGGGCGGAAAAATAGCGTTGATCGTCCGGGGGCAGGGAATCGATCCAGCGCCCCAGCTCGGCAAACCCCATTTCGTCCTCGGAAGGCGGGGCCGCCACGGCGGCCCTGGACGGCTTGACCTTCAGGGCCACCTCGTAGCTCTCGAAGCCGATGGTATCGGCGGTGCGGCCGGCCAGGTCCACCCGGTGCACCGTGCCGCCGAAGAGTTCGAGGTGATAGGCGTTATTTCCGGCCTCGGCCACCAGGCGCCCCCGGGGGGCGACGATGGCGATCTTGAGCGGCCGATGGCGCCGGTCCTCGATGAACACGTCCCTCAGCTCCCGGGTGCCCGGATCGATGCGGCTGACAAACAGCATCACCCCGTCGAAGGCGTCGTTGAAGGTGCGCTCCTTGAGCACCAGGCTCAGGTCGGTGGCGCGGGTGGCCTGCGCCACCAGCCCCTTCAGTGCCAGCCGCCCCCGGGGGGCGGCCCAGAGGGTGATCAGCAACGTGATCAGGCAGCCGATGAGGGCGAAGGTCATCACCGGCAGCAGCAGCCGGTAGACGCTGATTCCCCCGGCTTTCAGGGCCACGATCTCGTTGTCCCCCGAAAGCCGCAGCAGGGTGAGCAGGATCGCCATCATCACCGACATGGGCACGACGAACTCGAGAAAGCGCGGCGTGGCGTACACGAGCATCAGGGCCACGGCGCCCAGCCCGATGCGGTAGTTGACCACCATGTTGGTGATCTCCAGGATGCGCGTCATGAGAAAGACGAAGGTGAAAAACACCAGGTTGAGGGCGAAGGGCGGCAAAAATTCGCGCAACAGGTACCGGTCGATGAGCGTGCTCACGCGTCTTCACCTTCGCGGCCGTCGCCGAACTGCATCCGGTAAAGCTTGCAGTACTCGCCCCCGCGCTCGATCAACTGACGGTGGGTGCCCTCTTCCACGATCCGCCCCGCCACCACCACGGCGATGCGGTCGGCCCGCTCCACCGTGGACAGCCGGTGGGCGATGACGAAGGTGGTGCGGCCGCGCATGAGGTTTTCCAGCGCCTTTTGCACCAGCATCTCCGCTTCGGTGTCCAGCGACGAGGTCGCTTCGTCCAGGATCAGGATGGGCGCATCCTTGATCAGGGCCCGGGCGATGCACAACCGCTGTTTTTCCCCCCCGGACAGCCGCCCCCCCAACTCGCCGATGTTGGTGTCGTAGCCCCGGGGCAGGCTGCGGATGAACGGATCGGCATAGGCGGCGGTGGCCGCGGCGATGATCTCCTCTTCGGTGGCGCCCGGGCGGCCGTAGGCGATGTTGCTGCGCACCGTGTCGTTAAACAGGATCGGCTCCTGGGTCACCAGGGCGATCTGATCCCGCAGGGAGGCGATGGTAATGTGCCGGAGATCCACCCCGTCGATGGTGATCCGGCCGCGGGTGACGTCGAAAAAGCGCGGAATCAGGTTCACCAGGGTCGTCTTGCCCCCGCCGCTCATGCCCACCAGGGCCAGCACCTCGCCCTCGCGCACGCTCAGATCGATGCCTTGCAGGACCCAGGCCTCCTCGTAGCGGAACCACACGTCGTGAAAGGCCACCCGGTGGGGCCGGCGCGCCAGGACCTGCGCGTCGGGGACCTCGATAATCTCCGAGGGTGTCTCGATGATGTCGAACACCCGGTCCAGGGCCGCCAGCCCCTGCTGGACGGTGTTGTTGAGAGCGCTGAGCTTCTTGACCGGATCGTAGAGCATCAGCACGGCGGCCATGAAGGAGAAGAAGGTGCCGGCGGTGGAAGTGCCGTCGATGACCTTGGCCCCGCCGTACCAGATGATGAAGGCGATGCCCAGGCCGCCGAGAAACTCCATCACCGGCGACGAGAGGCTGCGGGCCACCACGGCCCGGATCTCCACCCGGAACAGGTGCTCGCACTTCTCCCGGAACCGCTTTTTCTCGTGGGCCTCCATGCCGAAGGCCTTGACGATCTTGTTGCCGGCGATGGTCTCGTGGAGAAACACGCTCATGTCGGCCATGGCCTCCTGGCAGCCGGTGCTGGCCCGGCGCACCCGCCGGCCGAACTCCACCACCGGGAAAAAGGCCGCCGGCAGGATCACCAGGGCGAAGAGGGCCATCTTCCAGTCCCGGTAAAAAATGACGAAGACCAGCCCCAGGATGGTGAAGGCGTCCCGCAGGCTGCTGGTCACCGCCACCGACACCATCGCCTTGATGATGTTGACGTCGTTGGTGATGCGGCTCATCAGCACGCCGGTGCGCTCGCGCTGGAAAAAAGAGATGGGCAGGTCCTGGATGCGGTCGTAGAGCCGGGTGCGCAGGGTCAGGATGATGCGCTCGCCCACGTAGCTCATCAGGTAGCTCTGGACGTACATGCCCACGCCGCGGGCGAAGTAGATCCCGATGATCGCCAGCGGGATCAATTTCAGCATGGTGCGGTTGCGCTCGAAGAAGATATCGTCGAGCACCGGCTTGACCAGGTAGGCGGTGGCGGCGGTGGCCCCGGCGATGACCAGCATGCAGATCATCGACAAGGCCAGCCGGCCCCAATGAGCCCGGATCAGGGCCAGCAACTGGCGGTGCCGGTCGCTCAGGTGAATGAAGGAAGCTGCCATAATCACATCATCTCACTTGGATGAAAAATCAGCGGTAAGCATGCGCCAGGCGATAGCCGCGACCCGTTCGCCGGCCCCCGGCGCTCCGAGGCGGAGGCGCACCCGGGCCAGGGCGGTCCGCATGGCCCGGCGCCGGGCCGGATCTTCCAGCAGCGACAGGACATGGCCGGCGATGTTTTCGCCGGTGACCTGGTCCTGGATCAGTTCCGGCACCACCGGGGCCCCGGCGATGAGGTTGGCCAGGCCGATGAACGGCACCCGGATCAGGGCCCGGCCCAGCCGGTAGCTCAGGGCCGACACCTTGTAGACGATGATGGTCGGCGTACCGGCCACCGCCGCCTCCAGGGTCACGGTGCCCGAGGCGGCCACCACCAGGGTGCTTTCGGCCAGGATGCCGCGGACGCCGCCGGTCACCGTGTCCAGGGAAACCGGCGGATTGGCGTCCGCGATGATGCGGTGGACGAAAGCCGGGTCCACGCCCGGGGCGATGGACACCGTCCAGCGAACGTCGGGACGCCGCCGGGCCACCTGGCAGGCGGCGGCCAGCATCTGGGGCAGGTGGCGCTCGATCTCCCGGTCCCGGCTGCCGGGCAGCAGCCCCACCCGCGGCGGCCCCGGGGGCTCGACGCTCGGCGGCGGCGCCGCGTCCATCAACGGGTGCCCCACGAAGGTCACCGGCACCCCGTGACGGCGGTAGAGGGACGCCTCGAAAGGCAGGATCACCGCCATGTGATCCACCCGCTGGGCGATCCGGCGGATGCGGCCGGGACGCCAGGCCCAGATCTGGGGGCCGATGTAGTAGAGCACCGGGATCCCCAGGCGCCGGGCCGTGGCCGCCACCATGAGATTGAAATCCGGCAGGTCGATGAGCACCAGCAGGGCCGGCCGCCGCCGGGCCAGGGCCCGGCGCACCCGGCCCAGGGCGTCGGCCAGGGCCCGGGCCTTGAACGCCACCTCGGTGATGCCCACCACCGCCAGGGCGGCGGCATCCACGATGATCTCCACCCCGGCGCTGCGCAGGGCCGGGCCGCCCACGCCGAAACAGGCCAGGTCCGGCTGGCGCCGCCGCAGCGCCTGCACGAGGCCGGCGCCGTGGACATCGGCCGATGCCTCGCCGGCGATGATCATCAGGGGGCCGGGATTCACGACGCCCCTCTCTTGGCCGCCGGGGCGCCGCCTGAAGCCTCGATCTGCGCCAGGATCCGCAGGGCCACGTCCAGGGCCGCGCGGCCCATCCGCCCGGTCACCTCGGGGGCGCGGCGCCGGCACACCGCTTCAACGAAGGCGCGGATCTCGTCGGCCAGGGCGTCGCCGGCCTCCATTTGTCGCGCGTCGCTCCGCAGGCCGGGAGGCGGAACGGCGGGATCGATCCTCACCACGGCGAGGCGGCGCTGGCCGAAGTCCACCTCCAGGCAGCCGTCGGCCTGGTAGAGATGCATGCGCCGCTCGCTGTGGGCGGCCAGGCGGCTGGCGCTGAGGTGGGCCACGCACCCGTTGGCGAACTCCAGGCGGGCGCTGGCCACGTCCGCCTGGGGCGAGACAACGGCCAGGCCCGTGGCCCGGATGTCGCGCACGGGCGCCGGCACCAGGTGCAGGATGATCTCGATGTCGTGGATCATCAGGTCCAGGACCACCGGCACATCGGTGCCCCGGGGGGTGTAGCTGTTCAAGCGGCGGGCTTCGATGAAGCGCGGATCGCCGATCTGGTCCCGTGCGGCCGCCAGGGCAGGGTTGAAACGCTCCAGGTGGCCTACCTGGATCAGGCGGCCCCGCGCCTCGGCCAAGTCGATGAGGGCGTCGGCTTCGGCCAGGGTGACGGTGATGGGCTTTTCAATGAGCACGTCGGCGCCGTGGGAGAGAAAATCCCGGCCGACTTCGAAATGCGCCGGGGTGGGTACCACGATGCTCACCGCATCCACCTGCCCCAGCAGCCGGCGGTAGTCGCCGTAGGCCCGGCAGCCCACCTCGGCGGCGACCTGCTCGGCCCGGCCGAGATCGCTGTCGGCCACCCCCACCAGCTCGACCCCCTCGAGGCCGGCGTACTTGGCGGCGTGAAACCGGCCCAGGTAGCCGACGCCCACCACCGCGACCCGCAGTCGACTCATCGCTCGTCCCCCTCCTCCGGCCATCCAACGATGGCGATGCCGTGGAGATCCGCCAGGGCGATCATCTTTTCCCGGTCGAACACCACGGCCCGGCCGGCCTCCACCGCAAGGGCGCGGATTCCGGCCGCGTGCATGCTGGCCACCGTTTCCACCCCCACCGCGGGCATGTCAAAGCGCAGGTCCTGCGTCGGCTTGGAGACTTTCACCGCCACGGCCTCCCCCCTGCCCAGGGCGCCCCCCCGGCGCAGGGTGGCGTCGGTGCCGTCGATGGCCTCCACCGCCAGCACGGTGCCGCCGCCCACCACCACGCACTGGCCGATGTCCAGGCGGCCGATTTCCCGGGCGATGTCCCAACCGAGGCGCAAATCGGCCATCTCGCCGCGGCCGGGGCGCCGCCGGGTCCAGCAGCCGGACGGCGCCAGCATTTCGGGCAGCAGGAAGGTGGCGGGTCGCACCCGGATCCCCTCGGCCTCGAGGAGGCCGGCGAACGCCCTGAGCAGCCTGTCGTCGTGGGTGTGGCGCATGCGCACCAGCAGCCCGATGGCCTTGGCGTCCGGCCGCACGTTGGTGAACATCCGCGTCTTGGTGATCCGCCCCATCATCACCGCCTCGTTGACGCCGTGGGTTTTGAAAAACCGCACCAGCCGCCCCACCTGCCCCAGGTAGAACCACTCGATGGCGGCGACCTCACCGGCCAGGGCCGCCTCGGTTTCCCCGTGGTAGGCGGCGGCGATGACCCGGTACCCCCGGGCCGCGGCCCGGCGGGCGAAAACGAGGGGAAATTGACCGCCGCCGGCAATCAAACCGATCGATTGCATGCAGTTCTCCGAAAAGGGCGTCGCCGCCCGCCTAACGGGTAATGCCCCGCTGGGAAGACTTGAGAAACGCGATGAACTGGACGACTTCGGGCGTGGGCGGCACCTCGGCCTCGACCCGGGACAATGCCTCCTTGAGCGTCAGGCCGAAGCGAAACACGATGCGGTAAGCCTTTTTCAGGGCCGCTAGGGTCTCCTGGGAAAAACCGTGGCGCTGGAGCCCGACCCGGTTGAGCCCGTGGAGGGTGGCACGATCCCCGGCGGCGATCACGAAAGGCGGGATGTCCTTGACCACGGCCGACTTGCCGCCGATGAAGGCGTAATCGCCGATGCGAACGAACTGGTGAACGGCCACCAGGCCGCCCACGGTGGCA
>DQXI01000153.1 GCA_011042305.1 Desulfobacteraceae bacterium
CCACCAGGTTGGTGACGATGTCCAGCAGGGCCGGGTCATCGATCACCGTGCCGCCAGCGGACCGGGCGGCGGCCTCCACCGCTTCGGCCACGGCCTGGCGACGCTCGTCGATGGCGACGATAACCTGGGCTTCACGAAGCCGATCAACGTAGTGGCGCGCATCGGCGAGGGAAATCTTGCCCGGATGCATGAAAAAATGGCCCCGGGTGGCTCGTCCGCTCTTGATCCCACCGAGATTGAAGGCAACCACCCGGTCGCCTAACATGGCCACCAGGTTGTGAATCGGCCGCCCGAAGGCGATCTTCAAGCTTCCCCAGCGCATGGTCTTGGGGAAGGGCAGCGCCAGGATCACCTCGGGGAGAATCTGCTGCAGCAGGGTGCGGGTGGCGCGTCCACGTTCCGTCTTGCGCGCCACCAGGTAGTCTCCGCGCTCGGTGTGCCGAATCGACAATGCCCCGATTTTCACCCCGGCCTTTTCGGCAAACTTTTCGGCAGCCAGGGTCAAGCGTCCCTCGGCGTCGTAGGCGACCTTGGCCGGTGGGCCGATCATCTCCGTGGAAACGGCCGCCTGCTTGGGGGCCACATCGTCCACCAGCACGGCCAACCGCCGGGGCGTGCCGAAGGTACGGGCCTCACCGTGGGCGATCCGCGCCTCGTCCATCCGCCGCAGCAGCTGCACCGCCATGGCGTCCAGGGCCGGCTGGATGTATCCGGCCGGCATCTCCTCGGTTCCAATCTCAAGCAATAAACTATCCATGGCTTCCTCTGGTTGTGCTGTGCCCGGTGTTGGGCCGTTGCCAGCAGGCAGGTTTTGCCGGTTAAGCCGCCGTCTCCGTCTCGGTCCGCAGCGGGTATCCCATCGCCTCGCGCTGCCGGAGATAGGCCTCGGCGCAAAGCCGGGCCAGGTGACGGATCCGGGCAATGTAGCCGGTGCGCTCGGTGACACTGATGGCGTTGCGTGCGTCAAGCAGGTTGAAGGTGTGGGAGCACTTGAGGGTGTACTCATAGGCGGGTAGCACAAGGCCGGAAGCGATCACCGCCTTGGCTTCGGACTCGTATTTTCCGAACAAGTCCAAGAGCATGGGAATATCGGCAACCTCGAAATTGTAGGTGGACTGTTCCACCTCCTGCCGGTGGTGAACATCGCCGTAGCAGATCCGGTCATTCCAGCGCAAATCGTAGACGTTGTCGACTTTTTGCAGGTACATGGCGATGCGCTCCAGCCCGTAGGTGATCTCCACCGAAATCGGGTCCAGCTCGATGCTGCCGGCAATCTGAAAGTAGGTAAATTGGGTAATCTCCATCCCATCGAGCCACACCTCCCACCCGAGCCCCGAAGCGCCCAGGGTCGGCGATTCCCAGTCATCCTCGACGAAGCGGATGTCGTGGGCCAACGGATCGATGCCCAAGGCCCCGAGGCTCTGCAGGTAGAGTTGCTGGACGTCGGCCGGCGACGGCTTGAGGATCACCTGGTACTGGTAGTAGTGCTGGAGACGGTTGGGATTTTCCCCGTAACGGCCGTCGGTGGGCCGGCGCGAAGGCTGGACGTAGGCCACGTTCCACGGCTCGGGCCCCAGAGACCGCAACAGGGTGGCCGGGTGAAAAGTCCCCGCCCCCACTTCCATGTCATACGGTTGAACCAAGACACACCCTTTGCGCGCCCAGAATTTTTGCAGCGACAAGATCACGTCCTGAAAATGCATCGATCACCTCTTCACCGGCCAGTGTCGGCCGTCGTTGCTGGACAAACCGGTTTTCGCCCAGCGCCACTGGGCATCAATTCCGCTGAAACGGACGGTGGGCGACCCCCATATATCCCCTACCGGATACAGCCGGCCCATGAATTCGAAATCCGCGCCGGCCGCCGGTTCTTGATCACCGGCTCGGGGTCTCTGCTGAAACGCGCGGCGACCGGGAAACCGCCACGCCCCGCCTATCGACCCGGGCGTCCAGAAGAAGACCGCCGGGGATGGACGCGAGTACAGTTTGCCACGTTTCCCGCAACCTGGCAATGGCCGGGGCCGTTCCCAGTGCCCAGATGCATCCTCCGCCCCCCGCACCGGCAAAGCGTGCCCCGCATCCGGCCTCCACGGCGGCCTCTACCAGGCGCTGCCCGGCTTCGTCCAGCACCTCTGGGGTCATCTGGCAGCGCAGCCGGGTGTCGCTGTTCAGGACCTCCCCGGCGGCCTCCAGGTCTCCCCGCGCCCAGGCGTCGATGAAGTCATGGGTCAAGGCGGCGATGCGCCGCCACAGTTCGCGCTGATCGCCGCCGCGCCGGAAAGCCTGCACCCAGCGGCCGTTGATGTCCTGGGAGACGTGGGGATTTCCACCGTAGGCCACCAGGAAACAGCGGTTCAGGGCCTCGATTCCACCGGGCGCCGCCAGGCGCCGTCGGCGAAAGCCCCCCGGTCCGCGCCGATGAGACCAGTACCACGCGTTGATGCCGCCAAATGCCGCGGCCAGCTGGTCCTGCAGGCCGCAAGCCACGCCGGCGGCGGCCCCCTCGATGCGTTGGGCCAGAAGAGCGACCTGGCGCCGGTTGACGCGCCGAGCCGCCTGAGGAGCGGCGGCGTGAGTCAACGCCGCCACCAGGGCCACAGCGGCCACCGACGAGCCGCCCAGGGCGCTGCGTGGCGGAGAACTGCTGGCGATTCGGATTTGCACACCGTCGACGCCGAAGGCGTCGGCCACTGCGAAAATGAGTCCCAGGGGGTGGTCATAGGGCGCCTGGCCGGTGGCAAAGACGGCGGGGTCAAATCCGTTGGCCGCCACCTGGATCCGGCCGGGGCGCCCCAGACTCACCGACACGCGGGTTCTCAGATCCAGGGCGATGTTCACGGTGCAAGGGGCCAGGTTGTCCAACGGCAGCCCGACAGCGGCCAGGTCCAGGGTGCCACCAAGATCGATGCGGCACGGGGCGCTGGCCGCCACCGGCCCCGATGCCAGGCGCTGCCGCCAATCGCCGCTCACGCCAGCGCTCCACTCTCACGCAGGTTTCGCAGGAATTTCAGGCTGCGCACCTCGCGTCCCAAGTGAAACGGAACGAAGGTTTCCATCAGCGCCTCGCCCATCCGCAGGGCCTCGTCCGAACATCGCATCCGCTGGACGCGAACCAAATCGCCGCCGGCGACCCAGGCCAGTTCCTTGATCGCCCCCCGGCTGACGGGCAACCGCGGCACCCGCTCGCAGTCCCGGCAGATCACCCCGCCCCGGACCGGGTCGAAGCCGAGCCGGGCGGCGCCCACCTCTTCGACGGAACGCTGGCAGCCAACGCAGGCCCCAAGCCGGGGACCAAGACCGGCCAACCCCATGAAACGCAGCTGAAAGTGCAACGACAATACGCGGGCCGGCAGTCGGTCCAGGTCCAGGGCCGTCAGCACGTCGTGCAGCAAGGCATAAAGGGCTGGCTGGGGCTGTCCCTCCTCGCCCCAGAAATGAACCAGCTCGGCCCAGTAGGAGGCGTAGGCCGTCTTGGCCACATCGGTGCGAAGGGTGCCCAGTGATTCGCAGAGACTCGCTTCGGCCAGCAGCGGCAGCCGTCCCCGCCGGCCGGCCCTGCAGCTCAACTCCAAAATGGCAAACAGATCCAGCACGCCGCCGAAGCGGCGGCGGCTTCGCTTGGCGGCCTTGGCCATCAGCGCCAGCTTGCCCCGATCGGGCGTGATGACGCTTAAAATCAGGTCGTGATCGCCGTACTCGATCCGCCGCAGCAGTATGGCCGGCGTGTTGAAATCCGCCTCAGCCTTCATCGTACGTGACTACTTGACCACGTGAATGTAGGAGCGCTGGCGCAGCGTTTCCAACCAACTGCGAAACTTCTCGTCAACAAACTGTTTGTAGAGGGTCTCCTGGATCCGGGCCTCCACTTCCTCCAAAGGCTTGCCCTCACTGCGGCGGATCTTCTCCACGTAGAAGCGCTGGTATCCCTGCTCCGTGTCGACCCAGGCGCTGGTGCCTCCCTCGGCCAGCGGCGCCACGGCCTGTCTCACAGGCGCCGAGAGGCTGTCCAGGGGGAACTCGCCCAAGTCTCCGCCTTCCGGCGCCTGGGGCGCCTGGCTGTACTGGCGGGCCACTTCGGCAAAGGGAGCCCCGCCCTCCAGGGCGTCGTCGACCTGTCGCTGCCGCCGGGCCAGGTCGGGCAGGTCGCGGGGCAGCAGGATGGAGCGCAGGTGGTAGCGCCGCTTTCCGGCGAACTCTTCCGGGTGGCTTTCGTAGTAAGCCTTGATATCCTCGCTGGTGATCACGGTGCGGGAACGGATTTCCTGGTTGACCAGCTTGGTGCGCAGGATCTGGCTGCTGACGTTTTCCCGGTACTGCGCCATGGTGTAGCCCTGCTGCGCGACAGCCTCCCGCAGGGTCTCGTCGGTAAGAAAGTTGGCCTCCTTGACCCTTTCGATGGCGCTGTCGATCTCGGCGGGCGTCACGCTGATGCCCAGGCGGCGCACCTCCTGGTCAGTGAGCTGGCGGTCGATGAGCTGGTTCAAAACTTCCTCGCGGATCTTGTAGCGCATCTGCTGCTCTTTCTCCGGCGAATAGCCCATGGCCGAAAGCCGCTCCACGTAGGGCGCCATGGCTTGTTCCAGCTCGCTGAGCAGGATGACATCATCATTGACCACCGCCACGATCCGGTCCACCAGCTCGGCAGCCGCTGGGGTGCCGTTAAGGCCTCCGCTTGCCAACATGATCCCCGCCAGAGCCGCCAGGGCCAGAAAACGATACCGATTGAAGGTCTTGCAGTCAGGCATTGTCCATCCTCGGCGACGTGCGCCGCTGCCACGGCTCAGCTCCACCGGGCGCACGGCGGAGCAGCCGACACGGACCGTCACCTGGTCCGGCCAGGCGGCCGACGGCCGTTGGCAACGGGGCGTCTGTCCATAAAAGCTCGGAAAATCAGCAGCTAACACGCTGCCTGATTTCTTGCAAGATGTTTTTGGCCTCAACCAGCTGCCCCAGTTCGCCCTTGCGCTGAAGGTTGACCAGTAATACACCGTCCGGGCTCAGGGAATAGCGTCGGCCATCGCCGGCGGCCATCGCCGCCAGGGCCTCGGGATTGTTTTGGTGAGCCGCTGAAAAGGTCAGCACCAGCCGGGACCCGGCCAGATCCAGCCGGCGCACGCCGGCCTGCTCGGCCAGGACCTTGAGCATGATCTTGACCAAAAGATGCTTGGCGGGCTCGGGAAGCGGCCCGTAGCGGTCGATGAGCTCGGCCTTGATGGCATTGATCTCCTTGAGCTCGGAGACCCGCGCCAGGCGCCGGTAGGCCGTCATCCGCTGGTCGATGTCCGGCAGGTAGGTTTCGGGCAGAAAAGCGGTCAGCGGCACGTTGATTTCCGGCACCAGACGCTCGATGCGCGGCTCGCCCTTGGCCTGGGCCATGGCCTCGGCCATCAGGTCGAGAAACAGGTCGTAGCCCACGGCGGCGATGTGCCCGCTTTGGGCCGCCCCCAGGATGGTCCCCCCGCCCCGGATGCGCAGATCGTTCATGGCGATCTGGAAGCCGGCCCCCAGGTCGCTGTGCTCCATCAACACCCGGAGGCGTTTCTGGGCGTCGGCGGACAGAAGGCTGTCGGGCGGAATGATCAGGTAGGCGTAGGCCTGGGCGTCGCTGCGGCCCACTCGCCCCCGCAACTGGTAGATCTGGGCGAGCCCGTAGCGGTCGGCGCGGTTGATCAACATGGTGTTGGCCGCCGGAATGTCCAGCCCCGATTCGATGATCGTGGTACACACCAGCATGTCGATCTCCCGCTTGACGAAGCGCATCATCACCTTTTCCAGGGCAGCGGCCTCCATGCGGCCATGGGCGACATCCAGCCGCACCTCGGGCACAAGGGTCTTCAGGCGTGCGGCCATGCGTTCGATGGTCTGGATGTTGTTGTGGACGAAGAAGATCTGCCCCTTGCGGCGCAACTCCTTGCGGATGGCGTCGGCGATGACGGTCTCGTCGAACTCGCAGACGTAGGTAACGATGGCCTGGCGCTGCTCAGGCGGGGTGGAGATCACCGAGATGTCTCGCACGCCCATCAGCGACAGATGCAGGGTGCGAGGTATGGGCGTCGCCGTCAAGGCGAGCACGTCCACGTTGCGGCGCAACTGCTTGAGCCGCTCCTTGTGGCGGACCCCGAAGCGCTGCTCCTCGTCCACCACCACCAGCCCCAAGTCCTTGAACACCACGTCCTTTTGCAGCAGCCGGTGGGTGCCGACCACGATGTCCAGGCGACCGTCCTTCAGGTCGGCGACGATCTGGCGCTGGACACGGGCCGGCCGGAACCGGCTCAGGCAGCCCACCTGAACCGGGTAAGCGGCAAAGCGCTGCCGGAAAGTCTCGTAGTGCTGTTCGGCCAGCACGGTGGTGGGCACCAGCACCGCCACCTGGCGGCCCGAGCTCACCGCCACGAACGAGGCCCGCAGCGCCACCTCGGTTTTGCCGTAGCCCACATCGCCGCAGACCAGGCGGTCCATGGGGGTCGGGGCCTGCATGTCGGCAATCACTTCCTCGATGGCCGCCAACTGATCGGCGGTTTCCTCGTAGGCGAAGGCCGCTTCAAAAGCGCGGTATTCGGCGTCCGGGGCCTCGAAGGCGTGGCCCTCCACCACCCGACGGGCGGCGTAGAGCTCCAACAACTCGCCGGCGATGCGTTCCGCCGAGCGCCGCACCTTGGCCTTGACCCTCTCCCAGCTGCGCCCGCCCATCTTGTCGAGCACCGGCGTCATCCCCTCGATGCCGGTGTACTTCTGAATCACCTCCATGCGATCCACGGGCAGGTAGAGCCGGTCGTCATCGCGGAAAACGATGAGCAGGTAATCGTTGACATGCCCTTCCAGGCGCAGGCGGGTCAACCCCTCGTAGCGGCCGATGCCGTGATCCTGATGCACCACCAAGTCCCCTTGACGCAGGTCCTGGAGATGAAGCAGCTCTCCCACCGTCCGCGGCCGCGGCGCCGGCCGTCGGCGCTGCTTGGGGCCGAAAATCTCGTCCTCGGTGATGATGCGCAGCCCCTCGGCCGGCCAATCGAACCCGGCGGAAAGCTGCCCCAGGCAAACGAAGAGCCCCCGATGCAGACCGGGATGCCGGAAAAAGCCCTCCTGCATCCGCGCCCCGAGATCGTAGGGCGCCAGCAGCGAGCGCAGCCGATCGGCCTGGACACGGGTGCGGCAAAGCAGCAGGGTGCAGGCCGGAGCGCCCTGGCGCAAGTGTTCCACCAGGGGCTGCAGCCGGTGGTGCCGGTCGGCCGGCGTGGCCAGAGCGAGCTTTAGCGCTGCGTTGTCGCTCACGCTAAAATGAAGCCGGCCACCGGCCGCTTGTCTCTCGCCGGGGCCGCCGGTGGCCGCCGGCGCACAGGAGAGCACCGCCGCATCCGCCAGGCGCTGCCGGGCGTCCTCCCAGCGCAGCAGCAGCGCCGCCGGCGGCAAGCACAGCTTGCCGTCCCGGCGGGCGGCGACGTAGGCCCGGGCCGTCTGTTGCCAGTCATCCCGGGCCGCGCGTTGCAAGGCCGGCGGGTCCACCAGAACGAAGAGCGTCTCGTGAGGAAAATAGTCCAACAGGCTGCCCGGGGTCTCGTAGACCAGGGCAAGGAGGCTTTCGGCCCCCGGCAGAATCGACCTCTGGCGCAGTTGCTCGGTCAGCGCGCGCACCGCCGATACCGGCAACCCTTGGCGGGCGGCCCGGGTCCGCAGGCGGGTGACGACCTCGGCCCGGTTGGCCGCGTCGATGATCGCCTCGCGGGCCGGCAGGACGACGGCCTCCGGGCAGTCGGCGGTCTTGCGCTGGGTCTCGGGGGAGAAAAAACGCAGCGCTTCGACGACGTCGCCGAACATCTCGATGCGCACCGGCTCCGGGTACAAAGGTGAAAAAACATCGAGGATGCCGCCGCGAAGGGAAAAATCCCCCGGTTCCTCGGTGATCACGGACCGCTTGTAGCCCCCCGCCACAAGCCGGGCGGTCAACCGCTCGACGTCCAGGGCTTCCCCCGGCAGGACCAGTTCTGCAAAACCAATCAGGGCCGGCTTGGGGATCACCTTGCGCAGCAACCCGTCCACCGGCACCACCGTCACCGGCGGCGGCCCCCCGGCAGTGAGCCGGTAGAGGGTGCGGATGCGCGTGGCGGCAGTATCGCCGTGGTAGGCCAAGCGCTTGAAGGGCCTGAGGTTGTAAGCGGGAAAAGATAAAAGGTGGGCATCCTGGCCGAGAAAAAAGGCCAAGTCGCCCTGCATGGCCTCGGCCCCGTCGCCGTCGGCCACCACCACGGCCACGGGGCGTCCGGTGCGCCGGTGGACCCGGGCCACGGCGCAGGCCAGAGCTGCGGCGGAAAGACCAACAGCGGCCACCGTTGCGCTTTGCGCCAGCGCGCCAACCAGGTCGTCGATGGTATTTGAATCCAGGATCCGGTTCATCGGTTTCGTTTCAACGGCTGCGCGCCCGCCCCCCGGGGGGCAGGACGGATGCAGCCCCTTACCATCGATTCGGGGCCAAATGCAATCGGCGGGGGATTGTCAATGGCAACCGGGTCATGGTAAGGAAGAACGACAATACGCCTGAACAGA
>DQXI01000019.1 GCA_011042305.1 Desulfobacteraceae bacterium
CGGCGTTCCAGCCGGCGGCCATCGAAGCCTTCTTCCACCACGATTCCTTGCTGGCGCAAAAAATCGCTCATCGGCGGATAGACTTTTTCATCGCTGCCGGTGACCGTCATCCCGCGGTCTTTCAGCATGCAGGCCAGGGCTCCCATGGCCGTGCCGCACACGGCGATGAGATGGACGTGCTGAACGCTCGAATCGATTCGGTTAAGGCCGGGATCGAGCATGAGGAGAGAAGTCGTCGCCTCAGGCGACGCGTTGGCCCACGCTCCGTTTGCGACGGCGGATCACCTGGACACCGCGGGACCGGGAGGTGCCGAAACCGCTGTCTTGATCCGGGTCGGTTTCGGCCTTGAGAATGAGTTGACGCAGTTGTTCTTCAATTTTCTTCTTTGTTGCAACATCCATCTTGATTGATTTCCTCGTAAAACGATTAAAATTGCCGTTTTCTGAAACCGGCATCCGCAGCCCCGCAACGGTCGACACCGTTTTCTTGTTGCAAAAAAACATTGCAACGAGACAGGCATCGCGCTGGGGCGACAATAAAAAGCTATTAACTATTAAAGATAATCACACCGGGATTGGCGTACCTGCTTACGGAAAGCTGCCGAAGGGCTGGACTTTTTTTCAGTGGTACTATCGCCAAGTTGATCTTCTTTACACGATCCGGAGGAAAGCTGCAAGCCTTTTCGTTTTGTTTTTGGCAAAAAAACGACATTTTTTGATGACCCGGTCCACAGCCGGCCCCGGTCGGACCCTGCCTAGTGTCCGTCCAGAAATGGCCTTTTTGTCCAATCCCTGCGTTCTGCTCAAAAAATAATCCTCGGAATATCAACCATATGCCTGCGGTTATTTTTTTCGCAGGCCTTGACCTTGGACAAACATTTTCATTTCTGGATGGACACTGCCTATGAAGTCCCTTCCGGCTTTGGCAGATAACCATCCTCCCGGATGAGGTCGTTTTGCGTCGACGAAGGAGAGCAGGCGCCCCGCACTCCGGCGAGCATTTGGAAGGCGCAGCGCTGGTCGGCGTTTCCGATCACCGCCAACAGGTCTCCTCCCGCCAGCTTCATTTCGGCATCCGGATTGGGTCGAAACGTGCCGTTGCGCCACAGCCCGACGATGGATACCCCGGTGCGGCGTCGAACAGCCGCTTCCCGGATCGATTGATCGGCAATGGGACTGTTCACCGGCACCTCGACCCATGTCAAAGTAAGCATGTCTCGGGCGGTGTGCAACTGGCGCAGCAATCGATCGGCCGGACCGGCCTGGAAAATCGGCGCATAGAGGTTCCTTCGGACCTGATCGGCGTAACGCTGGATCTCCGAGGGCGGCAATGACAGCTTCAGCAACACCTGGCGCGCCATTTCCAGGGCGGTTTCCAGCTCCGAGTGAATCACGGTAGTGACCCCCAGCTCGTAGAGGGCCTCCATCTGGGCAACACCGGTGGCCCGGGCCAAAGTACTCAGGTTCGGGTTGAGGCGGTGGGCCTGGGCCACCACGGCCTGCACCACCCAGGCGGCCGGCGTGGTGACGATCAACTGGCGGGCGGTTTCGATGTGGGCCGCCGCCAGTACCGGCTCCTGACTGGCATCGCCGAAAACGATGGGGCAACCCCGCGCCTTGCAGGCTTCCACCATGCGATAGTTCAGCTCGATAATCACATACGGGACCTCCAGTTCACGGAGCACCTGGGCGATGTATTGGCCCACCTGCCCGCCACCGGCGATGACGATGTGATCGCTGAGCGCCCTGGCGGGCAGATTGATGGTCTGAAGATCTTCGCGGCGCTGGTAACGCCGTCGCCACAGGGCGTACAGGGGCGCGGTGAGCTGGGAGACGAACGGGGTGAGCACCATGCTGATGATTGTTGCCGCCAGCACCAGGGCGTACATGTCCGGATCGAGGGATCCGCTTTCGAGTCCCGCGCGCGCCAGCACGAAAGAAAACTCCCCCACCTGGGACAATCCCAGGGCCACGGCCAATGGAATGACGTTGCCGTAACCGAAGCCCCTGGCCACCGCGCCGAAAATCAACCCCTTGCCCGCGATGATCACCGCCACCAGGATCAGTTCCTCCAGGATGTGGCCGCGCACGTAGCCAAAATCCAGCAGCATGCCCACCGAGGTGAAAAACAGGAGTCCGAATACGTCCCGCAGCGGAATGATGTCGCTCAAGGCCTGGTGACCGTAATCGGATTCGCTGATTACCATCCCGGCCACAAATGCTCCGAAAGCGAACGAGAGCCCCACCATGTAGGTGAGATAGCCGATCCCCAGCCCGATGGCGGTGATGGTGAGCAAAAACAGCTCGCGCGAATTCCAGCGGGCCACCACCGCCAACAGCCGCGGCAGCCAGCGGGTCCCCAGAAACACCATGGCCGCCAGAAACAGGGCGGATTTGACCGCCGCCAGGCCGATGGGCGCCAAGTCGGCACCCGGGGCGCTTAACTGGGGCAGGATGATCATCAACGGCACCACCGCCAGGTCCTGGACGATGAGCATGCCGATCATCACCCGGCTGGACAGGGTGCCCATGTACCCCTGGTTCATCAGGGTCTTGAGGGTAACCATGGTGCTCGACAGCGACATGAGGGCCCCGAGCCACAGGGCCGCGGCCGGGGGCCAGCCCATCCAGCGGCCCAGGACGAATCCGTAGCCGATGGTCAGCAGCATCTGGATCGGGGTGCCGACGAGGGCGATACGGCGTACCGGCCGCAGTTCGCTGAAGGAGAATTCCAGCCCCAGGGCGAACAGCAGCAGCGCCACGCCGATTTCGGCGAGTCGTTCGATGCCGTGGACATCGGAAACGGTGATCCCGCCGGTGTGCGGTCCGATAAAAACGCCGACGATGAGGTATCCGACCACCAGCGGCTGTTTGAAGCGTTGGGCCACAAGGGCGCCGATCAATCCGGCGACGACGATGATCACGATGTCAGAGGCGATGCCCATTGAAGGCTCGTTGATTCGGTTAGAGGCCGTGGCGCTTTGGAGTGCCTGGAACGAAGCTTAGGTGGCAAAGTTCATACCAGATCCGCCGCCGCACCGGAAGTTTTTAGGCGAAACGGTGCAATTTTTCGAACCCGGCACCGCTTCCCACATTCGACCTCAATGCAGGCTCCTCGTATGCAACAAACCGCCCGAGAGCTTGTTCCGTTTTTGCCGGCGGCTGCTTATGGTGCACCGAGGTGCGCAGCCGTTACGGGGACAGTCACCTGGGCCATGTCTTTGACGATGGCCCGCCGCCCACCGGCAAGCGCTACTGCATCAACTGCGCCGTCCTGCGCTTCGTGCCGGCCGCCGACCTGGAAGCGGGAGGGGGTACGGCCGATACCGGACGCTTTTCGAATAACGTCCAACGGGAAACAAAGAAAAACACCTTGAAAAAGTCGGCCTCCCCCCTGGCCCGGGCCGAGAACGGCTTTCGCCAGATCACCAACAGCGAGCGGCCCATCGAGAAACCGGAGGACCTGGTGGGCCTGCGCATCCGCGTGGTGGGCAATCCCCTGTTCATGGAAACCTTCCGCCGGCCCGGGGCCGATCCGGTCAACATGAACTGGGCCCCCACCCAGGTACAGGCCTTCGTCAAGGCCACCGCCCCTGTGCTGGAAAAATGGACCCAGGAAATCGGCGCTGACCTCGTCGACCAAGCGCGCGCCGACATGGCCCTCAAGAACGTGCCCCGCGGGCTGGGCTCCTTGCTGGTGTACGTGCTGGTGGTGGCCATCGAGTCGCTGCGCCGGCGGCCCTCAGCCGACGCTGGCGGCGTCGCTTTCCACGAAGCGGATCAATACGTCGCCGGCTTCCACGCTGTGCCCGGGCGCCACCAGGATCTCGGCCACCACGGCATCCGAGGGCGAAGCCACCCCGCTTTCCATCTTCATCGACTCCAGGGTCACCAGGTCCTGGCCGCGGTAGACCCGTTCGCCCTTCTTGACCTGCACCGCCACCACCAAACCGGGCATGGGACAGATGAGGGCATTTTCGCTCTCCTCCGTGCGGGGGAGCGGCATGTAGCGCATCAGGCCCCATTCCTTGGGCGTATAGATCTCCATCCGGCGGCTCACGCCACAGAAGGCCACCTGCACGAAGGATTGGTCGAAATGGAGGCGGAAACGGTGAATGCGGCCGTTGACGGTGAGCTTGAGCCGGCGCCGGTAGAACTCCAACTCCGGGGTGAGCACGTGGTATGGGGTACCGTTGACGCTGATCTGCCAGTGCCGGTCCCCTGCCCTGCCGTTGAGACGGATATCGAATAGATCGTCCTCGGCCCGCACCATGTAGTGGTGGTGCACTGGAGGCGCCGGTACCGCGCCGATCTGCGGCGCCATGGGCCGGAGCGATTCGCGCACCGCTGCGGTGCGTGCATGGTAGACCAGGGTGGCGGCCAAGGCGGCGAGGTTCAGGGTTTCGACGGCTGGGGCAATCTTGGGTCGGTCGCCGGTGAAATGATCGTCGATGAAACCCGTGTACAGCTTGCCGTCCACGAATTCCGGGTGGCAGACGATGGCGTTGACGAAGTCCAGGTTGGTGGTCACCCCCTCGATGTGGTAGCCGTTGAGGGCCTCCACCAGCCGCACCCGGGCCTCTTCGCGGTCGGCGCCCCGGCAGATGACCTTGGCCAGCAGCGAATCGTAGTACACCCCGATGTAGGTGCCCGTCTGGATGCCGCTGTCCACCCGGATGTTCTCTCCCCGGGGCTCGGCGTAACGGGTGATCATGCCGGTGGCCGGCAGAAAGCCCAGGGCCGGGTTTTCGGCGCAGATCCGCGCCTCGATGGCCCAACCCTTCAACCGGATCTCTTCCTGGGTCACGGGCAGGGGCTGACCGGCGGCGATGGCCAGCTGCAGTTCCACCAGGTCGAGGCCGGTGACCATCTCGGTGACCGGATGCTCCACCTGCAGGCGAGTGTTGACTTCCAGAAAGTAGAATCGCCCGCCGGCATCAAGGATAAATTCCACCGTGCCGGCGTTGACGTAGCCGGCGGCGGCCGCCAGGGCGCAGGCCGCCTGCCCCATCTGGCGCCGCAGGGTTTCGGTCAACACCGTGGACGGGGCCTCCTCGATGACCTTCTGATAGCGGCGCTGGATCGAACACTCCCGCTCCCCCAGGTAGACCACATGCCCCTGCTGGTCGGCCAGGATCTGGACTTCCACGTGGCGCGGCCGTTCGATGAAGCGTTCAACAAAGAGACGCTCGTCGCCGAAGGCCTTGCGGGCCTCCTCGCGACAGGCCTGAAGGGCCCCGGCCATTTCCCCCGGGCGGCGGACGATGCGCATCCCCTTGCCGCCGCCCCCGCCGGCCGGCTTGATCAAAACCGGAAAGCCGACATCCCGGGCCGCTTCGAGGGCTTCATCCTCTCCGGTCACCGGATCGGGATACCCCGGCACGATGGGCAAGCCGGCCTGCACGGCCAGGGTCTTGGAGGCGGTCTTATCGCCCAGCAGGGCGATGGCCTCGGCCGGCGGCCCGATGAAGGTCAGGCCGGCATCCGCCACCGCCCGGGCAAAGGCGGCGTTCTCGGACAGGAAGCCGTAGCCGGGGTGCACGGCCTGGCAGCCGGTGTCGACGGCCGCGGCAACGATTTTTTCCATGGCTAGGTAAGATGCTCCGGCGGGCGCCCGTCCCAGGTGCACCGCCTCGTCGGCCTCGGTGAGGTGTCGGCTGCGGGCGTCGGCGTCCGAGTACACGGCCACGGTGGCGATCCCCAGGCGCCGGCAGGTGCGCATGACGCGCAGGGCGATTTCGCCGCGGTTGGCGATGAGCAGTTTTTGAAACATTTTCGACCTCGTCATGGGAGATGTAGACTCAGTAGACACTGAGAAGGCAGAGACGGAAATTCAAATTTCATATTTTTCTCTGTGCCCCTCCGTGCTCGCTGTAGTTGAAAATCATGTTTTACCAATGGGTTGAATTTAAATTTCAGATTTCTCGTCACAACGGCATGTTGCCGTGCTTGCGCAGCGGCGCTCGGGCCTGCTTGCCCTCCAGTACCTGCAGGGAGCGGATCAACCGCCGCCGGGTGTTGCGCGGGTAGATCACGTCGTCGATGTACCCCCGCTGGGCCGCCAGAAAAGGCGTGGCAAAGGTGCGGCGATACTGCTCCATCTTTTCCTTGAGAAAGGCCTCAGCGTCGTCGGCCGCCTGGATCTCGCGCCGGTAGATCACTTCCGCGGCACCCTTGGGCCCCATGACGGCGATCTCCGCCGACGGCCAGGCGTAGATGACATCGCCGTGGATGTGCTTGGAGTTCATCACCAGATAGGCGCCGCCGTAGGCCTTGCGCACGATGACGGTGATCCGTGGCACCGTGGCGTCCACGAAAGCGTATAGCAATTTGGCGCCGTGGCGGATGATACCGCCGTGCTCCTGGTCGGGGCCGGGCATGAAACCGGGCACGTCCACCAGACAGATCAACGGGATGTTGAAGGCGTCACAGAAGCGCACGAAGCGCGCCGCCTTGAACGAGGCGTCGCTGTCCAGCACCCCGGCGAGCACCGCCGGCTGGTTGGCCACCAAGCCGATGGTCTGGCCGCCGAGGCGGCCGAAGCCGCAGATGATGTTGCGGGCGAACTGCGGCTGCACCTCCATGAACTCGGCGCCGTCAAGGATGCTGTAGATCAGCACGTTCATGTCGTAGGTCTGGTTGGGGTTGGGCGGCACGAGAAAATCCAGAGCCGGGTCCTCCCGTTCGGCGGGGTCGCGCAAGTCGAGCAGGGGCGCTTTCTGGCGGTTGTTGGAAGGCAGATAGCTGATCAACCGCCGAATCTCCCGCAGGCAGACGATGTCGTTGGCCGCGGTGAAATGGGCCACCCCGCTCTTGCTGGCATGCACCCGGGCGCCGCCGAGCTGTTCGGAGGTGATCTCCTGATGGATCACCGTCTTGACCACGCTGGGGCCGGTAACGAACATGTAGGCGGCGCTGTCCACCATGAAGATGAAGTCGGTCATCGAGGGGCTGTAGACGGCGCCGCCGGCACAGGGTCCCATGATGCAGGAGATCTGGGGGATCACCCCGCTGGCCTGGACGTTGCGGTGGAAGATCTCGCCGTAGGCGGCCAGGGCGTCCACCCCTTCCTGGATGCGGGCGCCGCCGGAGTCGTTGAGACCGATGATGGGCGCCCCGGCGGTGACGGCCAGGTCCATCACCTTGCAGATCTTCTGGGAATGGGCTTCCCCCAGGGATCCGCCGATGACGGTAAAATCCTGCGAAAACACGAAAACTTCGCGGCCGTCGATGGTGCCGTGACCCGTCACCACCCCGTCTCCGGGCTGGGCGGCCTTGGCGTCGATAATGCCCGCGCGTCCCACTTTGAGGGCGTCGAATTCTTCGAAAGAGCCGCCGTCGAGCAACAGGTCGATGCGCTCGCGAGCGGTAAGCTTGCCCTTGCCGTGCTGTTCTTCGATCCGGTCGGGACCGCCGCCGGCCAGGGCCCGGGTCCGCAAGTCCGACAGGATCTCCATGTTCGGCGATCGTGCAATGTCCATCGGAAATTCCTCTCTGGGCTAAAAGGTTTGGCATCCGCCCTCAGATACACGGTGGGAAGGCGGTCGGGCAACATCCCGTAACAGTCCTTGCCGCCGGCGTCAACGGGATCAGAGCGATGGCGGGTTTCTTGACGCTGGGTGACTGCCGGTGCTACATGCAGGGCGACCATGACAGGAAACGCGCCAATGCCGGCGCGCCAAATCGACCATCGCCTTAAAACGAAAGAGGAATATCATGACCCACGAAGACGCCGGTCATTACGCCGCCAAGCATCCGCCCGGCACATCCCCGGATCCCGTCATTGCCGAAGCCGTTTTGGCCAGGGACGAAGACGGTCTCGTCACGTGCAGCAACGCCCATCGCATCGCCCGCGACCTGGGCATTTCCCCCGCCGTGGTGGGCGCCACCATCGACTTGCTGGAAAAGCGCATCGCCCAGTGCCAGTTAGGGCTCTTCGGCTACAGCCCCCAGCGCAAGATTCTCCAGCCTGCCGACAGCGTGGCCCCGGAACTGGCCGAAGCCCTCAACCGCTTGGCCGTCGACGGCCGCATCAGTTGTAAGAACTGCTGGGACACGGCGGCGGCCTTCGGCATGCCGCGCATGGCGGCGGCGGCGGCCTGCGAGCGCCTCGGTCTCAAGATCCGCCCCTGCCAACTCGGCGCCTTTTGAGGCCCGGCAACAATTTTTTGGGCGGCGTCAGCCCCAATACGCCCTGGGGCCGATTTTTCGCGTGCTTCTGTATCTCCAGGATTCCGCTATGGCCGTCGGGGCCTTTCCCGGCGCCTCGTTCTCCCGCAGCCCGTAGATGCAGGTGTATTCCCGCTTGCCGGCCCGAAATTCTCATTTCTGGATGGACACTAGGTATCAGGCTGTCCAACCTTTGGGGTCCACCTCCCTATGCGACGCGGGGAAGGCAGTCTCCAAGCTAAAATTTGACACCGAGATACCGCTCTGATATGGCTTTTTTTACTTGATCAAACCATAAAG
>DQXI01000022.1 GCA_011042305.1 Desulfobacteraceae bacterium
TAACGGATAACCGACAACTCCCCTGCCTCACCACCCCAGGGCATCCATCACGGACCGCAGCCAACCTCCATAAAATTGAACCGCCACAAAGATGGCTTCCGTGATGCCGAGCCGCTCCAGCAGAGGACCGACGTGCTGCCCCCAGAGCGGGGCGGCGGCATCGACTCCCAGGATCAGGGCCACGGCCATCAAGCCGGCGGACAGCGGGGTGCCGATCCATCCCATGGCAATCTTGAGCAGCATGCGGACACTGATGGTGCGCACGTCGCCCATCAGCCCCACCCCCACCACAGCGCCCACCACGGCCTGGGACGAGGAGACCGGAACCCCCACCTGGGTAAACAGGTGCAGCGTCATGGCCTGGGCCAGGACCACGACCAGGGCCGAAAAGGGATCCAGGGGGACAATCCCCTTGCCCACCGTCATCATCACGCGCCGGCTGTAGGTCAACGCCCCCAAGGCGATGCTCAGACCGCCGATTACAGCCGCTGTCCGGGCCGAGAGCAGTCCGGCGCCGACATAAACCCCCGTCACGTTGGCCACGTTGTTGCTGCCGAGGGAATAGGCGCCGTAGCATCCGGCAACCAGGATCCCTCCCAGGTAGATGAAGTTGCGGTAGGTCAGGCGGCGCACGGTACGGTCCAGCATCCAGGCGAGGCCGCGATACAGGAGATAGCCGAGGGCCAAAGCGCAGATCGGGGTGAAGACCCAGCAGGCCACGATGCGGTACAGGCGGCTGAAGTCGGCGGTGCCGGCCAGCACGCCGGCCCCCAGGATCGCCCCGACGATGGCCTGGCTGGCGGAAGCCGGCAGGGCCAGCACGGTGAGCACGGCCATGGTGACGCCGGCGGCCAGGGCCACGCAAAACGCCTCCAGCGGGATCAACCGGGACAGTTCGCCAAGGGTCTGCATGCACTTGGGGCCCTCGACCACCGCGCCGGCCATGACAAAAAGCGCCGTCAGCCAGATGGCGGTGCGGTAGCGAATCGTGCCGGTGGTCACCCCGGTGCCGAAGATGTTGGCCGAATCGTTGGCCCCTAATGTCCACCCCAGAAATATCCCGCTGCCGATCTTCCACATGCTCAGCGCATGCTCACGTTCAGCACGTCAAGATGATCGCTGGCATCTTCGATCTTGTCGCTGATCCCGGTCAGGTTGTCGATGAATTCGCCCAGCAGCCGCCCCTGCCAGAAATTGTCGACCTCGATTTCCATCATGTCCCGGAGGAGGCCGTATTTGATGTCGTCGATCTTTTTTTCATAGATGCGCAGTCCCAGCTTCTTCTCCTTCAGGTCGGCCCCCTCGAGCATCGCCCCGTAGGTGATGCGCAGCAGCTCGCACATGCGCAGGTTGAGCAGCGCCACGCGGATGCACTCTCCCTTGAGGGACTCCGGCACGGTTCGGTAAACAAATATGTTGGCAGTTTCCTGGAGCAGGTCGAAGACTTCGTCCACCAGGGAAACGAAGCGGCACAGGTCAGGCCGCAGGTAGGGCAGAAAGGCGCCGGCGTAAATGGTGGAGACGATCTCGCGGCGGATCACGTCGGCCTCGCGCTCCATGTCCGGCACTTTGCGCGCCAGGCGCCGGTCCTCGGAAACCAGGCACTGGTGGAAGATGGCGCAGGCCTCGCAGAGCAGGTCGATGTGATCGGCCATGCGTTCGGTGACCTGCTGCTCCTTTCTGCCACGGGAAAAGAACTTACCGAAAGACATGCCCCCCCCTCGCCCGCAGAATCAGCACGGCCCACATGATGTCCATCATCGCCACGACCCCTGCGATGTGTCCACCCTGGCAGACGAAAATCCGGGCCACGTTGTGCTGTTCCATCACCTCGAGGGCGTCCACCAGGCTAGCCTCTTCATCGATGCAGAACAGCGGCTTGGAAGCGAGTTCGTCGGCCCGCATCTGGCTGGGGTCGATGCCCTTGGCCAGAACCTTGAACACCACGTCGCGGGCCGTGATGACCCCGTGGCCGTCTTTTTCATTCGGACTGCGCACCACCAGGGACCGGATGCGCCGATCCACCATCCTCTCCACCACATCGTAGACCGTGGCGTCCGGATCGATGTATTCGATCTTGGTGGTCATGAATTCTGTCAGTTTCATGGCAATCTCCCTCGAGCCGGTCGCAGCCTCCAGTGAAAAGGGTAAAACGCCGTCAGCCCGACGGGTGCAGCACCCGCTTCAAGCCCAGCGTATAGCAAATCGGCGCATGCTCAGCCAGAAAAACCGGCGGCGGGAACCGGGCTCCGGAAACCGGCCTCGGAGAACGGTCACGGGCGACAGGCAGAACGTGCCGCTCACCGACGTGACGGAAACCGGAGCGCCATCCGGTAGGCGGTAAATCGGTAACGATGTCCAACGGATTGGCGATCCGGAACACCGGCAGGCGGTCCAGGGTGCGCCCGAAGCGACGGTCCCCGACCCGGGGCGAGCCGAAGGTGTACAAGGCCCGCGGCGGCCGCAGGCTGGCCGCCAGCGTCGCCAGGGCGGCGCCCAGGCTGTGGCCGGTGTAGAAGACCGGCACCTCGATGCGGCACAATGCTTCCAGGATCTGCAGCCAGAACCCGAGCAGGGCCTGCTTGAAACCGCCGTGCACTTTCCCCCCGGTGGACCAGGGGCGGGCCGTGGCGGCCAGGTTGGCCATCCAGTTGTCCAGGTGGCCGCTGGAGCCCCGGAAGACCAGCACGGCGAAAGGATCCACCGTCTGCCGGACCGACTGGAAAAGGGCGGCAAACAGGTTGCCATCGCGAAACGTCGCCCTTTCCGTCAAACCGAAGCGGGCCAGAATCTCGCCGCGGGTCGGCTTCTGCCGACGCCGGGCGGCCTCATCGCGGCGGTAGACGAGACGCGCCATCTCGCTGAGCCACCAGGCGTTGACCGGGCTGAAGCCTTCGGCGCTTGGATCGAAATCGCCGGGAGGCGCCGGGGAAAAGAAATCTTCGGCCTCTCCCGGCTTGAAAATCGCCTTCCACGAAATGCCGCCTTGTCTCATCCTTCGGTTGTTCCCGGACAAAGCCCGCCATGGTGCCGTTGGCGGCACTGGCGAGACCGCCGCCATCCTACAGGAAAAGCCGAACGGTGTAAGCCCTGCCGGTGGTCGTCTGGCGGATCTGCAGCCTCAGAATCCGGGCCTCTCCGGCCTCGGCGGGAAAAAACAGCAGCCCGTGAGCGAGGTTTCCCGGGGCGATGGCCACGTCCTCGATGGACCTGGCCTGCATGTCGGCCTCGATGGTCTGTCCGGCCCGGTTCTGACCGTAGCCCTCGGCACCGCCGAGCACCGCTCCGGCCGCAGCCCCCATGGCCGCCCCCTTGCCCAGAGCCTCCCCGACATTGCTGCCGCTGACAACGCCCACGGCCGCGCCGAAAAGCCCGCCGGCGGCGGCGCCCCAAATCCCCCCGTAGGCGCCCTCCTTCAAAATTTCTCCGGTTCTGGAATACCGGGCGGCCCGCTCCCGGGCCACCTGTCGCCCGAGCACCGGCCACAGGTTGCCGGCGGCATCTTCGAGGAAGGATTGGTCGGCGGAGATTTGAAAGGTTTGGCCGCTGCGGTTGTCCACCACCACCATCACCGGCAGCAATCCCGCCCCGATGACATCGAAACCGAAGGCATCGCTGGCCGCGCGGCGGTCATGGTAAGCCTCGGCCCCCACGGTGGTCCCGGCCACGCGGGTGGCGTTGCCGTAGGCGTCGGGATGCTTGAAGGGCAGCGGTTGGCTCTGGTAGGCGGTGGCGCAGCCAAAGATCGCCACAGCGGCGAAAAAAAGGGGGATGGTGCGACGGGAAAAGGTCATCGGGTGCCTCCTTGGCAAAACATCGATGCCGCCGGTGTCGCGCCGCAGGCCCGGCGGCGGCATTGGCAATCGGCCCGATTCCTATTATAGTGGCCCCACCGGATAGGGCAAGCCTTTCCATCCGGTCAACGGGTGGCGCATCCTGGGCGTGGCGTTGCTCTTCGGGAGGGGGGACTTGTCTGATCAAGCGGCTCTGAAACCGCACGTGGAGGAAGCAGACATGACACTGCTGGAGACCTTGACCCGGGACCGGCTGGCGGCTTTCAAAGCCGGCGACCGGACCCGGGCCACCCTGCTGGCCACGGTGATCGCCGAGGCCCGGGCCGGCGCCCGCCGCGAGGCCGTGCGCGAACCGGACGACGACGAGCTGCTGGCCAAGGTCCGCAAGTTCATCAAGAACAACGAGGAGGCCATGGCTTCGGGGCGTGCCGAAACGGTGGCCAAGCTCAAGGCCGAAAACGAGATCCTGGCGGTCTACCTGCCAAAGATGCTCGACGACGAGGCCCTGAAAGCGCTCATCACCCCCATCGTGGAACAATTGAGCGATCGGTCGCCCAGGGCCACCGGCCAGGTCATGGCCCGGCTCAAGGCGGTGCCCGGGGTAGACATGCGCCGGGCAAGCCTCATCGTCAAGCAGATGCTTGGTGGAAAGTAGCCCGAAGAGCGGGGCGAGGGGCTTCAGGCATCGTTTTGCGCCACGAGGCGTTTCAGCTCTTCGCCGTCAATTTTTTCCTTCTCCAGGAGCAGGGCGGCGGCACTTTCCAGCACCGGCCGCCGGCGCTCCAGGATTTCCCGGGCCACCTGGTACTGGGTGCCGATGATCTGGCGCACTTCTTCGTCGATGGTCTCGGCGGTGGCTTCGCTGTAATCGGGCCGGCTTTCAGGCATGACGCCGAGGAACTGGGATCGACGATCCTTGGCTAAGTAGACCTGGCCGAGCTTCTGGCTCATGCCGTACTCGCTCACCATGGAGCGGGCGATATCGGTGGCCCGGGACAGGTCGTTGTGGGCCCCGGTGGAGATGTCGCCGAAGACGATCTCCTCGGCGGCCCGGCCTCCGAGCAGGGTGGCGATCTTGTTGAGCAGCTCGGTGCGGCGCATCAGAAACCGGTCCTCGGTGGGCACCTGCATGGTGTAGCCCAGGGCGGCGATGCCCCGGGGCACGATGGTGATCTTGCGCACCGGGTCGGTGCCGGGCAGCGCCAGGGCCACGAGGGCGTGACCCAGTTCGTGGTAGGCCACGATCTTCTTCTCCTCCGGGTTGATAAGGCGATTCTTCTTCTCCAGGCCGGCCACCACCCGCTCGACGGCTTCTTCAAATTCGGTCATTCCCACCCGGTCCCGGTTGTTGCGCGCCGCCAGCAAGGCCGCCTCGTTGACCAGGTTGGCCAGGTCGGCACCGCTCATCCCCGAGGTCATGGCGGCGATCTGATCCACGTCCAGGTCTTCGGCCGCCTGGATGTTTCTCAGATGCACCTTGAGAATCGCCTCCCGGCCGGCCTTGTCCGGCCGATCCACGAGCACCTGGCGGTCGAAGCGGCCGGGCCGCAGCAGGGCCGGGTCCAGGATCTCGGGCCGGTTGGTGGCGGCCAATAGAATCACCCCCACCTGGGAATCGAAGCCGTCCATCTCCACCAGGAGCTGGTTGAGGGTCTGCTCACGCTCGTCGTGGCCGCCGACGCCTGAAAATCCACGGGCCTTGCCCAGGGCGTCCAGCTCGTCGATGAAGATGATGCACGGGGCCTTCTGCTTGGCCTGGACGAACAGGTCGCGCACCCGGGCAGCCCCCAGACCGACGAACATTTCAACGAATTCCGAGCCGCTCAACGAAAAAAACGGCACGCCGCTCTCGCCGGCCACCGCCTTGGCCAGCATGGTCTTGCCGGTGCCCGGCGGGCCCACGAGCAGAACGCCCTTGGGCATCTTGCCCCCCAGATGGGTGAAGCGCTCGGGCTCCTTGAGAAACTCGACCACTTCCACCAGCTCCTGCTTGGCCTCGTCCACCCCGGCCACGTCCGCGAAACGCACGTCAAGGTCTTCCTGCATGTAGATCTTGGCCTTGTTCTTGCCCAGGCTCATGAACCCGGGCTGCTGGCCCTGCATGCGGCGGATCATGTAGGCCCAGATCCCGACGAAGAGCACCACCGGCACCACCCAGGAGAGCAGATCGCGCAAAAAAGTCGATTCGATCTCGCCCTTGAAGGTAACGTTGTACTGCTCGAGCATCCGGGAAACCTCCTGGTCGACGCGCACGGTGCGAAACAGTTGCCCGCCGCCGTCGATCCCGTCAGCCAACCTGCCCTGAATCTGGTTGGCCGATACCGCCACCTCGCTGACCTTGCCCTCCTCGAGCAGCCTCAAAAACTCGCTGTAGGGGATGGTCTTGACGGCCAGGGCCGAAAACATGATGTTGTGCAGCAGCAGCACCCCCCAGATGCCCAAAATGACGTACCACATGGAAAACTTGTGATGCTTTTCCATCTTCGCGTCTCCTTATGCTGGCAGCGTCAGCCGTTCAGGACGGCGAAAGTCCGGTTATCAATGAACCTAACCCTGTTTTCTGTAGGGGTCAATCATTACAGCGTGGTACCTGTCTTCAACGCCGCGGTGCCGCAACGGGCCGTGGCCTGGCGCATCGGCCCACCGGCTGGATGGCGCTCCCCTTTCCCGTCGTGTTCCCCTGCCTGGAGTGGGGAAAAATACGAAGAGCTCCCTCCTCCTACTCGTATGTGACGATGGACCGATTCCCCGGAAAATTTCCGGCAACCTTCAGCTCTTCGACACGGCCCGGTGGGCTTCATCCACCAGGTCCTCTTCGAGCAATACCTCAAATGCCGAGCGATTGCACGGATATCGAAAGTCGAAACAACAAGTTGACAGGAGAACACCGCCGCCTGTAAGGATGTTTCAGGCAAAATCATCGACCGGCGCCGCGAAAGGGGGCTGCACCGGTTCTATCGAAGAGGAAGGAGGAACACCTACCATGACAGAGACTATTTGGCCCACTCCGTACTGGCCCGAGGGCGTCGCCCGCGACGTTTCCGGGTACGACAGACCGCTTTTCAGCGTCCTGGACGAAGCGGCCCGCGCCTACCCGGACAAGACCTACACCCTGTTCAACGGCGCCGGCCGCACCTTCGCCCAGGTCAAGGACACCGCCGACCGCATCGCCAACTTCCTGGTGAGCCGGGGCATTCGCAAGGGAGACCGGGTGGCAATCTTCCTGCCCAACCTGCCCCACTACGCGCCTTTGTACTTCGGTATCCTCAAGGCGGGGGCGGTCACGGTGACCTGCAATCCGCTCTACACGCCCAGCGAGCTCAACTACCAGCTCAACGACAGCGGGGCGCGAGCCGTGTTTTGCATGGACCATCCCGTCTTCTATCCCACCGCCTGCGAAGCAGTGAAAAACACCCTGGTGGAGACGGTGGTGATCTGCAACGTCAAGTCCTACCTGCCGCCGCTCAAGGGGTTTATCGGCGGGCTGCTGGGCAAGATCCCCAAGGCGGCCAGCCACGAGCCGAACCACCTGATGTTCGACAAAGTGGTGGCCGCGGCGCGGCCCGAGCCACCCAAGGTAGAGATCGATCCCCTCAACGACCTGGCCCTGATCATCTACACCGGCGGCACCACCGGACTGCCCAAGGGCGCGGCCCTGACCCACAGCAACTTTCTCTATGATATCATCGCCATCGACGAGTGGATGCGCCTGGCGCAGGAACCGGGCGGCAAGCCGGAAAAAATCCGCCGGGGCGGTTTCCACACCTTTCTCGGCGTGCTGCCCTGGTACCACAGCTTCGGCATGACCACCGCCCTGCTGCTCGCCTGCCACACGGGCAGCCGCATCATCTGCGTGCCGGATCCGCGCGCCGGCAACCCGCCCTTCACCGGCGTGCTGGAGTCGGTGCAAAAGGAAAAGCCCACCGTGATGCCGGCCGTGCCCACCATCTTCGTGGCCTTCACCAACCACCCCAACCTGAAACAGTACGACCTGACTTCCATCATGGGCTGCTTTTCCGGCGGTGCGCCGCTGCCGCCGGAGGTCTGCCGCCAGTTCGAGGAGGCCACCGGCTCGGTGATCTTCGAGGGCTACGGCCTGAGTGAAACCTCCCCGGTGGTCAGCATCAACCCGGTGAGCCGGGAGACGCGCCGCATCGGCTCCATCGGCTTTCCGCTTCCCGGCACGGACATCAAGATCGTGGACCTGGAGACGGGCAGCAAGGAATTGCCGCAGGGCGAAGACGGCGAGATCGCCATCAGCGGCCCCCAGGTGATGCAGGGCTACTGGAACAAGCCGGAGGAAAACGAGGCGGTGTTCCGCGAGATTGGCGGCCGGCGCTACTTTCTCACCGGCGATATCGGCCACATCGACGAGGACGGCTACATCCTGGTCACCGACCGCAAGAAGGACATGATCCTGGTGGGCGGATTCAACGTCTATCCGCGCGACGTGGAAGACATCCTCTACAAGCATCCCAAGGTGGCCCTAGTGGCGGTGGTGGGCGTGCCGGATGCCCGCAGCGGCGAGGCGGTCAAGGCCTTCATCCAGCTCAAGCCGGGCCAGACGGCCACCGAGGAGGAGATACGCGAGTTCTGCAAGGAGCACATGGCCGGCTACAAGCGGCCCAAGTACATCGAGTTCCGCGAGACCGTGCCCACCAGCAACGTGGGCAA
>DQXI01000148.1 GCA_011042305.1 Desulfobacteraceae bacterium
CCGGGGTTTGCCCGCCCCCTCCAAGTTTCCGGTTTCAAGCTTCATTCTGCCAATAGATGATCCGCTGACACAACGGGCAGATCTTCAAGTCGCCCTGTTCCTGGCGCTGCAGCTCGTTGTATAGCTGGGGCGGAATGTTCATGTGGCAACCCTGGCAGACCGCGTTGACCACCTCGGCCAAGGCCCGTCGGTCCCGCTGCTGGACCTGCGCCCTGAGGTAAACGGACATCAACGCCGAATCGACCTGGCCGGCGATCTCTTCGCGCCGGAGTCGAAGCGCTTCCAACCGCTTGCGGTCCTCTTCCATGGCCTGCTCGACCGCTGCGGCCTCTTCTCTCAAGGCTTGGTCGCGGTCGGCAAGATCCTGTTCTTTTTCTTTCAAACCGGCCTTGGCCTCATCGATGGTATCGAGCAAGGCCAACATCTCGTCTTCGATGCCCAAGACGACGGCCTTGATGTCGTCAATCTCCTTGAGCGTAGCCTGGTACTCCTTGTTGGTCTTGACCTCGTGGAGCCTGGCCGCCCGCTTGGCCGCCCGGTCTTGCTGCTCGCGCGCCTCTCGCTCCAGCTCCCGGTAACGCTTGTTGAGCGCCGCCAGGTGCGCTTCGGCCGCCTCGACCGCCTCCGTCAAGCCCTGGCGCTCGGCGGTAATCGCATCGAAGCGCTCCGGCGCCGCCGCCAAGGCCTGTTCAACGCGACGAATTTCGATTTCAGTGCTTTGCAGCTCGACCAGGGTCTGAATCTTGATTTTCATTGGGCTTTGTCCACTGCAGTCAGCGCAGCCGGAAGCTGGTGAAAGCGTCTCTTTCCAGGTCGCACGCCGTCACTTCCACCCCTTCGTCCGCCAACGCCCGGGCCAGCCGTTCGGTCACATCAGCGATCATGATCCGCTCGGAGCCGAAGTGGCCGATGTCGATGGCTCCCCGCCCGGCCGCGGCGATGTCCCTGGCTTGATGATAATGAATTTCACCGGTGATATAGACCTGGGCCGGGCTGGCGAGGAAATCCGGCGTCAGGCTCCCACCGCTGCCCGAGCACAAGGCCGCCTCGTGAACCGTCAGCCCGGGGTCTCCCACCAGGCGCACCTCGACCAGGCCGAGACGCCGGCACACATCCCGGGCCAGCTCTTCCAGGACCATGGGCTGCGCCAGGGTTCCGATGCGCCCCAACCCGGCGCCGGGCAGGCTCACCGCGGCGGCCGGCGCCAGGGCGCGCGTCACGGTGACGCCGAGCCGGCGCGCCAGTACGTCGTTGAGGCCGTCCGGGGCGCTGTCGTAGCTGGTGTGGGCCGCGTAGACGGCCAGTCGCGCCGCCAAGGCATCGGCAATGCTGCGCCCGATGGGAACACCGGCGTCGATGCGCACCAAGGGCTTGAAGATCAGCGGGTGATGGGTGACCAGTAGGTCCACTCGGCTGCGGCAGGCGGCCGACACGACTTCAGGCAGCGGATCCAGGGACACCCAGATGCGCTGCACCGGCCAATCCAGGGCGCCGACCTGCAAGCCGCAGTTGTCCCACCGCTCGGCCAGCGCCTCCGGCGCCATGGCTTCCAAATGCCGGATCACATCGGCGACAATCGTCATCCCGCTGCCCTTCCCTTGCACGCCGCCGCACCGTTGCCACCGGCGAGAGAAAATTCAGGAGTGGGCCCACCTGGATTCGAACCAGGGACCGACCGGTTATGAGCCGGTGGCTCTTCCAGCTGAGCTATGGGCCCTTGCACAGCCTGAATTTCAGGCCCCCGCCTTCCTATCGGCCGACGGGGGCTTTGTCAACCTTCGATAAAGCTCTTGAGCTTGCGGCTGCGGGTGGGATGCCGCAGTTTGCGCAGGGCCTTGGCCTCGATCTGCCGGATGCGCTCACGGGTGACGGCGAAATCCTGCCCCACTTCCTCCAGGGTATGGTCGGCCTTCTCGCCGATGCCGAAGCGCATGCGCAGCACCTTCTCCTCCCTGGGCGTCAAGGTGGCCAGGACCTTGCGGGTTTGTTCGGCCAGGTTCATGTTCACGGCCGCTTCGCTGGGCAGCATGAACTTCTTGTCTTCGATGAAATCGCCCAGGTGGCTGTCCTCCTCTTCGCCGATGGGCGTTTCCAGGGAAATCGGCTCGCGGGCGATCTTCAGCACCTTGCGCACCTTGTCCAGCGGGATTTCCATCTTTTCGGCGATCTCCTCCGGGCTCGGCTCGCGCCCCAGTTCCTGGACGAGGTAGCGCGAGGTGCGAATCAACTTGTTAATGGTCTCGATCATGTGCACCGGGATACGGATCGTCCGCGCCTGGTCGGCGATGGCGCGGGTGATCGCCTGGCGAATCCACCAGGTGGCGTAGGTGGAAAACTTGTAGCCCCGCCGGTACTCGAACTTGTCTACAGCCTTCATCAGGCCGATGTTCCCCTCCTGGATGAGGTCGAGAAACTGCAGGCCGCGGTTGGTGTACTTCTTGGCGATACTCACCACCAGGCGCAGGTTGGCCCGCGTCAGTTCGCTCTTGGCGTCCTTGGCCCGCCGGCGTCCGTCTTCCACCCCGGCCATGATCCGCTTCAGGGCCGGGCTGCGGGCCTTGATGCGATCTTCGCGGGCGGCGATCTGCTCGAGGGTGTCCCTCAGGTCGTCACACAGCACCACCAGCTCTTCCCGGGAGAGGTTGCAGCGGGAGGCGGCCCACTGGGGAAACTTGGACGGGTTCTGGAGACGGCTGCGGAATTCGGTCAACGACACCCCCACCGCCTCTGCGCTCATGGCCACCTTGCGGTTCATGTGGTCGAACCACTCGATCTGACCCCGGATCAAGCCTTCGATCTTGTCGATGACCCCGCCCTCGAGCCGCCAATCCTTGATCAACTCGAAGATCTTGGCATTGCGCCGGGCCACGGACCGTCGCACCCGGCGATGTTCGTCCGCGGGCAGGTCCCCCTTGAAAAGCTTCTCCCGAAAGACGGCGTTTTCCGCGTCCACCCGGCGAATCTCCGCCATGGTCTTGATGAACTTGTCGGTCTGAAGCATCTCGTCGACGTAGGTCTCACCCTCGTCCACATCGCGCAGCACGTACTTGGGCCGCAACACCCCGGACTCGATCTGCTCACCGAGCCGCAGGATGCACTCGACGCCGGTGGTGGTATCCAGCAGGGCGCGCAGCACCTCCTGCTCTCCGGCCTCGATCTTCTTGGCGATCTCCACTTCGCCCTCGCGGCTCAGCAGCGTCACCATGCCCATCTCGCGCAGATACATCTTCACCGGATCGCTCACCGACCCGTATTCCGCCATGGAGAAATCGTCATCCTTGCCCTTGACCTCCTTGACGCTCGCACGGGTATCGGATCCGGCTTCCGGTTCGGTCAGCTTGCCTTTTTCCTCCTCGACCACATCGATGTCGTGCTCATCCAGGAAGATCATCGCCTCGTCGATAATGTCGGCCGAACGCAAGTCTTCTGGCAGCACCTTATTGATATCGTCGTAAGTCAGGTACCCCTGGGCCTTGGCCTTGCCCACCAGTTGGCCGATAATCTTCTTGCTGAGACGATCGGCGCCGGCCGCTTCGGCAGGCCGACCGGGGGCGGCACTCTTGGAAATGTTTTTTTTCTTTTGGGTCGTTTGCCTTTTGGCAGCGGACGGCTTTGCCATGAATGCGCTCCTCCTAAATGGGATCGGGGCTGGTTCGTTCTAGCGGTTCAGCAGTTTGCGCCGAGCGAGCTCCCGCTGGCGGGCCGCCTGCTGCCGTTCGAGCAGCAGGCGCTGCCAGCGCGTCTCATCGGCGGCCTGTTCGGCCTGGGCGATAGCCTCGAAAACCTCGCGACTCGGCCGGCCGCGCGCCCGCTCGAACTGGGCGATCAACTGCCGGCAGCCGGAAAGGGTCCACTGCTCCTCGCCCAGGGCCAAACCGGCCGCCAACCGTTGAAGCTGCGGATCGCCCAGGCGCTCGATGACGCCGTCGGTGGCGCCCGTCTCCCGGTAGCGGGCCAAGACCGCCTCAGCGACGGCCTTCAATTGAAAATTTTTAAAATAAGACGTGACATTGCGTTTGTCGATGTCGGCCAGGATTTCCGGATACTGGAGCATCATGGCGGTCAGCTGGCGTTCGAGGGCCGGCAGTCGCACCGGGGCCTTTTCCCGGGTTTCACCGACGGCGGCCGGGCGGCGGTGGCCGGGACGGGCCAGACGCCGGGCGATGACCGCCTCGTCCACCCCCACCTTCTCAGCCAGCAGCTTGATGTACAGGGAACGGGTTACCGGATCGCTGACCGCCTGAAGCGGCCCCACCATTTCTCCCACGGCCATGGCACGGCCCTCGATGGTGTCGCCGTGCTGGCGCAGGGCTGCATCGATGAGAAAGGCCACCATCCCCTTGGCGCCGGCGGCCAGGGCGGCAAAGGCCTCCGCTCCGCGCGCCCTCAGGAAGGTGTCCGGGTCGTGTCCCTCGGGCAGCTCCAGCACCCGGGTGTTGACCCCGCTTTCCCGTCGAAAGCTGCCGGGCTGGAAGCGGGAATGGAGCTGCTCGAAAATCGGCCGGGTGCGCTCGGCGGCTTTCTGGCCGGCGGCGTCCCCGTCGAACACCAGGACAATGTCGCCGCTGCCGATGAACCGCTTCAACAAGGCCACCTGCTCCGCGGTGAGCGCCGTGCCCAGAGTGGCCACGGCGTTGGCGATGCCATGCTGGTGGAGCGCCAACAGGTCCAGGTATCCTTCCACGATATAAACCGCCCTCGAGGCCCGGCAATGGTCCCTGGCCTGGTGGAGGCCGTAGAGGCACCGGCGCTTGTTGTACAGGGGGGTCTCGGGCGAGTTGAGGTACTTGGGCAGACCGTCGTCGAGGACCCGTCCACCGAAGCCGACCACCTGGCCGTTGACATCGAGGATGGGAAAAATGACCCGCCCGCGGAACCGGTCGTAAAAACCGCTGCCGCTGCGGCGCGCGGCGATGAGCCCCGCCTTCTCGGCCAAGTCCTCCGGCACCTGCCGCCCCTTGAGAAATCGCGCCAGCTGGTCCCAGCCCGGCGGAGCGTAGCCGAGCTGAAAGGCCTCGATGACCGCGTCGCTCAGTCCGCGCCGAACAAGGTAGTCGCGCGCCGGCTGTCCCTGCTTCGGGTGCGCCAGGCATCGGCGATAGAATTCCAGGGCCAGGTTATTGACGGCCTGGAGCCGGGAGCGCAGATCCGCCCGCCCCCCCTGGGCCGAGCCGCCGGCGGTTTCCGGAATGGCGATATGGTAGCGCTCGGCCAGCGCCCGGACGGCCTCGGGAAAGCTGAGCCCCTGGTGCTGCATCAAGAAGGCGAACACGTTGCCCCCCTGGCCGCACCCGAAACAATGGAAGATCTGCTTTTCCGGACTGACGGTAAACGAAGGGGTCTTTTCGTTGTGAAACGGGCAAAGGCCGACCAGGTTGCGCCCGGCCGGCTTGAGGGCCACCACTTCCGAAACAATCTCGACGATATCGGCCGCGCGACGGACGTCTTCGACAATGGATTCGGGAATCAGACCGGCCAAGCGGATCCTCCCACCAGTTTTGCCCCGCAGTCAGGCGTGCCGGGTACGGGCCGTCCGTTTCCAGATGCCGCCGAACGCGGTCCAGGGCAGCCCGCACGCCTTATGCCATCCGGTCGCAGGGCCAAAAAACGACCGCCGGCCACCGCCGGCGAAGGCGCCAGTGGTGGCATCGTGGCCTGCCGGCTCGCCAAGCATTTGTTTCGGCCAGCGCCTGGCCGCGGTGTCTTTTACCGCGGCAAAGGCCGTCATATGCAGCTCACGAACGTTAAAGCGTATCCGCCGTTTCGGCCCCACCGGGAGAGGCAGGGAAATCGGCCAGAATCCCCCGCACGCCGTCGACGGCCATGCGCGTGGCGCTGACCCACTCACCGCGGCGACGGATAAATTCGCCCACGGCGAACAGGTCTTCGGTCAGCGAACGCTGCGTCTCGTCGAACGCCCCGGACCAGAGCATCCGCCCGCTAGGGGAATGCACGAGGTAAAGCCCAAAGGCCACCGAGGCAGGCTGGCGGACGGCAAAGCGCCCTCCCTGGCGCCCATGGACCCGGTAGAGATACCCCACCAGGATCGCCTCGGCCTCCACCTGGCGCGCCGTCGCCATGATCAGGCCCCGTTCCCCGGGGGGCTGATCCGACCCGGCGCTGAGCGTTTCCATGACGCTGCCCACCGCCTCCGGCGACACCACTTCGAAGCCCTGGTCGTGCAAAAACCTCTCGGTTTCGGCCGTAAGCAGATCGGCGACGTCCGGCGCCATCTCGCCGGTAACGAACATCTTGCCGGTCAGCGGCGACCGAACGCTCTGGACCTCGCCGTAGACCCGGGCCATGTCGATGAACGGCGCCAAGGCGATGCGTGCCGGGACCGAGGCCTCTTCCGTCCCGGCAGCCGGCTGCCGGCCAACGGCACATCCGCCCACCAGCGCCAACCCGGCGAGGGCCAAGGCCACCTTGCGCCAGGCGCCTGCCCGCCTCGCCTTCAGATCCGCTTCACGCACTCCCATCGCTGATGCCCCCTTTTTCCTTCGGCCCGACAGTGCGATCGGACCCTTTACAGGACTCCTTTGCTCGACCGCACCGATCGCAGCCGCGGCTCGCGGCCGACGGCCTGGTCCAGAGCGCGCCCCAAGGACTTGAAGATGGCCTCGAGCACGTGGTGACCATTTTCCCCGTAAGGAAGCTCCACGTGCAGATTCATGCCCCCCCGGTTGCTCAGGGCGCGAAAAAATTCCTTGGCCAGCGGGGCGTCGAATGATCCAGCGGCGAAATCGCCCGGCGGCAGGTGCCACACGAGGAAGGGGCGGTTGGACAGATCGATGGTCACCACGGCCAGGGCGTCGTCCATGGGGGTGGCCGCCTGCCCGTAGCGGCGGATCCCCCGCCGGTCGCCCAGAGCCCCTGCCACGGCATCCCCCAGAGCAAGGCCCACATCCTCAACCGTGTGATGGGCGTCGACTTCCAAGTCGCCGTGGGCGGCCACTTCCAGGTCAAAAAACCCATGGACGGCGAAAAGGGTCAACATGTGATCGAAAAAGCCGATCCCGGTGCTCACGGCCGCCCTGCCCCCACCGTCGAGGTTCAACTCCAGGCGGATATCGGTTTCCGAGGTCTTCCGCCCGACACTGGCCTTGCGATCGGCCATCGCTTCTCCTCCACGCGATTACCGGGCGCGCCGGCAAATAGCACCCTGTAACCCGTTGAAATTATTTGGTCTATAATTTAAGTGGAAATTTTCTTAATACGCCAAGAATGCAAGCCTGTCAACATGAACGTCAAATCTTCCCCAGGGCTCGCAGGACGATGATCAGGGCCAGAAAGCCCAGTGACAAGTGCAGCCCGTTGATCAAGGTGGCGTAGCGGGACCGGATGCGCTCGTTTTTTTCTTCCCCGGCCGCCAGCTTCTTAAGGCGCCGATAGTCGGCCATCCATCCGCCCAACAGGTCCACATGCTCGCCGCGCTCCTTCAGGGCGATCTTGATCTGCTGGATGTAGTAGAGGCCGAACACGATGGGACAAATGACGGCAATCTCGAACCAGGTCATGGGTCTCCTTGCGGCCGGCCGCGGCGGCCCTTAGCCGATGGTATCGACGGCGGCAAACCGAGGTTCGTGCAGCGGGATCAACACGTCGGCCATGTCCCGCACGCGGCGGAGGATATCGTAGGCCTCGTAGGCATTGACCACCGTACCGGGCGGAATCACCTCCATCTCCATGCCGCGAATCGCCGGCGGTGGGTTAAAATTCTCGTCGATGACGCAAAACCCGGTGATCACGGCCAGGCCGTCCTTGGTGTCCACCGCCACGCTCATTCCACCATCGGTGTGGGCCGGAGTGTGGATCAGGCTAAGGCCGGGGGCGATTTGGGTGTCGGCCGAGAGGGTCTCGATGCGGCCGTCTTCCTCCACCTCTTCAATATAGTCTTCCAGGTAGCGAAAATCGAGGGGATGGGGGGCGTGGATGCGCGCCAGTTCCTTCTCATGAACATAAAACCGGGCATTGACGCACTTGTAGTCGTTTTCGCAGTGGTCGTTGTGCAGGTGGGTGTGCAGGACGATGTCAATGTCCTCCGGCTTCAGGCCCCAGCGCGCCAGCCCCTGCTCGAAGGTATAGATGGGCCCGCCGATGGCCTGCTCCCGGTCGGCGCTCTGGATGGGGTTCATCTCGCCAGTGTCCACCAGGATGGTTTGATCTCCCCCCTCCAGGTACCAGACATAGATGGGGATGGTGTAGGGGGTGCCGTAGTCGTGCTGGTAGGTCATCATCCCCTTGTCGAACACCTTGGTGCCGGTGACGATGGGGTGAATGCGGTAGACGGTCATGGGGCCTCCCCCATTGGTTCATGCCTTCGGAGAAAGTACCGATTGGATACGGCAACTTGTTTATCATGCTATGA
>DQXI01000117.1 GCA_011042305.1 Desulfobacteraceae bacterium
CCACGCCAGCATCCTGATCCGGGATCGGGCCGCCAGCTTCCTGGTGGACCCGATTTTTTTCGGGCTGTTACCCTTTATCCACGATTTTTCGCCCATCGCCTTCGCTGTGGCGGCCATGCCTCGCCCCGACGCTGTCCTGATCACCCACGGCCACTACGACCACCTGGACAAGCCCAGCCTCCGGGTGTTTGGGCCGCAGCAGGCGGTGATCGCGCCGCCTGGATACGACGCTGTCTTCGACGAAATCGGTTTGAAAAAGCGGACCGCCCTAGATTGGTTCGACGATACGACTGTGGGGGGCTGGCGGGTGACCCTGGTTCCGGCTCACCACTGGACCATGCGCAACCCCTTCACCGGCCCCAACACGGCCCTGTGGGGCGGCTATCTCCTGCGCTCCGCCGGCGGACGCACCATTTACGTCAGCGGGGACACGGGGTACTTTGACGGTTTCGCCGATATCGGCCGTGAAGCGGACATTGACCTGGCCATCGTCAACCTGGGCGCCTACGCCCCGCGTTGGTTCATGGCCCGCAGCCACATGGACCCGGCCCAGGCAGTGCAAGCCTTCAAGGATCTGGGCGCCAAGCGCTTGCTGGCGGTGCACTGGGGCGCCTTCCGCCTCGGCGACGAGCCGGTCTACCTGCCCCCGGTAGAATTGGCGAAGGAAATGGCCAAGGCCGGCCTATCCGACCGCCTCGTGCACCTGGCGCCCGGTGAGACCCTGTTTCTCGACTGACACCAGCCAGATCGTGCTTTCAAAGGGTGCTCAGCAGGGTGGTCAGGAAGCGCCAGAATTTTTTTACCGAAGCAATGGCGACGCGCTCCCGGGGCGAATGGGGGTCACGGATCTCGGGACCGATGGCCACGATTTCCAGTCCGGGGCGAGCTGCGGCAAACAGTCCGCACTCCAGCCCGGCGTGCATGGCGCCCACCCGGGGAATGCTCTGGAAGAGCGTTTCGTAAGTCCGAACACAGTGATTCAGAAAGCGCGACCGGGGGTCGGTCCGCCAGGCCGGATAAGCATCCCCCGGGGAAAGGGTCGCCCCGGCCAGGCGGCCGGCGGCGGCCACCGTCTCTACCGTCGCGGCCAGCTCGGAATCCAGGAGGCTGCGCTGCTTGGTGCCGATTTGAACCACAGCCTCCTGGGTTCGAACGCAGGCCAGATTGGTGGAGGTACGTACCAGTTGATCGGCGCCGGGTTCCATGGCCAGCACCCCGTGGGGCAGGGCCGCCAGCAGGTCCAGGCAGCGATCCCTTGCGTTGGGTGTCAGCGCCTTGAAGTCGGGTTGACGTTCCAAGGCCTGGATCTCGAGGCAAAGCCCCGAATCCGCCTTTTGCAATTCATCTCGAAAAACTTTCTCCATCCCCCGTACCGCCTCCTGGAGGGCGTGCCGGGAGCCTGCCGGAAAGCCGATAACGGCCTCGCTCCGGCGGGCCAGGGCATTAAAGGACTGCCCGCCGTGGAGCTCGACCACATCGACATCGATGCCGCGGCCCACGGCCCGCAGCAGACGGACCATCAACTTCAGGGGGTTGGCCCGCCCGCGGTGGATGTCCATGCCGGAGTGTCCGCCCGTCAACCCGGAAATCACCACCCTGGCCGCTTCCCGGTCGGCATCAACGGGTCGCACTGCCACTGGCAGACTCAAACCGGTGCAGCGACTGCCGGCGCAGCCCGCGATCAAGGTGTCGTCACGTTCCGCATCCAGGTTGATCAGGCAGCGCCCCTCCAACCAGTCCGAAGGCAGTCTTCGGGCACCGTGCATCCCGGTTTCCTCCGCCACGGTGTAAAGCAGCCCCAGCGGCCCGTGGCACAGGCCCTTCTCGGTCATCAAAGCCATCATGGCGGCCACCCCGATGCCGTTGTCAGCGCCCAGGGTCGTCCCCTCGGCGACCACCCAACCATCTCTGATGCACGGGCGAATCGGATCGCCGGCAAAGTCATGACGGCTTGCGGCGTGCCGCTCGCACACCATATCCAGGTGGGCCTGGACGAGGGTGGCCGGCCGGTCCGCCGGCCCGGCGGTGGCCGGCTTTTGCACCAGCAAGTTGCCGGCCTCGTCGCTGTGGTGGGGCAACCCGCATTGCTCCGCCAAGGCGACGATCATCTCCCTGAGGGCGGCCTCGTCGCCAGAAGCATGGGGGATGGCGCAAACACGGGCAAAATGCCGCCAGAGCGGGCGCGGTTCCAGCTCTTCAATACGCATGAAAAAGAAGCCTCCTGGATAGCGGTATCAGGACATCACTTCGCCGGCGTTTCCTCGTAGCCCTTGTCCGGGGGCAGTTCGGCTCGAGCCGACATCTCCCGCACCAACTGGTCGCAGCGCTCGTTGTAGGCGACCCCGGCATGCCCCGGCACCCAGACGAAGTGCACGTCGTGAACCCGGCAAAGATCCAGCAGCGCGGCCCACAGATCCGCGTTGAGGGCCGGTTCCCGGCTGTTTCGCATCCAGCCCCGGTCCCGCCAGCGACGCGCCCAGCCCTTGCTGATGCCGTCGACCAGGTAGCGCGAGTCGGTGTGCAGCCGCACCGCCGTCGGGGTTTTGAAATGGCGCAGGGCCATGATGGCCGCGGTCAGTTCCATGCGGTTGTTGGTGGTAAGACGGAAGCCGCCCGAAATTTCGGTGGGCGGATCGGCGTCCAGAATCACCGCCGCCCAGCCGCCGGGCCCGGGGTTTCCCAGGGCCCCGCCGTCGGTGTAGACCTCGACGCGCGGCCCGTTCGCCGGGGCGGGTGGATCTTGCGGCGCTGCTGTTTTGCCCTTCCGCTGAGCGGAGGCCGGGACAACGCCGCCGTTTTTCATGAACGCTTCGGCTTCGCAGCGGGAGGGAAACCCCTTGTAGCGTGCGTTTGGAAAACCGGCTACCTGGACCTGGGCACCGTCCGGGCCGAACCACTGAGTGTAAATTCCGGGCCGACGGCCCCGCACTACGGCGTAGAATTTCTTGGAACGGGTCATCTGTCGCTTTCTGCAGCATCCGCCGGCCAGGGATTGCGGCGGGAGGCCTCCGTGCCGGTCAAAAGGGCACGGGTCCATGGCGCCGGCGCCCGACCCGGGGTGCTGCGATGTTCGCAAGGATCGCACCGGCAGTCAACGCAGTTGACCTCCCTGCAGGGATCCATGTGAATCACCACGCTGGCCGCGTTGTCGAAAAAGGCCATCAACAGATCCTCCAGCCGCTTGGCTTCATCGTGGGCCGCCTCGAGGATCAAGTCCCGCGGCAGGACGAAATGCAGGCTCAGATAGGTCATTCGACCGGCTTGGCGGCAGCGCAGCTCGTGAACTCCGATCCAGTAGGGACGGCGGTGGGCGTTGAGATGCTCGGCCAGACGGTCGATGAGGGCCGGATCGGTGCGGTCCATCAGGCCGAAGACCGCCTCGCGCACCAGCCGGCCGCCGGTGGCCAGGATTTGCAGGCCCACCAGGCAGGCCGCCAGCCCGTCGAGCCAAAAACGCCCGGTGAGCTTCACGGCCACCAGGCCGGCCACCACACCGACCGAAGTATAGACATCGGTGAGCAGGTGGCGCCCGTCGGCCACGAGGGTCAATGATCGGGTCCGCCGGCCGATGCGCACGAGTAAAAAGCCCGTCACGCCGTTGACCAGGGCCGCTGCGCATACCAGCCACAGGCCGGTATCCAGATGGGGCATCGACTGCGGATGGAGGATGCGCCGACCGCCGGCGTAGAAGATGCCCATGGCGGCCAGGACGATGAGGGCGCCTTCGAAGCCGGCGGAAAAGTACTCGATCTTGCCGTGCCCGAAGGGATGGTCCTCGTCCGGCGGGCGTGCGGCGATCCAGACACTCGTCAGGGCAAAGCCGCCGGCGACGACGTTGATGATTGATTCGAGGGCGTCGGATAAAATGGCCGATGATCCGGTGAGGCGCCAGGCCTGGAACTTGACGGCCATCAGGGCAACGGCCACCGCCAGAGCCAGCGCGCCGGCAGTCAGTCTTGTGCGTTGAGCAGCGGGTGATTCCATGAACGCTCGGGGTTGCCTTAGGGTCACAGCCTTCGATGGGTTGTAATCCATGGAGGTTTGCTTGTCGAGCGTTTTCCGGGTGTTACGTGGTCTTTCGGGCTGTCTGCGTTTGGCGTTCGGCCCTTCGGAACCCCCTGTCGCGAACTCGGATGGCGGGCGCTGATATCGGTCAAAAATGCGCCTCGCCGCCTCGCCGCAACCTTTGCTCCTCGGTGTCTTGCCGGCCTTGAAAGCGATAAAACTGCATCGATAAAGGCCTCCGCAACCGCCCAAGTCAAATTCTTGTTGAAATTCATGCATTTTTGTGTTGTAAGCTTGCCAAGCGACCGAGGTGTCCCCCACGTAACACCAAAAAGGAGGAGGAAGAGATGACCAAGGCGGAACTGGTGGAGTTGATGGCAAAAGACGCCGGCCTTTCCAAGGCGGCGGCGGCGGCGGCGTTGGACGCTTTCGTCGGCGGAGTGACTTCGGCACTAAAAAAGAAGGACGGCAAAGTCACGCTGGTAGGCTTCGGCACCTTCCAGAAAGTGCGCCGCAAGGCCCGCAAGGGTCGCAATCCTCAGACCGGGGAGAAGATCACCATCAAGGCCCACAACGTGGTCAAGTTCGTTCCCGGCAAAAAGCTCAAGGACGCGGTCTGATCCCGTTCGGCCACCAATTTTAGATAAAGGGGGCGGTCCACGCCAGGGGGGCGTGAACCGCCCCCTTTAGGTTCGACAATCCACTCCCAGCCCCTCATCAAGTGCCCAGCCCTTCCTTTCCAGCACCGGATGGCATACAATTAATCCTTGGCTAAAAAAAATCAGGCCCTCATCAAACGATCCACAATGGTGGAATTCGATTTCGATGCAAGGGGGTTGGGCATGAAACCCATCCATGATGTCGCCATCCTGGGCGCCGGGGCCATGGGAGCCTATTTTGCCGACTGTTTCGCGGCCAACCAAAGCTTCACCACCTGCCTCATCGCCTGCGGTGAGCGCCGTGAACGCCTGGAGCGAAACGGTCTCGTCGTCAATGACACGCCTGTTTTCATCCCGGTGGTCTCGCCGCAAGACAGGCCGGCGCCGGCCGACCTGATCATCGTGGCCCTCAAGCATCACCATCTGATCACTGCCGCGGCGGATCTCAAAGCGTTCGTGGGGCCAGACACGGTGATTCTATCGGTGATGAACGGCCTTGAAAGCGAGGCCATCATCGGGGAGGCTGTGGGCAAGGACAAGGTTCTCTATACCATTTCGGTGGGCATCGACGCGGTGCGCGAGGGCAACCGGCTCACCTATTCCAACCCCGGACGGCACATCTTCGGCGAGGCGGACAACACCGTGGTCAGCGACCGGGTGCGCCGGGTGCAGGAGGCCTTCAGCCGGGCTGGCATCGTCTGGGAAACCCCGCCGGACATGATCCGCATGCTCTGGTGGAAGTTCATGATCAACGTGGGGATGAACCAGGCTTCGGCGGTCATGCGCGCGCCCTACGGCACCTTTCAGACCTGCGCCGAGGCCCGGGACCTGATGGAGGCCCTGATGCACGAGGTCATCGCTTTGGCCGGCCCGGCCGGCGTGAACCTGGGCGAGGCGGACATTGCCGACTGGCGCCGGGTTCTCAAAACCCTTTCCCCCGGCGGCAAGACCTCCATGCTCCAGGATGTCGAGGCCGGCCGCAAGACCGAAGTGGAAATCTTCGGTGGTACCGTGGTGGCCTTGGGCCAACGTTACGGCGTCCCCACCCCGGTCAACCGTACCCTGTTTCAGATCATCCGGGTGTTGGAGGGAGCTGAGTAGGCATCAATTTGTCCCTTTTCCGGTAAACCATTCCCTGGAAAATAGCGATGAGGTCATCCCGGTCGTCGGTGACCTGGACGGTGTAGGACGCCAGCTTAAAATTCAGGGCGACTTCCGTGGCCTCGGCGAAAAGGGTCCGGGTTCCCTCCCCGGCCGCCTTCAGATAGGAAATGTGGGCGTTGACGGCCACCGCCATGTTGCCGTGGGTGTTGGCGGCCACGGCGAACACCAGGTCCGCCAGGGTGAAAATGGCGGCCCCGTGGACGATGTTCACCGCGTTGAAATGGTCCTTGCGGATGTCCATTTTGGCCCGTGCCCGGCCCTTGGCCATTTCCAGCAGCTCAATCCCGACACTGGCGGCGAATCGATCGTTTTTGAAAAATTCCTTCAATTCCTGCTCAGTTCCACGCATTCTTGGGTTCAGTTTTCTCGCAATGAAATCCGCAGCCCGACGGGACGATCGTGGACGAAACGTTGAGTCAACTTTCGGGTTCCGCTCCCAGACGCCGCAGCTCCTTGCGCAGGATTTTGCCCACGGCGCTCTTGGGCAGGGCGTCGATGAACTCGACCTGCCGAGGCACTTTGTAGGCGGCCATCTTCTCCTTGCAGAAAGCCACCACCTCCTCGGCGGTTAGGGCTTCCCCCGGCTTGACCACCACGTAGGCCCGCACGGTCTCCCCCCGGTAGGGATCGGGCACGCCGACGGTGCAGGCTTCCAGGATCTTGGGGTGGCTGAAGAGGATGTCATCGATCTCGTTGGGATAGACATTGTAGCCGCTGGCGACGATCATGTCCTTTTTGCGGTCCACGATGGTCAGGAACCCGTCCTCGTCCATGACACCGATGTCGCCGGTGTACAGCCAGCCGTCCCGGATGGTGTTGGCCGTTTCTTCCGGCCGCTTGTAGTAGCCGGCCATGATCTGAGGTCCCTTGAAACAGACCTCCCCCGCCTCGCCGGGCCCGAGAGGCCGCGTCCCCTCTTCCAGGTCCACGATTTTCATGTCCGTGTCCGGCAGAGGCAGGCCCACCGTTCCCGGCTTGCTGAGCCCCTTCCACGGACTGGCGGTAGCCATGGGGGTCATTTCGGTCAGGCCGTAGACGTTGACCATGGTGCCGTCGGTCAGCTTTTCCAGGCGCTGGATGATCTCCAGGGGCAGCGGCGCTGCCCCGGCAAGGAACCCCTTGATGAAGCTCAGGTCCATCCGGGTGAAGCGCTCGTCGGCCAACAGGCCCACGTAGATCGTCGGCACCCCGGGTACCAGGGTCGGCCTGGATTTCTTGAGCACCTCGACGATCGTGGCCGGCTCGGGCCGCGGCACCAGCACGTCGGTCCAGCCGCTCAGGACACACATGTTCTGCACTCCGGTAAAGCCGGCGGCGTGGAAAAAGGGAAAAACGGCCAGCTCCCGCTCCTCGCCGTCCTTGATGTCGACCAGCCAAGACCGCAGCTGCTGGGTGTTGTAGCTCATGTTGCGGTGGGTAATCATGGCCCCCTTGCTGGTCCCGGTAGTGCCGCCGGTGTACAGGTGTACCCCCACGGCGTCCAACTCGGCCTGGTTTTCCAGCGGCGCCCCGTCGTGGCCCTGGACTATGTCCAGAAATTCGTAGGTGTCGGGCTGCCGGGGAATTTTGCGGTACATCTCCTTTTTGACCCGTGGAAAGAGCTGCTTTTTTGGAAACGGGAGGTAGTCGTTGACATGACAGACCACCACTTTTTCCAGGGGGGTGGTCTTCATCAGGTTCATGGCCCGGGAATGCAGCAGGTCCATGGTCACCAGCACTTTCGCATCGGAAAGATCGAGCTGATAGGCCAGTTCCCGCTCGGTGTACAGGGGGTTGTTCATCGCCGTCACCGCCCCGATGCGCCAGGCGGCGTAGTCGGCGATGACGATCTGGGGGATATTGGGCAGCAGCATGGCCACCGTGTCCCCCTTTTCAACGCCGAGAGCCATCAAGGCCCGGGCGAAGCGGTTGACGATCCGGTCGAGCTCGGCATAGCTGATTTTCTTGCCAAAATAGTCCAGAGCCGGCTGTGCGGGAAAGCGCTGGGCGCTGCGGGTCAAAAACTCGGGCATGGTCAGGTCGATGTAATCGAGCTGGGCCGGGACGCCGGCCGGGTAGCGCTTGTGCCAGATGCGCTCGAACCCCATGGATCACCTCCTGGGTTGAGGGTGAAGACGCCGAAAGGAAGGACACGATACCGAAATCTACAATTCATTGACTTGAAGACTCAAGAGAGAACGAACGATATTCGTTTACCGGGCGATGCCCTGTCGCGCAAGGGCGCACATCGTGGCTCAGGACTGCTCGGTGTAATGGCGACAGCCGGTTTCTCGGGTAAACACGAGCAAGAGAAGCGAAAAAGCCAGCCAGGCTAGCATCAGGGAAAAAGCGACCCGGTAGGCGG
>DQXI01000264.1 GCA_011042305.1 Desulfobacteraceae bacterium
GGCAATGAATTCATTGCCTTTCGGGGTGCGACCTGAGCCAGAAAGAGAGACGAGCAATGAAGGAAAAAGTCCAGGCGGTGTTGGACAAGATCCGGCCGGCGCTGCAGGCCGACGGCGGCGACGTGGAGCTGGTGGACGTGGTCGACGGCGTGGTCAAGGTGCGGCTGCAGGGGGCCTGCAAGGGCTGCCCCATGAGCCAGATGACGCTGCGCAACGTCATCGAGCGGGTGATCAAGAAGGATATCCCCGAGGTCAAGGCGGTGGAGCCGGCCTGAGCGTCCCGCCAGGCGGATGCGCTGATCTTCTTTCCGCTTTTCCCATTCATTTGGAGCTTTCTGACATGAGCATTTCCAAGAAAATGGAAGGATTCATCACCCGGTCGTCCTGGATCCGCAAGATGTTCGAGGAGGGCGGCCGGCTCAAGGCCCTCCACGGCGCGGACAAGGTGTTCGACTTCTCCCTGGGCAACCCCAACCTGCCGCCGCCGGAGCGCTTCAACCAGGTGCTCCTCGAGACGGTGACCACCTGCGGCCCCGACGGCCACTGCTACATGCCCAACACCGGCTACCCGGACGTCTGCCGCGCCATCGCCGACTACCTGAGCCGCGAGCAGCAGACGAACGTCGGCGCCAATGATGTCATCATGACCTGCGGGGCCGCCGGGGCGCTGAACGTGGTGCTCAAGGCCGTCCTGGATCCCGGCGACGAGGTCCTGTGCCCGGCCCCCTACTTCGTCGAGTACGGGTTTTACGCCGACAACCACGGCGGGGTGCTCAAGACCGTGCCCACCCGGCCCGATTTCACCCTCGACCTGGAGGCCATGGCGGCGGCCATCGGCCCGCGGACCAAGGTGGTGCTGATCAATTCGCCCAACAACCCCACCGGCCAGATCTACAGCGCCGAGAGCCTGGCGGCCCTGGCCGAGATCCTGCGCCGGAAGAGCGCCGCCCTGGGCCGCACCCTCTACCTCGTCTCAGACGAGCCCTACCGCAAGATCACCTACGACGGCGCCGTGGTGCCGAGCATCTTCGCCGTCTACCCCGACACGGTGATCTGCACCTCGTACTCCAAGGACATCTCGATTCCCGGCGAGCGGCTCGGCTTTGCCGCCGTCAACCCCGCCGCCGGCCATCACCGGGACCTGCTGGGGGCCATGGCCCTGGCCAACCGCATCCTGGGTTTCGTCAATGCCCCGGCCCTGATGCAGCGCGTCGTGGCCGCCATGCAGGGGGCCAGCGTGGACATCGGCCAGTACGCCCGCAAGCGCGAGTTGCTCTGCGACGGGCTGGCGGCTGGCGGCTACCGCTTTGTCAAGCCGGCCGGGGCCTTCTACCTGTTTCCCCAAAGCCCCATCCCCGACGACGTGGAGTTCGTGCGCGCCCTGCAGGAGGAGCTGATCCTGGTGGTGCCCGGCAGCGGCTTCGGCTGCCCGGGGCATTTTCGCATCGCCTTCTGCGTCGACGACGCTACCATCGTCAACGCCCTGCCGGGTTTCGCCCGGGTCATGGAACGCTATCGCTGATTCTTCGGCCAACTGGAGGAGGAGGAGATGAAAATCCTGAAGATCGATCACCTGGGCATCGCCGTCAACAGCATCGAGGACGGCAAAAAGTTCTGGACGGACGTTCTGGGCCTCTCCTTCGAGGGCACCGAGACGGTGGCCGAGCAGAAAGTCACCACCGCCTTTTTCCCCGTGGGGGAAAGCGAGGTGGAACTGCTCGAATCCACCGCCCCCGACGGCCCCATCGCCAGGTACATCGAGAAGAAGGGCACCGGGATCCAGCACGTGGCCCTGCGGGTGGAAAACATCGAGGCGGCCCTGGCGGAACTGAAGGAAAAGGGGGTCCAGCTCATCGACCAGACGCCGCGCCACGGGGCGGGCGGGGCCAAGATCGCCTTTTTGCACCCCAAGGCCACCGGCGGCGTGCTGGTCGAGCTCTGTCAGCGCGACTGATCGGTTTCCATGATTTCCTGCCACACCCGCCGCACCCGATCGCGCAGGGCGGCGAAGCGGGCTTCCGGCACCCGCGCCGGCTCCTCGCGCAGGCTGAGCTGGTGGGCCTTGGCGCGGAAGATCAGGTAGGCTTCGCGCAGCATGAAGGCCCGCTCCTCGTCCAGGATGCCGGTCTGGATCAAGGTCTGCAGGAGGCGCACGTTGTCGGTCCAGCGCACCAGGGACCGGTGGCGGCGGCCTTCCAGCAGCACGAGGTACTGGACGAGAAACTCGATGTCCACGATGCCGCCCCGGTCCTGGCGCAGGTCGAAGATGCCCGGCTCGGCCGCCAGGTGCTCGCTGCGCATCCGTTCCCGCATCCGTCGGACCTCCTCGCGCAGCCGTTCGCCGTCCCGGGGGGCCTGCAGGACCTCGGCCCGGATGGCCGCGAAGCGTTCGCCCAGGGCGGCGTCCCCGGCCACCGGGCGGGCGCGCACGATGGCCTGGTGCTCCCAGGTCCAGGCCTCCTGCAGCTGGTAGTCGCGGAAAGCCTCGATCTCGATGACCAGGGGGCCGGCGCTGCCGCTGGGCCGCAGGCGCATGTCCACTTCGTAGATGCGGCCGGCCCGGGTGTGGGCGGTGAGGATGTGTACGATGCGTTCGCCGATGCGGGCGAAAAACTGGGCGTTGCTGATGGGCCGGGGCCCGTCGGTGGATTGCCCGCGGGAGCTGGTGTGGACGAAGACCAGGTCCAGGTCCGAGCCGTAGCCCAGTTCCAGGCCGCCCGCCTTGCCGTAGGCGATGACGGCAAAACCTGACGGCACCGAAGGATCCGCGATGTTCACCCCCCCGGGCAAACCGTGCCTTTCCACCAGGTGCGCCCAGGCCAGCCCCAGAACCTTCTCCAGGATTACTTCGGCCAGCTCGGTGAGGTAGTCGCTGGTGTGCATGATGGGCAGGGCCCCGGTGACGTCGGCTGCCGCCACCCGCAGGGTGTGGGTCTGGCGCAGGATGCACAGCTGCTCCACCTGGTACTCCAGGTCTCCGTCCGCCACCGAGGCCAGGCGCCGGTCCGCCTCCCGGGCCACGGCCTCCTTCGACTCGGGGCGGTAGAGGGTGCGCGGATCGAGCAGTTCATCCAGCAGCACCGGGTGACGGGCCAGAAAGGACGACACCCAGGGACTGGCGGCTACCAGGCGCACCAGGTGCTGCACGGCATCCGGGTTCTCCAGCAGCAGGGCCAGGTAGTTGGTGCGCCGCTGGATGCTCAGCAGCAGGTCGACGATGCGGCTGAGCACCGGCAGGGGCTGATCGGTCTGGCCGGCGGCCTGGATCAGTATCGGCAGCAGGCGGTCGAGCCGCCGGCGTCCTTCGGGGGACAGGGCCCGGGTGGTGGGATCGTTGTTGAGGTGTTCCAGCAGCGGACGCACCGCCTCGGGCGAGGCGAAACCGGTCTCGGCCAGCACCCGGCGGGCGCCCTGGTCCAGGGTGAGCGATTTCCACAATCCGGCCAGGCCCCGGCGCTGGTGGTCGTCAGTGTCGTCGGCCGCCGCCCCGGTCAGCAGCCCCCTGAAATGCCGATGCACCTTTCCGGTGTGCCCCTGGAGGCGATCGACGAAGCGCTCCCACGAGCTCTCGCCCATGGCGGCCGCCAGGCGCAGGCGCGCCGTTTCCTCGGTGGGCAGATCGTGGGTTTGCTGGTCGGCGGCCTCCTGGAGCCGGTTTTCCACGCGGCGCAAATAGACATAGGCTTCGCTGAGGTCGCGGCCGACGTCGGCCCCGATGGTCCCCTCGCGCACCAGCGTTTCCAGCACAACCAGAATGCGCCGGTCCTGCAGCGCCGGGACGACCCCGCCGCGGATCAACTGGAACATCTGGCCGAAAAACTCGATTTCCCGGATGCCGCCGCGGCCGAGCTTGATGTTGCCGGCCAGGCGCTTGCGACGCACTTCGGCCTCGATGTTGGCCTTCATCTCCCGCAGCGAGGCGAAGGCCCCGAAATCGAGGTAGCGCCGGAACACGAAAGGTCGCAGCCGGGCCATGAGCCGCTCTCCGGCCGAGCGATCGCCGGCGACGATGCGGGCCTTGATCCAGGCGTAGCGCTCCCACTCGCGTCCTTGGCGCTGGTAGTAGTCTTCCATGGCGTCAAGGCTCATGGCCAGCGGCCCGCCCTCGCCGTAGGGGCGCAGGCGGGCGTCGACGCGAAAGACGAAGCCGTCGGCGGTAGGCGTGGAGAGCAGTTGGATCAGGCGCCGCGCCAGGCGGGTGAAAAACTCTTCGTGGCTGACGCTGCGCGGTCCGCCGGTGGTTTGGCCGCGGCCGGGGAAGGCGAAGACGAGATCTACGTCGGAGGAGAAGTTCAGCTCCCGGGCGCCCAGCTTGCCCAGGGCCACCACCACCAAGCCCGGCGCGTCGCCCCGGGCGTCTTCCGGCCGCCCCGAGGCGCCGCACTGCTCAGCGTACAGGCGAGCCAGGGCCTCCTGGATGCAGGCGTCGGCCAGGGCCGAGAGCTCAGCCATGGTTTCGCTCAAGTCGGCACGGCCAGCCAGGTCGCGCCAGGCGATGCGGACCATCTCGCGTCGGCGGAAGCGTCTCAGGGCCGCCGCCAGCGCGTCGCCGGTCGCCTCCCCGGCCTGCCCGTTCAAGAAACCCGCCAGGCGACCTTGGAAATCTTTTTCGCCAGACGGCTTGAAAAGATCGCCGCTGTCCACCAGGTCCATCAGCAGGGCCGGCTGACCGATGCAGGCCCCGGACACGAAGTCGGAAAAGGCGAAGACCCGTTCCGTCTCGGCGGCCCATCCCGGCGGGGGCCGCCAGGCGGAATCCGTACCGGCGGCGGCATCGGCGAAGGCGCGCCATCGATGGGCGCCCATCGCGGCTAGGGGCTCGGGCAGGGGGGTGAGGAGGGCGGCGGACATCTATTTTTTCACGTAGCCCCATTGGACCAGTCGGTTGTAGGCGTACTGGGCACGGTCGCCCCGGCCGCCGGCCTTCAGGTAGCGCGCGTAGGCCCTTGCCGCCTCGCTCCGGCGCTGCATCCCTTCCAGGGACAATCCCTGGAAGAAGCTCGTGTTGGGGTTTCCCGGCAGCAGCCGGGCGTATGCGTTGAAATCGGCCAGGGCGCCTTCGTACTGCTTTTGCTTGAGCCTGGCGAAACCTGCCAGGTAGCGAGCTTGGGCCTCCTGGGGATAGGCCTGCCTGGCCAGCTCGGCGTAGCGCAGGGCCTCTGCCGGGCGATGGAGGGCCATCTGGCACTTGGCCATCATCGCCAGGGCCGCGTAGTCGTCGGGAGCCTTTCTCAAGGCGGCCTGAAGGCTGTGGGCCGCATTCGCGTACCGTTTTTTGGCCATGAGGCTGTCGGCTTTCTGCATGGCTTCGATGGCCCCGCGCATCCGCCGCAGGCCGGCGGTGTGGTCCAGGTAGCGCTCCCGGAAGACCGGTTGCCGGCGGGCGGCGGCGTAGGGCCCCCGGACCTGGGCCACGGCGGTCTGGTAGCGTTCGTCGCTCATGGGATGGGTGGCGAACATCAGCTCGATGGCGCCGGGGTTGTGCCGGTTCATGGCCCGCAGCTTGTCCATCAGGGAGACGAACCCGTCGGCGCCGTAGCCGGCCGCCGTCATGTAGCGGAGCCCGAGGGCGTCGGCCTCGCGCTCGTTGTCGCGGCTGTAGCTGGCCAGCAGGGCTCCGGCGCCCAGCATGCCCAGCTGCCCGGCGAGCTGGCCGGCCGGTTGCCCCTGGGTGCCGGCGACGGCCGAAAGGCCGCTCACCAGGGCCTGCACCAGGGTGCCCTGGGTCATCTGCTGGGCGGTGTGGCGGGCGTTGACGTGGCCCAGCTCGTGGCCGAGCAAGGAGGCCAGCTCGGCCTCGTTGTCCAGGGTGAGCAGGATGCCGCGGGTGGCGGCGATACTGCCGCCGGGAAAGGCGTAGGCGTTGGCGTAGGTGGCGTTGACGCAGTTGAACCGGTAGGGCATTCGGGGCCGGTGGGTCTGGGCCGCCAGGCGCTGGCCGGTCTGCTGCAGGTAGCGGTTGAGGGCCGCGTCCTGGCACACGCCGTAGTCGGCGGAGAACTGGTGGGGGGAGTTCTGCCGGTCGATGGCGATTTCCTGGTCCTCGGAGACCAGCATGAGCTGGCTTTGGCCGGTGACCGGGTTCACGGCGCAGCCGGCGGCCAGCCCGGCGGCCGACAGGGCGGCCAGCTGGATGAAACGGCGCCGGCTCAGGGGCGTCTCCGCTTCGAGGGCAGCGGTCTGCCAGATGGATGTCATGGGACCTCCTTGCCGATGGTGTCCATGGCGCTGCGGACCCGGGCCTTGAGGGCTTCGATGGAATCCTGCTGGTAGGTTTCGGGAGAAATGGGGCGGCCGAAGGACAGACGCGCCGAGCCGGGCCGCAGGCGCCAGTCTCCCTTGGGATTGTACGCGAAAAGGCCCTCGATAACAAAGGGCACGATGTCCACCCGGGCCGCCAGGGCGAGGTGGAAGGGGCCGCTCTTGAAGGGGCCGATGACGCCGCTGCGGGTGCGATGCCCCTCGGGCAGGATGACGATGGAGGTGCCGGCGGTCAGGGCGCATCGGGCCGCCTCCAGGCTGGCGATGGCGGTTTGACGGCTGGCGCGGTCGATGGGGATGTTGCCCCAGCGGCGGATCAGGTGCCCCCAGAGGGGGATGCGAAAATGATAATCGGCCTCCACCCCCACCGCGTGCACCGGCAGGGCCGCCGGCAGGGCGATGAGGTCGAAAAGGCTCTGGTGGTTGCCCATAAACAGGTAGGGACGGCCATCTTGCAGGTGCTCGGCGCCCTCGACGCGCAGGCGCACGCCCATCAGGGCCAGTTGCATGCGCATCAGGCGGTGCACCAGGGGAAACACGCGTTTTCCGGTGGAAAGGGTGAGGGCGGCGGCAATCAGCGTGAAAGCCCAAAAGAAATGCAACCCGCCGACCGTCCACAGGAGGATTGAGCCGGGGAGCGCCGCCGCGCGGCGCGGATCGAAGCGCTTGGAGGAAGGTAGCCGATGCGTCATCCGGTTTGCTCCTCAGCGGCGGTCGATGGCATTACACCGACCCGGTTTTCGGGATGGCGGCGGCGCTTCAACCCTTATGGCTTGGGCCGGGGCGCCCGGCCGTCGCGCACCGTGACCCCACGGCGCAAGAGTTCCGCGCGCAGCCGGTCGGCCCGCGTCCAGTCCCGCGCCGCCCGGGCCGCCTCGCGCTCGGCCATCAGCCGCGCCACTTCCGGGTCCGCTTCGGCCTGGTGGAAGTCAAAGACGTTGAGCACCGCATCGATCTGGCCCAGGGCTTCCAGGATGCGCCGGGCGCCGGGTTCATCCAACCGGCCCGCCTGGATCAGGGCGTTGATCCGCTTGACGGTCCTGAACACGGTCGCCATGGCCCGCGAGATGTTCAGGTCGTCGTCCATGGCGTCGGTAAAGCCGGTCTTGAGATCGTAGCAGATCTGGTCCACATCCGGGCAGGCTTGGCCGGCTGCGGCCGGACGGTTGAGGCTGGCGACCACCGCGTCCAGCCGCCGCAAGGCCCGGCGGGCGTCCTCCAGGGTCTTGTCCGAGAGGACCAAGGGCTTGCGGTAGTGGGTGCCCAGGAGCCAGAAGCGGATTTCCCGCCCGGTGTAACCCCGCTGGCGCAGGTGGGCCAGGGTCATGGCGCCGTGGTGGGCCTCGGCCTGTTTGCCGTCCACCATCACCGGGTCGCTGTGAAGCCAGAAGCGGGCCGGGGGGCGCCCGGTGAGGGCCCCGGCGATGGCGACGACATTCTCGTGGTGAGGAAAGATCAGTTCCCGCCCGCTGGTGTGGATGTCGTAGGATTCGCCCAGGTAGGTATGGGCCATGGCGGCGCACTGCAGGTGCCAGCTCGGGCGCACGTTGCCCCACTCGGTCTTGACGAAGATGCCGCGCTTGAGCTCCGAGAGGCGGGCCCGCTTGAGCAGGGTGAAATCCCGGGGGTTGTCCTTCTCGTATTCGTCCAGGTCCACGGTGGCGCCCAGGCGGATCTTGTCCAGGTCGATGCCCGAAAGCCGGCCGTAGCCGTCGAAGCGCGAGATGTCGAAGTAGAGCGAGCGCAGCTTTTCATAGGCGTAGCCCTTGCGCGCCAGCCGTTCGGCCAGGGCGACCATCTGGTCGATGTGGGCCGAGGCCCGCGGCAGCACCGCCGCCGGGCGCACCCGCAGCAGGTCCAGATCCTCCAGGAAACCCTGGATATGGCCCTCGGTGA
>DQXI01000163.1 GCA_011042305.1 Desulfobacteraceae bacterium
AACGCAGAGATTGGACAAAAAGGCCATTTATGGACGGACACTCTCTAACCTCATCTCTGAATCAGGAGGGACCCGATGCCGCACGTCATCGAAGGGACGCTCAGCGCGGAAGGAAAACGGTTCGGCTTGGTGGTCAGCCGGTTCAACGATTTCATCACCGACAAGTTGACCGGCGGGGCCATTGATGCCCTGACCCGCTGCGGCGCCGCCCCCGAAGCCATTGATATCGTCAAGGTGCCGGGAGCTTTTGAAATTCCCCTGGTCGCCCAGAAAATGGCCGCCGGGGGGCGCTATGACGCCATCGTCTGCCTGGGAGCCGTGATCCGGGGCGCCACGCCGCATTTTGACTACGTCAGCGCCGAGGTGTCCAAGGGCATCGCCCAGGTGACGCTGGCCTCTGGGGTTCCGGTGATTTTCGGGGTAGTGACCACCGACACCATCGAGCAGGCCATCGAGCGGGCCGGCACCAAAGCCGGCAACAAGGGCTGGAGCGCGGCCATCAGCGCCGTGGAAATGGCCAACCTTGTGGGCCAAATAGAGGGCGTCTGACGATATGGGAACCCGACGCCGGGCCCGCGAACTCGCCATGCAGGCCCTGTTTTTCATCGACATGCGGCCTGACGCCGGCGACCAGGACCCGTTGGCCCTTTTTTGCCGGTCCTGCCCGCCGCCCAGATCCTGCCAGCCGCTGTTCACTGAACTGGTCCAGGGGGTGCGCCGCCACCTGCACCAGATCGACCGGATCATCGAGCGGTTTTCCAGCAACTGGAAACTGTCCCGCATGGCGGCGGTGGACCGCAACGTGTTGCGCCTGGCCGTCTACGAGCTGCTTTGCCGACCGGACATCCCGTCCAAGGTGTCCATCAACGAGGCCATCGATATCGGCAAGAAATACGGTACCGAAGAGTCCGGGGCCTTCATCAACGGCATCCTGGACGCCATCCACCTGGCCATCGACAAGGATGGGCTGGCCCTGATCCCGGAAGCCTGCGAAGCGCCGCCGGATCCCGCGCCGAGGCAGGGGGCGGACTCTCCGGCCGAAGAACCGGAACCGCCGCCGGAAACGGTGAAACGGGTGAAGGTCGGCCGCGGGCTGGTGCGCCGGAGACAACAGCGAGGAGAACATCCATCATGATCATTGACACCCTGGCCGTGGGCCCCATCATGGCCAACTGCTACATCCTGGGCTGCGAAGAGACCGGTTTGGCCGCCGTCATTGATCCCGGTGACGAACCGGAGCGCATCCTCGACGCCGTGACCCGCAACGGGCTCAAGGTGACTGCCATTTTGAACACCCATGGGCACTTCGATCACGTGGGGGCCAACGCCTCCCTCAAGGCGGCCACCGGCGCCGCCATCATGATTCACGCCCTGGATGCCCCGATGCTCGCCGACCTGGCCACTGCCGGGCGCATGTTCGGCCTGCGGGTGGAAAATTCGCCGCCGCCCGACCGCCTCCTCTCCGATGGAGACCGGATCGCAGTGGGCAACCTGTCGCTGGAGGTCATCCACACCCCGGGCCACACCCCGGGCGGCGTGGCCTTCCACACCGACGGGGCCGTCTTCGTGGGCGACACCCTCTTTGCCGGCTCCATCGGCCGCACCGACCTTCCCGGGGGCGACTTCGATACACTGATTGGCAGTATCCACACCCGGCTTTTTCCCCTCGATGACGCTGTCCAGGTTTATCCCGGTCACATGGGGCCGACTACCATCGGGCGCGAAAAGCGCCACAACCCCTTCGTGGGACGGGCCTGACAGCCCTCGACCGCCCGGAGACGGGTTTGTTCCATGCCGGCGCCGCAATAGCGCTTGAACGGCCTGCGCCCCTTTGGTAGGTTGGAGGCTCGATTTCTTGGATTTTGCGACGACCTCCCGGATTCGAGGCGCCGTTGCATCAGTATGAGGGGAAAGTGGCCGATCCGCCAACCTTCCAGGACACAAAGAGACCAAACGCAGGCCGCCCACCGGCATGACCGCATTCATCCAACGAAAAGACACCCGCCAGATCAAAGTCGGCACCGTTTCGGTGGGGGGCGGCGCCCCGGTGAGCGTCCAGTCCATGACCACCACCGATACCCGTGATGTCGCCGCCACGGTGGACCAGATCCGGCGCCTGACCGCCGCCGGCTGCGAAATCGTTCGCGTGGCGGTCCCCGACGCCGACGCGGCCCTTGCCATCGGCCCCATCCGCCAGGCCATCGACATCCCGCTCGTCGCCGACATCCATTTCGACCACCGGCTGGCCATCGCCGCCGCCGAAGCCGGCGCCGACGGGCTGCGCCTCAACCCGGGCAACATCGGCAGCCGCGACAAGATCCGGGCGGTGGTGGATGCGTCCCGGGACCACGGGCTGGCCATCCGCATCGGGGTCAACGCCGGCAGCCTGGAAAAGGACCTGATGGCCCGCTACGGCCGCGCCAGCGCCGAGGCGATGGTGGAAAGCGCCCTGCGCCACATCGACGCCGTGACCGCCATGGGCTTCGATCAAATCAAGGTGTCCATCAAGGCCTCGGACGTAGGCCGAACCCTGGCCGCCTACCGCGAGCTTTCCCGGCGCTGCGATTTCCCCCTGCACGTGGGGGTCACCGAGGCCGGCGGCCTCTATGCGGGCATCGTCAAGAGCGCCCTGGGCATCGGCATGCTGCTGGCCGAAGGGATCGGTGACACGCTGCGCGTATCGCTGACCCGGGACCCGGTGGAGGAGGTCCGCGTCGGCTACGAGATTCTGCGGGCCCTGGACTTGCGCCACCGCGGGGCCGAGATCATCTCCTGCCCCACCTGCGGCCGCTGCCGGATCGACCTGTTTGCCATCGCCGCCCAGGTCGAGCAGGCCTTGATGACCCGCACCGCCCCCATCAAGGTGGCGGTGATGGGATGCACCGTCAACGGCCCGGGCGAGGCCCGGGAGGCGGACGTGGGCGTGGCCGGCGGCGACGGAGTCGGCATCCTGTTCAAGAAGGGCCGGGTGGTCAAAAAATTTCCCCAGCAGCGGCTGGTGGCGGAACTGCTGGCCGCCGTGGCCGAATTCGACCGGGACAACCCGCAAGGCGCCCGCCCCGGCAGGTGACCTGGTTTCCTGCCCTTTTTCGGGTTTCCCTTGCTATGCGCTTTCGTGGTAGAATTTTTTCGCTGATTTTCATGCCTGTGTGTTTTCCATATCACCTGCATCGCCGAGGAGAATGAATACAGATGACGACGCCGTCCCCTCAAACCGCCATCCGGCCCACCCGCGCTGAAGACTATCCCGAATGGTACCAACAGGTCATCAAGGCCAGCGACATGGCCGAAAACTCGCCCGTGCGCGGCTGCATGGTCATCAAGCCCTGGGGGTTTGCCCTATGGGAAAACATCACCCGCATCGTCGATGCGCGCCTGAAGGCCATCGGGGTACGAAATGCGTACTTTCCCATTTTCATCCCATTGAATTTTCTGGAAAAGGAGGCACAGCACGTCGAGGGCTTCGCCAAGGAATGCGCCGTGGTGACCCATCACCGGCTCGAGAAGGGCGCCGACGGCGGCCTGGTGCCGGCCGGCCCCCTCACCGAGCCGCTCATCGTCCGGCCCACCTCCGAAACGATCATCGGCGACTCGTTCTCCAAGTGGGTCAAAAGCTACCGCGACCTGCCGATCCTCATCAACCAGTGGGGCAACGTGGTGCGCTGGGAAATGCGTACCCGCATCTTTCTGCGCACCAGCGAGTTCCTCTGGCACGAGGGGCACACGGTGCACGCCACGGCCGAGGAAGCCATGCGGCTGACGGAAACGATCCTGGACATCTACGTCGACCTGGCAGAAAATTTTCTCGCCATACCGGTCATCGCGGGGAAAAAATCGCCGGCGGAGCGCTTTCCCGGCGCCGACGAGACCTTGACCATCGAGGCGATGATGCAGGATCGCAAGGCCCTGCAGGCCGGCACCTCCCATTTCCTGGGGCAAAACTTCGCCCGGGCCCAGCAGATCAAGTACCAGGACGCCAACGAACAGGAACAGTTCGCCTGGACCACCTCCTGGGCCGTTTCCACCCGGCTGCTGGGCGGCCTGATCATGACCCACGGCGACGATGACGGCGCCATCCTCCCCCCGCGCGTCGCCTCTTCGCACCTCGTGCTGTTGCCCATCATCCGCAAGGCCGCCGACCAGGGGCGAATTATGGAGTACGTGGAATCCCTGGCTCGCGCCTTGCGTGCGGTGGACTATCACGGTGAGCCGCTGCGGGTGGAGGTCGATGCCAGGGATAGCGGCGGTGCCCGCAACTGGGACTGGATCAAGAAGGGAATTCCCCTGCGCGTCGAAATCGGTCCGCGAGATCTGGCCAACGACGCGGTGTTCTTCGCCCGCCGCGACCGCGATCACCGGGACAAGACCGCCATGGGGCGGGCCGAATTCATCGCCAAGGCAGGGGAGATCCTGGACGAAATCCAGCAGCGCCTCCATGACCGGGCCCTGGCCTTTCAGCAGGCCCATACCCGGAAGATCGATACCGTGGAGGACTTTTACGCCTACTTCACCCCCCGGAACAAGGAACGTCTGGAAATTCACGGCGGATTCGCCCTGGCCCACTGGTGCGGCGAGCCGGGCTGCGAGGAAAAGATCAAGGCGGATCTGGGGGTGACGATCCGTTGCCTGCCTTTCGACGAAAACCGCTTTGCCCCGGCGCCGGGAAAATGCATCGCCTGCGGCCGCCAGAGCCCTCGGCGGGTGATCTTTGCCAAGTCTTACTAGCGCCCCCAGCCTTGCGCGCCAAAAAAGTCAGACCGGTCCGCCCGGCAGCGAGGGGATGCCGGGCCGCCGAAACGGGGCTCCATTAACCGCTAACCTGCACGCGAAACCATGATCCGGATCAGCGACATTCTCGAACGGGCGGCCGAGGCTAATCCCGGGGCAGATCTGGACATCATCGACAAGGCCTACGTCTACTCGGCCAGGGTCCATGCCGGGCAGTTGCGCCTCTCCGGCGAGCCTTACCTCTCCCACCCCCTGGAAGTCGCCTACATCCTGGCCCAGATGAACCTGGATCCGGTCAGCGTGGCGGCCGGCATGCTTCACGACGTGGTGGAGGACACCCATGCCACGGCCGAGGAAATCGAGGCGATGTTCGGCTCCGAAGTGCGCCACATCGTCGACGGCGTCACCAAGATGAGCAAGGTGACGGTGAGCGACTCGCGTGCCCGCCAGGCAGAAAGCATCCGCAAGATGCTGCTGGCCATGGCCGACGACCTGCGCGTCATCCTGATCAAGCTGGCCGACCGGCTCCACAACATGCGCACCCTCGAGTACCACAAGCCCTCCAAGCGCCGGGAAATCGCCACCGAGACCCTGGACATCTACGCCCCCATCGCGGCCCGCCTCGGCATCTACTGGATGAAGAACGAGCTGGAGGACATCGCCTTCCAGCACACCGAACCCGAGGCCTACGAGAACATCCGCCAACTGGTGGCCCGCAGCCGCCTCGAGCGCGAAGCGTACGTCCAGAACGTGATGGACATCATCCGGGAGCGGATCGAAAGCGCCGGGCTCCAGGGTCGGGTTTTGGGCCGCTACAAGAAGTATTTCAGCATACACTGCAAGATGAAGGACCAGAACCTGGCATTCGAGGATGTCTACGACATCATCGGCTTTCGCATCATCGTGGACACCGTTCCTCACTGCTACGAGGTCCTCGGGATCATCCACGCGCTCTGGAAGCCTATCGATATCAAGTTCAAGGACTATATCGCCCGGCCCAAGAGCAACATGTACCAGTCGTTGCACACCACCGTGATCGGCCCCGGCGGGATGCGCATCGAAATCCAGATCCGCACCGAGGAGATGGACGAAGTGGCCAAGAGCGGCATTGCGGCCCATTGGAGCTACAAGGAGGGAAGGCGAGCCAGCCCGAAGGTCAGCCAGCAGTTCGCCTGGATCCAGAACCTCATCGAAAACCAGGAGAATATCCGCGATCCCCGCGAGTTCATGGAAAATGTGCGCATCGACCTCTTTCCGGACGAGGTTTACGTGTTCACCCCCAACGGGGACATCCGCAGCCTGACGCGGGGCGCCACACCGGTGGACTTCGCCTACCTGATCCACACCGAGGTAGGACATCACCTGACGGGCGCCAAGGTCAACGGACGGCTTGTCCCGCTTCAAACCGAGCTGGAAACCGGCGACGTGGTGGAGATCATCACTTCGCCCAAGGGGCATCCGAGCAAGGACTGGCTGGGATTCGTCAAGACGGTCAAGGCGCGGGCCAAGATCCGCCAGTGGATCAAGACCCAGGAGAAGGAGCGCAGCCTCTCACTGGGGCGCGAGATGTGCGAAAAGGCCTTTCGCAAGTACCGCCTGAATTTCAGCACCGCGCTCAAGAGCCCCGAGATGGAAAAAGTGGTGGGAGAATTCGGCTTCAAGACCGCCGAGGATCTCATCGCCAGCGTCGGCTACGGGAAAATCACCCCGCTCCAGATAGTGCGGCGGTTTCTGGCCAAACCGGAGGATGGGGCCGTCACCGACGACGCCTCGCTGATCAAAAAACTCATCGGCACGGTGCGCAAGCGCAAGCCCCGGACCGGGGTGACGGTGAAGGGCGTCGACGACATCCTGGTTCGCTTCGCCAAGTGCTGTCAGCCGGTGCCCGGGGATCCCATCGTCGGCTACATCACCCGGGGGGCGGGGGTGACGATCCACCGCAGCGACTGCGTCAACGCCCTGAAGCTCAGCGCCGATCGATACATCGAGGTGGAATGGGACAAGGAGGTCGCCGAGGTCTACCCGGTCAAGATCCGGGTGAACGCGGTAGATCGGGTGGGGCTGCTGGTGGACGTGGTCTCCAACATCAGCAAAAACGGGGCCAACATCATTTCCGCCTGGACCGAGACCAGGGACGACCATACCGTCGACGGGCTGTTCACCATCGGCGTGGCCGACACCGAGCACCTCAATCGCATTCTCAACGACATCCGCAAGGTAAAGCGGGTGCAGGGGGTCCGGCGGGTGAAGTGAACGGCTTCCCCGTCAGGGCGCCTTGACCACCGCCCCGGACCGGATGCAGCGGGTGCAGACCGTCATCTTTTGCACGTGCCCATCCTTGAGCGCCCGCACACTCTGCAGGTTGGGCTTGAAGCGACGCTTGGTCAGGTTGTGGGCATGGCTGACATGGTTGCCGACCTGCGGCCGCTTGCCGCAGATCTCACAGATTTTGGACATGGATCGGTTCTCCTTCTTCAGACCAGCGATCGTGCCCATTGGGCCGCCGGCGCGGATCGTTGTGTGAAAGCGGATTACATAGCGCAAACGCGCGGGCGTGTAAAGCTATTTGTCGTTCTTGGCGTCGGACGCCCGCTGCGAAGCTTCTTCCAGCGCGGCTTCACAGCGGCCCAGGTACTGCAGGGTCGGGTAGTGTGCCCCCACGTCCGGATAGTCGAACAACACTCCCTTGAACCGCTCGAGGGCCGCCTTGTAGCGCTTGGCGTTGTAGTAGTAACGCCCGACATAGAACTCGTGGCCGGCGAGGCTCTTCAGGCACTCGATCCGGTGGGCCATCGCGGCCCGGGCATACGGATCCCGGGGGAAGCGTTCGATGAGCCGGCCGAACACCTCCAGGGACTTACGTGCAAAGGTCTGGTCCCGGTCCACCGTTTCCAGGCGATCGAAGTAGCAGCGGCCAATCTGGTAAATGACGTAGGGGATGGCTTCGTTGCGCGGATGGAGGTTTTCGAAAGACTCGTAGGCGAAAATCGCCTCCTCGTATTCCTTGAGCCGATAGTGGGCGTCGGCGATCTTCAGCTCGGCCAGGATGGCGAACTTGCTGAAGGGATACCAGTCCTTGAGCTTTTCGAAGTGCTCGATGGCGGTTCGATAGTTACCGAATTCGTAGGCGTCCATGCCCTCGCTGGCCAGTTCAGAGGCCGTCAGATCCTCTCGGGTCTGGAACCAGGCACAGCCGGTCACGATGATGGACGCGATCAGGAGGGCGACAGCGATTCTTGGCTTGCTCATGGCTTCCATTCACCTTTGCGGGGGGATGGATGGGCAGGGGATGAAACCAACTCGGCCCGGCGGGAGCGGCCGGCGCCGGA
>DQXI01000073.1 GCA_011042305.1 Desulfobacteraceae bacterium
GACTGCCGGATACCCCGCGTCCCCTTCGTGCGCCGGCCTCGGCCCGCGGCCTCTCTTCCGATCTCGCGCCAAGCCCCGCAACGCCCGGCGACGCCCCGGGCACGGCGAATCCGTTCCGCCCGTTGCCCTGGGGGCTCAATTTTTAACCCTCTCTACCAAAGGAGACCCATTGGCCAGGTCCAACTACAAGTTCGAGAAGCGCCAAAAGGAAATCGCCAAGAAAAAGAAAAAAGAAGAGAAACGTCAACGCAAGCTGGCGCAAAAGCAGCCGACGGAGTCGGAGGCCGAAAACGCGTCCCCGCCATCCGATTCCGCCTAGTGCCGGCCATGTCCCGGAGGCGGCCGGTTTTTCCATAAGCGATTGTATTTAATGATTTATTTAAAATCCTAAAAGGCCAACCGTTGACACCCCCGGAAGGCGGTGTTACAGCCATTACATGGCTTTGGATTTGCCGGCCGCTGCCCGGCTTCTACCGCCCACTCAAATCGCTGTCCTCACCGCACCGCTTTCGCCTGGCGATGGCAACAGAGGAATCGCGCCATGAGCATCAAGAAACAGTTCTTAAAAACGCGGCCCGTCTGCAAAGTGACGTTTCGGCTGTCCAGAGATGATGCCAGAGATGCCCAATCCGCCTGCCTGGCGGGGGATTTCAACGGCTGGAACAAGTCCGGCGTCCCCATGAAACGACTCAAGAACGGGTCTTTCAGCCTGACCCTGGATTTGGCCACCGGCAAAGACTACCAGTTCCGCTACCTGATCGATGGTCATACCTGGGTCAATGATCCCCGGGCGGATCGCTACGTCTCCAGCGGATTCGGGGACAGCGACAACTTCGTGGTGTCGGTCTGACGGTGATGACGGACAAAGCCGGCACCCCGGCGCGTCGCTGGATCGATGCGCTCAACCGCACTATCTGGCAGACCCGACGCGGGGAACGCTCGGCGGTCCAGTGGCTGCTGATCCGACTGGCGCGCACGGCCATCCTCGCCGCAAGCCATTTCAACCGCCACCAGGGGCCACTGCGCGCCTCGGCCCTGACCTTCTACTCGCTGCTGTCGCTGGTGCCGGTGGCGGCCATGGCCTTCGGCATCGCCAAGGGCTTCGGTTTCGAAAAGCGGCTTCAAAAAGAGCTGCTGGAAGAATTCGCCGCCCAGCAGGAGGTAGTGGTCCGGGTCATCGACTTTGCCCAGAACATGCTGGACAACACCGAGGGCGGAATGATGGCCGGCGTCGGTATCGTGGTGCTCTTCTGGGCCGTGATCGAGGTCCTGGGCAATATCGAAAACGCCTTCAACCATATCTGGGCCGTGCCGCCGCGAAACGCGGTGCGCAAGCTTACCGACTACCTGACCATCATGCTCATTGGACCGGTGCTGATGACCATGTCCTCCAGTGTCACGGTCTACATCACTTCCCAGGTTTCGGACATCAGCGGCCGCTTCGCCCTGCTCCAGCTTGCCGGGCCGGCCATCTACGTGGCCCTCAAGCTGCTGCCCTACGCGTTGATCTGGATCCTGTTCACCCTGGTGTACATGATCATGCCGAACACCCGGGTGCGACTGGACAGCGCCCTGTTGGCCGGGATTCTTGCCGGCACCGCCTTCCAGGTACTCCAGGCCGCCTACATCCACCTTCAAATCTTCGTGGCCAAATACAACGCCATCTACGGCAGCTTCGCGGCCCTGCCCCTCTTTCTCGTCTGGCTGCAGACCAGTTGGCTCATCGTGCTCTTCGGCGGTGAAATTTCCCATGCTTACCAGAACGCCGGGCGGCAGGATCTGCTCGACGCCGAAAAGAAGATGAGTATTTTCGAAACCAAGCTCCTCGCCCTGACCATCTGCCGCCACGTGGTGAACACGTTTCGCCGGGGATCGCCCCCCCGGACGGCATCCCAGATCGCCGATTCCCTCGCCATCTCACCGGAAGTGGTACAGCGTCTGGCCGATCTGCTGGTGGAAGCCGAGATCCTGGTCCAACTCGACGCGGGCAACGACGACGACAAGCCTCTGCAACCGGCCCGGCACATCGACGCCTTGACGGTCAGCGTCGTGATGAACGCGGTGGAGGAGGCCGCCAAAAAGCGCTACGATGATTTGCCGGAGGCCCAGCCTGCCGCCGAAGCCCTGGCGGCTTTCCGCGCCGAACTTGAGCAATCCCCTGCAAACCGGCGCATCGCAGATCTGTAAAACCGTAAGCCAACTTTTTGGAGGACCGGTTCAATGGACCAAGTCAGCCATATCACGCACCTCATCGCCTTGACCATGGGGGCCGCCTGGGCTGCCGGGATCAATCTCTACGCGGCCATTGCCACCCTGGGCATCCTGGGCGCCACCGGCAACATGACCCTGCCGCCGGACCTGCAGGTACTCTCCGACCCGCTGGTCATCGCCTCCGCCTGCCTGATGTATGCCGTGGAGTTTTTTGCCGACAAGACGCCCGGCGTGGACACCGGGTGGGACACGATTCACACCTTCATCCGCATTCCGGCCGGCGCCCTGCTGGCTGCCGGCGCGGTGGGCGGGGTCAATCCGGCCGTGAGCCTGGCCGCCGCCCTTCTCGGCGGCACCCTGGCCGCCGGCAGCCACGGTCTGAAGGCCGGTTCGCGCCTGCTCATCAACACTTCCCCGGAGCCGTTTAGCAACTGGACAGCCTCCATCGCCGAAGACATCCTGGTGATCGGCGGGATCTGGACGGCGGTCCATCACCCCTGGCTGTTTCTTTTTCTGCTGGTGTTGTTCATCCTGCTGGTCATCTGGATACTGCCCAAAATCTGGCGCGGCATCCGGATGCTGGCGGCCAAAATTAAACAGATGTTCACCCCCCGGCAGTCGTCGCCGCCCGTGCAGTGAAAGATCATCGTCCAGCCTTACTGCGACGGCTCCGGTGGTGCCAGGCCATCGCCGCCATGCTGGCCTGCTGGGTTTCGACGGCGGCGGCGTTGGGCGAGATCCCGCCTGGCGAACGACTCGTCTATCAGATCCGCTGGATGCGCATCCCCGCCGGGGAGGCTGTTCTCGAGGCGGCCGCGCCGGATCACGTCGGCTCCCACCCGGCGCGCCGCTTCGTCATGACCGTGCGCACCAACGCCTTCGTTGACACCTTCTACAAGGTGCGCAGCCGCATCGAGACATGGATGGATCTTGAATTGAGCCGTTCGCTGCGCTACCACAAGCAGCAGCGCGAAGGCACCCATCGTCCCCGCGACGAGCAGGTCGATTTCGACTGGTCAAACCGATTGGCCACCTCCGTCAATCGTGGCCAGGCCCGCCCTCCCGTCTCGCTGCAACCCGGCACGGTGGACCCCCTGGCGGCCCTTTACTTTACCCGCCGGACGCCGCTGGCCCCTGGCATGCAGATCGAACGGCCGGTCACCGACGGCAAGAAATTGGTCGTCGGCCGCGCCCGGGTGCTCGGCAAAGAAAAAATCCAGGTGCCTGCCGGCGTCTTCGACACGCTGGTCATCGAACCGGACCTGCGTGATGTGGGTGGGGTTTTTGAAAAGAGTCCAGAGGCCCGCATCCGGTTGTGGCTGAGTGACGATGACCGCCGGATTCCGGTGCGGGTATACAGCAAGGTGGTGGTGGGTTACTTTGTCGGCGAATTGATATCTGCGGGACGGGGCACGCCGGCGGCAGACCTGGATGCCGGTGCCATTACCGAAAAATGACGAAATGACAAGCCGCTTTTGCCCATGACAGCGCTGAACGCCAGGAAAACCAAGCGCCGGTTTCGCCCGGCGCGCCTTTTCGCCAAGTTGGCGCTGGTATCGCTTTCGTTGGCGCTCGCAGCGATGGCTGCCTATGGCTGGCATGTTTCCCGGGACGTGGAAAAGCGCTTCTCCGGCCGCCGCTGGTGCATTCCCTCGACGGTCTACAGCGACACGACCCTCATCTACCCCGGCCAACGCATCCGCCCCGACGCCCTGCTGGACAAGCTCCAACGCCTGGGATACCGGGCCGTGGCCCACCCCCCGAAACAAAAGGGGCAATTTCATCGAAGGGGTAATTCTCTCGATATTTGGCTCAACGATGTGAATCTATCGGTTTTAAAAAGAGAAGGATTTCCAGTAAAAATAGATATTAACAAGAGAACTATCCTCAAGATCAGCCACGGCCGCAGCGGCGCATCGATCCCGCTGCTGGAGTTGGCGCCGGAAGCGCTGATGCGCTTTTTCGGCCCGGAACGCGAGCAGCGCCGGCTCATCTCCATCGACCGGGTGCCCGAACACGTGCAGCGGGCGTTCATGGCCGCCGAGGACACCCGCTTCATGGACCATTTCGGCCTGGATCTGCGCGGCATTCTGCGCGCCGCCTACGTCAACCTGCGCCACGGGGGGATCCAGCAGGGCGGATCGACCATCACCCAGCAGCTGGCCAAGAATTACTTCCTGACCCCGAAAAAAACTCTCTCCCGCAAGATCAAGGAGATGATCCTGGCCCTGGTCATCGAGCAGATGTACACCAAGGACCAGATTCTCGAGATCTACCTCAACGAGGTCTATTTCGGCCAAAAGGGATCCGTGGCGGTCAACGGACTCGGCGAGGCGTCCTACTTCTACTTTGCCAAGCCGGCCGCCGAACTGACGCTGGCGGAGGGCGCCACCCTCGCCGGTCTGCTCCGGGCGCCCAACCGCGACTCGCCCTACGCGGATTTGCAGCGCGCCCGGCAGCGCCGCGACCAGGTCCTCGAGGCCATGGCCGAACAGGGATGGATCTCCGCGGCCGATTGCGCCGCCGCCGTCGCCTCGCCTGTGAGGCCGGCGGGGTTCACGGCCTACGGCAAGAGAGCCCCCTACTTCATGGATTACCTCAGCCGGCAGGCCGAGGCCCTCTACTCCAAGGACGATCTGGCGCAGTTGGGCTTGTCCATCTTCACCACCCTCGACACCGAGGTCCAGCAGGCGGCGGAAACGGCGCTGACCGCCGGACTGGAGCGCCTGGAGAAGAGAGACCCCGCCCTGCGCCGCCGGGAGCCGGGCAGCCGGCTGCAGGGGGCTATCATCGTCATGCAGCCCAAGACCGGCTACATCCTGGCGATGGTGGGGGGACGGGACTACGCGGCCAGCCAGTTCAACCGGATCACCCAGGCCCGGCGGCAACCGGGCAGCGCTTTCAAACCGTTTGTCTTTCTGAGCGCCCTGGACCGCTTCAGTCCCGCCTCATTTCTCTCCAACGCGCCGGTCACCTACCAGGTGGATGGAAAAGCGTGGCGGCCGCGCAATTTCTCCCCCATGGCGGCCCAGAGGGTCACGCTGCGAACCGCCCTGGCACACTCCATCAACATCGCCACGGTGGACCTGGCCATGAAAATCGGCCTGGACAAGGTGGTGCAGACCGCTTCGGCCTTCGCTTTTTCCACCCCCCTGAAACCGCATCCGGCCCTGGCTCTGGGCGCCATGGAGGTCATCCCCCTGGAACTGGCCCGCGCCTACTGCGCCTTTGCCGCCGACGGGCTGCTGCCCTCTCCCCTCTGCCTGAAGGAAATCAGCGACGACACGGGCCGGGTCCTCAACCGCCGGCACATGGCGGTAAACCAGGTAATCCCGGCCGACAAGGCCTTTTTGATCAACTCGATGCTCAACAGTGCCGTGGTCGAGGGAACGGCCCGCTCCCTCAAGCGCCTTGGCATCGGCCAGCCGGTGGCCGGCAAAACCGGGACCACCAACGGTTCCCGGGACGCCTGGTTCGTGGGCTATACCCCCGAAATATTGGCCCTGGTCTGGGTGGGCTGCGACGACGGGTCCTCCATGAAAGGCACCGGCGCATCGGCGGCCCTGCCCATCTGGGCCGACCTGATGCGCCGCATCCCGCAGCACCTGTCCGGCGCCTGGTTTCAACGCCCGGCAGGGGTGGTGGACCGGGTGATCTGCGCCGAAAGCGGCCAGCTGGCCGTCACCGGGCGCTGCCCCCAGCCGGTGCGGGAATTTTTTCTCGAACCCCTGGCGCCAGCCGAGACTTGTACGCTTCATCAGGCGCCGCCAAGCCGGCTGCAAAAATTTTTCGAGGAGGTAAAAGACCTTGTGGACAAACTCTAGCCGCTTCAAGCGATGGCTGGCCCTGGGGCTGCTGTTAGGGTGCGCCGGTTGTGCCAGCACGCCCACCGCTTCCCTGCCACCATCCCGGCCACCTGCGCCCGCCCCGGCTCCGGCTTCCGAAGCCCCCGTGGCGAGCCTGTATCCCACCGAATCGATCCGCACGCCACCGGCGCGGGCCCAGGCCTCCCTCCGGCTGACGGAGCAGGCACGTGAGCTCATTGCGGCAGGCAAGGCGGACGAGGCGATCCGGACCCTTGAAAAGGCCTTGAACCTCGATCCGCAAAACAGCCGCAGCTACTATTTTCTTGCCGAGGCGTGGCTTTTGAAGGGCGATAAGACACGGGCCGCACAGTTCAACCGCCTGGCCGAATCCCACCTGCGAAATGACCGTGCCTGGGCGTCGAAGGTGAGCGCCCAAAAACAGCGCATCAAGAAAAATCTGGCGCGAACGCCGTAAGGGGAATTCATGACGTTTTCCAAAGACCAACTGCTGACCGTCATCGCTGACATCGCGCCCAATCCTTATCTCCAGGCGCTGATGGTCATCGTCCTGTTTTTCATCCTGGCCAAGATTTTCGACCTGATCCTGGTACGCTTCGTGCGCCGCTGGGTCGCCCGGACTCACTTCACCCTTGACGACAGCATCTTTGACATCCTGCATCGGCCGGTTTTCGTGAGCATCATGCTCGTGGGCCTGGGCCTGGCCGCCGAACAGCTGCAACTTCCCGACAAAGTGGACTTCATGACCTTTGGGGGGCTGAAAACGGTGGCCATCTTCCTTTGGTCCATGGCGGCGGCCCGTTTCTTCAAGCTCCTGCTGGGGTTCGTGAGCCAGGACCAGGGGCGCTTTATTTTCGTTCAGGAGCGCACCCTGCCCCTGCTCAACAACCTGCTGGTCATCCTGGTGACGGCCCTGGCCGTCTACTTCGTGTTTTTAGCCTGGAAGATCGACGTCACCGCCTGGATGGCCTCGGCCGGTATTCTCGGCCTGGCGATTTCCTTCGCCGCCAAGGACACCCTGGCCAACCTTTTTTCCGGGGTCTTCATCGTGGCCGACGCCCCTTACAAGCTCGGCGACTTCATCGTCCTGGATTCGGGCGAACGCGGCGAGGTGACCCACATCGGCATCCGATCCACCCGCCTGCTCACCCGCGACGACGTGGAGGTCACCGTACCCAACTCCGTCATGGGCAACGCCAAGATCATCAACGAGTCTGGCGGCCCCCACGAGAAGTACCGACTGCGGGTGAAGGTGGGCGTGGCCTACGGGTCGGACATCGACAAGGTCCACGCCGTACTCCTGGACGTGGCCAGCAACCATCCGGACGTGGCCAGGGAACCTGCGCCGCGGGTTCGTTTCCGTGGTTTCGGCGATTCGAGCCTCGACCACGAGCTGCTGTGCTGGGTGGAAAGGCCGGTGAAACGGGGACTGGTGCTGCACCTGCTCAACACGGCCATCTACAAACGGTTCATGGCGGAAGATATCGAGATCCCCTTCCCCCAAAGGGATGTGCACCTCTATCCGGCTCAAGGCACGGAGACCCGGTGAGCGCGATTCGACAACCGTTTGGAAGGAGGCATCCTGATGATCGGCTACGTCGGATACATGGGCTACCTAGCCGGCATAATTGTGGTGCCCGTAAGACAAAGAGTCATCTTGCCACCTGCCCCCCCATCCGAAGCTTTCAATCGGCTGAAGGGCAACAGAAGATGGCTTTTCCAGGAAGCCGCCTTCCCCCGCCACCCCTTCCGGGGGGCGCCGGGCGGCAGGGCCTTCGAGTAATGCATTCTGCTTCGTATTCAGCCACCTGAAACTACCGGGGCAGCCAGGAGAAGGTTTCAATCTACTGAAGGGCAACAGAAGACGGCACTGCCAAGCCGCCGCCGCTTCCCCCGCCACCCCTTCCGGAGGCCGCCGGGCGGGATTGCCCGCCGGCCCGAAACTGTCCGAGGCGCTTAGCGCCCGTTGGCCCGGACAGTACGCTGCCTGCACCAAAGA
>DQXI01000266.1 GCA_011042305.1 Desulfobacteraceae bacterium
CGTCGAAGGCCACGAACCTTCAATCTGAAACCCGCCAGGCGGCAATCTGGAACCTGGAACCCGGAACGCACCGCAGGGGCCTTGGAAGCGGTGCGTTCGGCATCCGGCGCGTTGACACCCTGTCGGGCGCCATAGTAGAGCTGGCGGCGAAACGGCAAGGCAGCGAAAGGACGGCAGAATGAAAATCGGTATTGCGCAGGTCAATCCCCTGGTGGGCGACTTCGCGGGCAATGCGGCCAAGATTGAAGCGCGGGCAGCCCAAGCCCGCGACAAGGGCTGCGACCTGGTAGTATTTTCCGAACTGGTGCTATCGGGCTACCCGCCGCGGGACCTGCTGGAAAAAAACGATTTCGTGCAAGCCGGGCTGGCGGCCCTGGCGCACCTGGTCAAGCGTATACGGGGGATCGGGGTCATCTGCGGCTACGTGGACCGCAACCCGGCGCCGGAGGGCAAGCCGCTGCTCAACGCCGCGGTGCTGTTTGAAAACGGCCGGATCCGCCACCGGGCCTGCAAACGCCTCCTGCCCACCTACGACGTGTTCGACGAGAGCCGGTATTTCGAGCCGGGCACGGACAACGGGGTGGTGGATTTCAGGGGCCGGCGGCTGGCGTTGACGATCTGCGAGGATGTCTGGAACGACAAGGAGATTTTCGCGCGCCCTCTCTACCACAGCGATCCGGTGGCCGCCATGAGCGCCGCCGGGGCCGACCTGCTCGTCAACGTGGCTGCCTCGCCCTTCGATCTGGGCAAGCCCGCCTTCCGCGAGCGGATGCTGGCTGCCGTGGCGCGCAAGTACCGCCTGCCGGTGGTTTTCGCCAACCAGGTGGGCGGCAACGACAGCCTGGTCTTCGACGGCGCCAGCAGCGCCTTCCACAGCGACGGCCGGCTGGTGGCCAGGGCGAGCGAATTCGCCGAGGACCTGGTGGTCTTCGACACGGCGGCATTGACCGGTCAAGTCCGTTCCCGGAGCGCCACCACGGCCGAGGCGGTGTACCGGGCGCTGGTCTGCGGCACCCGCGACTACGTGACCAAGTGCGGCTTTCACAAGGTGGTCATCGGCCTTTCCGGCGGCATCGACTCGGCCCTGACCGCCTGCATCGCCGCCGAAGCTTTCGGCCCGTCCCGGGTGCACACGGTGTTCATGCCGTCGCGCTACACCTCCAGGGACAACTTCGTCGACACCGAGACCCTGGCGGCCAACCTCGGGGTGGGCTACCAGGTGATTCCCATCGACGAGATTTTCGATGCCTTTGCCCGGCCGCTCTGCCCGGATTTCGACCCGGCGCGCCCGGGCATCACCGAGCAAAATATCCAGGCGCGCATCCGCGGCACCCTGCTGATGGGCATTTCCAACCGGGACGGGTCCCTCGTGCTGTCCACGGGCAACAAGAGCGAACTGGCGGTGGGCTATTGCACCCTCTACGGGGACATGAACGGCGGCCTGGCGGTGATCAGCGACGTGCCCAAGACCCTGGTGTACCAAATTTCCCGCTACGTGAACCGCGGCGGCGAAATCATCCCCCGGCGCATCATCGACAAGGCCCCCTCGGCCGAGCTGGCCCCGGACCAGGCCGACCAGGACGATTTGCCGCCCTACGACCTGCTCGACCGGATCCTGGAAGGCTATGTGGAGCGGCGCAAATCCGCAGCGGACCTGGCGGCCGAAGGCTTCGCCCCGGACCTGGTGCAGGAGGTGATCCGCCGGGTGGACCGCAGCGAGTACAAGCGTCGCCAGGCGGCCCCGGGGATCAAGGTGACGGCCAAGGCCTTCGGGGAAGGGTGGCGGCTGCCGCTGGCCAAGCGGTTCGTGCCGTTGGAATAGCCGAAGGCGGCGGTTGCCCGTTATCGGTTATCCGCATACAACCTTCCCTGCCAGGTTTCCCGCTGCTCCAGCCGCGCGTGGATCAAATCCAGCGTGGCCCGTTTTTGCAAGGCCCAATCCGGCGCTACCAGCTCATCGGGGTGGGGATCACCGGTGAGCCGTTGGATCACCATCCGCGGCGGCAGGCGTTCGAGGACGTCGCAGACCCGGTCGGCGTACTCGGATTGGCCCAGGCAGCGATAGCCGCCGCGCCGGTAGAGACGGTCCAGCTCGGTGCCGCGCACCACGTAGAGCAGGTGGATCTTGATGCCGTCGAGGCCCAGGGCGGCCACGGCCCTGGCCGTCTGGCGCATCTGCCCGTCCGTCTCGCCGGGAAGCCCCAGGATGATGTGGGCGCAGGTGAGAATTCCCCGGCCCCGGGTGGCTTCCACCGCCCGGCAGAAGGCCGCGCAGTCGTGGCCCCGGCGAATGGCGGCCAGGGTGGCGTCATGGATCGACTGCAGGCCGTACTCGATCCAGACCATGTAGTCTCGGGCATACGATTGCAGCAGGTCCAGGACAGCCGCATCGACGCAGTCGGGCCGGGTGCCGATGGCCAGGCCCACCACTCCGGGCACGGCGAGGGCTTCCTCGTAGCGGCGCCGCAGCACGTCTATGGGGGCGTAGGTGTTGGTGAAGGCCTGGAAGTAGGCGATAAACCCCTTGGCCTTGTAGCGGCGCGCCAAGGCCACCTTGCCCGCTTCGATCTGCTCGCGGATGGACAGGCCCCGGGCAAAGGCGCCGGTGCCCGATCCGCGGGCGTTGCAGTAGATGCAGCCCCGGTAGCCCAGGGTGCCGTCGCGGTTGGGGCAGGTGAAGCCGGCATCCACCGTGATCTTCTGGATCCGGCACCCGAAGCGCTCCCGCAAAAAGCGGTTCAGGTCATGGTAGCGCTTATTGGCAGTCACGTTCCCTCGCTTGACCCGGGTTCGGCGAATCGGATATCAGAGGGAAGTCCCAGGCTCAAGCTTTAAAATGGTAGGTTTCGGTTTTGGGGTCCGACCGGTCCGAAACGTCAGACGGGGTGGGCCGCTTTTGAGTTTCCAGCTTCCAGCTTAGAATTACAACCATGAGCTTCTATCCACGCCGGTTCGACATTATCGTGGTGGGCGCCGGGCATGCCGGTTGCGAGGCGGCCCTGGCCGCCGCCCGCATGGGCTGCCAGGTGCTGCTGCTGGCCATCGACCTGGACAAGCTGGCCGCCATGCCGTGCAGCCCGTCCATCGGAGGGATGGCCAAGGGCCACCTGGTCAAGGAGATCGATGCCTTGGGCGGGGCCATGGCCCGGGCCACCGACCGTTCGGCGATCCAGTACAAGACCCTCAACACCAAGAAGGGGCCGGCGGTGCAGGGGTCGCGGACCCAAAACGACAAGCAGCTTTACCACCAGGCGATGAAGCGCATCGTCGAGACCCAGCCGAACCTGGAGCTCAAGCAGGCCATGGTCGAGCGGCTGGTAGTGGAAAACGGGCGCATGGCGGGCGTCGAGGATGCCACCGGGTACGGCTACGCGGCCCCGGCGGTGGTCCTGGCCACCGGCACGTTTCTCGCCGGGCTGGTGCACATCGGCTTCAAGGCCATCCACGCCGGCCGGGCAGGGGAGTTTGCCGCCGACGGACTGGCGGCGGATCTCAGGGGCCTCGGCTTCACCCTCGGGCGCATGAAGACCGGCACGCCGCCGCGGCTCAAGCGCGCCAGCATCGATTTTTCCCGTTTTACCGTCCAGGGCGGCGATGCCGAGCCCCGGGCCTTTTCCTTTTCCGGCGCCCCGTCGCCGCTGCCCCAGCTTCCCAGCTACATCGGCCACACCAGCGAACGGGTGCACCGCATCGTGCGCGACCACCTGCACCTGTCAGCCCTCTACGGCGGGCGCATCACCGGGGTTTCGGCCCGGTACTGTCCCTCTTTCGAGGACAAGATCGTCCATTTTCCCGACAGGGACCGTCACCAGGTGATTCTCGAACCCGAAGGGCTGGACACCGAGGAGGTGTACGCCAGCGGCCTGGGCAACAGCCTGCCCATGGAGATCCAGCTGCAAGTGGTGCGCAGCGTCGAGGGGCTCGAGGAGGCCGAGGTGATGCGGCCGGCCTACGCCATCGAGTACGATTATGTCAACCCGCTTCAGCTGCGGCCCACCCTGGAGACCAAGCAGGTGGCCGGCCTTTACCTGGCCGGGCAGATCAACGGCACCTCGGGCTATGAGGAGGCGGCGGCCCAGGGGCTTTGGGCCGGGGTCAACGCCGCCTGCCGCGTCCAGGGGCGTCCGCCGTTTTTGCTCGACCGCAGCCAGGCCTACATGGCGGTTATGATCGACGACCTCGTCACCCGGGGCACCCGCGAACCGTACCGCATGTTCACCTCCCGGGCCGAATACCGCCTGATGCTCCGCGAGGACAACGCCGACCTGCGCCTGGCGGCCATCGGCTGCGAACTGGGGCTGGTGGACAAGGAGACCCGGGACGCGGTGGAGCAGCGGCGCGCCGAGATCGCCCGGGAGCTTTCCCGGGTGCGGTCCACGGTGATCCGGCCGGAGGAGACGGTTAACGCCCACCTGAAGGCCCGGGGCTCGGCCCCCATCCGCAGCGGGACGCCCCTCGATCAGCTTCTGCGCCGCGCCGAGCTCGACTACGACATCGTCTCCACCCTGGCGCCGGCTTCGCCGCCGCCGGACCCGCGGGTGGCCCGCCAGGTGGAAATCGAGGTGAAGTACGCCGGTTACATCCAGCGTCAACTGGCGGACATCGAGCGCTTCAAGAACCTGGAAAAGATCATGATCCCCGAGGATTTCGACTACCGCGGGGCGCAGGGCGTGTCCAACGAGCTCAAGGACAAGCTCTCCAAGGTGCGCCCCGCCTCGCTGGGGCAGGCCGCGCGCATCGACGGGATGACGCCGGCGGCCATCGCGGTGTTGATGGTGCTTCTGAAAGGTCGCAAAAAGGCGGGCCCGGTGCATTGACTTGCGGAACTTGAGAGCTATAGTATGCAAGTGAACGATCCGATTTAACAAGATTTTTTAATACACCAACCACTGCCCGGGAGCGATCTCCGGGCGTTGTCCATGGATGTGGAAAGCAGGCGATGGATTACTACAAGGAACTCGGCGTCGAGAAAAACGCCACCAGCGATGAAATCAAGAAGGCCTACCGCAAGCTGGCCATGAAGTACCACCCGGATCACACCAAGGGGGACAAGGCCGCCGAGGAGAAGTTCAAGAAGATCAGCGAGGCCTACGCGGTGCTCAGCGATCCGGAAAAGCGCAAGCAGTACGACGAGTACGGTGCCAACGGCTTCCAGCAGCGCTTCAGCCAGGAAGACATCTTCAAGGGGTTCGATTTGGGAGAGATCCTCAGGGAGTTCGGCTTCGGCGGCAAGGGCGGCAGCGTACGGTTTTCCTTCGGCGGTGGAGGGGCGCCCTTCGGGGCTGGCGCCTCCGCTTTCGGCGGCGGCAGGTCCCCTTTCGGCGGCCGGGGTCGACGCCAGGCTGCGCCCAAGGGCGCGGACCTGGTCTACGAGCTCGGTCTCACCATCCAGGAAGTGGCCAAGGGAACCACCAAGACGGTAGCCATCCAGCAGGGGCAAAAAGTCGACCGCATCGAGGTGAAAATCCCCAAGGGGCTGGTGCCGGGACAGAAGCTGCGCCTGGCCGGCAAGGGAGAGGCGAGCCCTTACGGCGGCCCGCCGGGGGACCTGTTCATCCAGCCTTACCTGCTGCCGGATCCGGTCTTCGAGGTCGAAGGATTGGATCTCACCGTGGCAAAGGAGATCAAGCTGACCGAAGCGCTTCTCGGCACGACGATCACCGTGCCCCTGGTCGACGGCAACACCGCCAGCCTGAAGGTTCCCCCCGGCGTCAACCACAAGACCCGCATGCGCCTGGCGGGCAAGGGGTTGCCGAGCCTCAAAGGCGGCCGCCCCGGCGACTTGTACGTGCGCATTCAGGTCCAGATGCCCAAGAAACTCACCGATCAGCAGCGCCGGCTGATCACCGAGTTGCAAGGCACCGGTTTGTAGCTTTCTGCCTTGAATGATGAAAAATTTTCGCCCGTCCGGCCCTCGTCAAATGATTGACAACAGTGTGGGCAAAGGGTAGTTGTTGAAAACCAAGGGGCGATTCCTGATATCCGGCCCGAAAAGCCAGAAAGTGGCGCTGCCGATGCCTGAACTTCTTCCCGTCCTGGACCAAGAGACGATTGAAAAACTTATCGACGAGACGGCGCGGCGGATTTCGGAAGACTACGCCGGTCGTCAACTTGTGTTGATCGGTGTGCTCAAGGGGGCTTTCATCTTCATGGCCGACCTGGTGCGGCGCCTGACGATTCCGGTGACCATCGACTTTATCGGAACGTCCAGCTACGGAAGCCAGACCGTCTCTTCCGGCCACATCCGCCTGACCCGGCAGATCGGCGTGGACGTCGCCGGGCGGGACGTGCTCATCGTCGAGGACATCGTGGACACGGGCCGAACCCTCGCCTTCCTGGTGGCGCATCTCCGCTCCCTGGGCGCCCGCAGCGTCAATGTCTGCGCCCTGCTCGACAAGCGCGCGCGGCGCCAGGTGGAGGTGGCGGTGCCTTACTGCTGCTACGCGGCGCCGGACGCCTTCCTTGTGGGCTACGGGCTTGACTATGACGAGCGCTACCGGCAACTGCCGGGCATCTACCGGCTGAAATTCGAATCCGAAGGTACGCCATGATCATCACCTGCGAAAATTGCCACGCCAGCTACAAGCTGGACGACTCCCTGCTGGATCCAGCCGGGTCGCGCGTCCGCTGCACCAACTGCGGCCATGTGTTCGTTGCCCGACCGCCCCAGGAGATTCCTCCGCCGGAAGACGATGCGCCGGTGTCAGCGCCGGCCGAAGGCGCCCTCGGCGGCATCGATGAAATGTCGCCGCGTCAGCGCCGGGGATTCGAGACAGCAGTCGATTCCGACGGGAAGGCGCCGGATGCGGCGGAAGAAAAGGCGGCCTTCGAAATGGATCTGGACCTCGATGACGGGAGCCAAGCGGACGACGCCGATCACCCGGATGGGCTGGCCCTGGATCTCGACCTGGACCTGGACGATGACGTGAAGGAATTTGCCGCCAACACGGAGGATTTGGAAGAGCTGGATCTTGACCTGGACCTCGAACCCATGACGACCCAGCTTCCCGCGAAGGCGGAGGCCGGAGCGCCATCGGAGGAGGATCTGGACCTGGAAGAAATCCAGAAGATGCTCACCATTGATGACGAGGCGCTGGAACCCTTGCCCGCCGAGGATCGACAGTCGACTGACGGTGATACCGAGGTCCTGGCCGACCTTGAATTGGACCTGGAGAAACCGGAAGAGGCGGCGGAGGCCGGGCGCTCCGATGAATTGGGCCTGGAGTTAAACCTGGATCTGGACGTCGATCTGGAAGAAGCCGAGGCCCCTCGAGCCGATTCGTCAAACCTGGATCTGGACTTGGACCTGGGAGACACCGAGGGGCTGCCACGGTCGGATGGCTCCTCCGGGAGTGAAGAGCTGGACTTGAGCCTGGAGCCGCTCGACTCCGAGTCGATGCCGGCGGAAACCGAGGTCTTCGAGGAAGAGGAACTCGACCTTGGCGACATCGATATGATGCTCCACACGGACGAGGAAGCGCCGGCGTTGGCCGGGGAGGCGGACCGGAAAGAAAGCGGCACGGAGACCTTGCCTGATGGCACGGAGCTGGAGACGGCGGAAATCGCCGCCGGCCTGATGCGCTCGGAGGAGCCTGAGGCCGAGCTGGACGTTTACGGGGAAGAAACAGGGGCGCCCCGGGACCCGGAAAGCGACGAGGAGGTTGCCGCCCTTGGCGAGGCCTACACCCTCCGGACTGCCACCGATGCCGACGGGCAGACCAGCTTGACGGCCGAGCCGGAGCCCATCGTGGCCAGGGAAGCGGAGAGGGGGGGCGGCCGGCGACGCTCGGCTTGGCCCCTGGTGGTCCTCCTGCTCCTGGGGGTGATCGGCGGCGGGCTCTACTGGGCCAGGCAACAGGGGGTGGATCTCGCCTTTCTTTCGCAGCTCTTGGGCCAAGAGGCGGCTGACGAGGCCGGCAACCTGAAAATCAGCACCCTGGCCATCGACAGCCGTTTTGTCGAAAATGCCACTTCCGGGCGACTGTTCGTGGTCTCCGGCAAGGCGCGCAACG
>DQXI01000230.1 GCA_011042305.1 Desulfobacteraceae bacterium
CGGCGGCATGACCGGTTGCCATGCCGAGGAGTTCTCCCAGGTCCCGGACGTTGGTGCCCATCGTTTTTTCATGCTTCATCAGGTTGATCAGGCAGATGGGGCAGGTGACGACGATATCCATGGGGCCGCCGGCGGCCAGTTCGCGCGCCCGGATGCCGGAGATAGAGCGGCTCAGGTCGGCGAAGGCATACTCCACCGGCCCGCCGCAACAGGCGGTGTCCTGCCCCCGGTTTTCCGGTTCCACGATCTTGACCCCGATTCGTTCCAGAACCGTGCGGGGTTCCTGGACGATGCCCAGGTCCCGGGCCATGACGCAGGAGTCGTGGAAGACGACCTGCCGTGGCAGCGTGCTGGCCGATGGCCCCAAGGCCGGCGGCGCGGCGTTGGCGAGCACCTGCAGGTAGTGGCGCACATCGAGGTCGAAGCCGGGAACGAAACGGGGGTAAATCTCCCGCAGCATGAAGGTGGTGTGCGGATCGGTGGTCACGATGGTCCTGGCGCCGCTTGCCTTCAGGGTGCGATAAACCGCGCGGGCCAGGGCGGGCACCTCGTCTTCCAGGCCCAGATCATGGAGCAACACCCCACTGTAGGGTTCCTGCTCGTGGAGGTAGGCAGGCCGGATGCCGGCGGCGCCCAGGGCGGCCACCACGCCTTGCAGGGCGGCCTCGCCCCGGCGGCGGATCTCGTGCTCGGCCCTGCCCTGGAACCGCAACACCGGATCGGCGGCCAAGGCGCCCGCCATTTCGGCCATTCGGGCCAACGCGTGCACCCGCAAGGCCGGCAGCACCGGTTTCGCCGCCGCGGCCATCTCGGTGGCCCCCACCACGTAGGGCAGCATCTGGTACATGCGCGCCGTGTAGAGCAGCACGTCCCCGCGCCGGGGCAGGCCCAGGCCCCTGGCCCAGCGTGTCCAGTAGACGGTTTTGAGCCCCAGCGGATCGCCGGTGCGCGTCAGGTTGCCCGCGATGGTCTTCAGGGCTTGGGACACCAGCGTCTTAGAGCTTCGCATCGTTTCCCTCCTCGGCCAATCTTTGCGACAACAGGCGGCGGCCGCGTCCCAGGATGTCGCAGATATCCAGGTTCTGTCCCTTGCTTTTGCACATCACTTCACAGCGCCGGCACTGCAGGCAGCTGTAGAGGCAGTAAGTCAGGGCGTCATCGAAGGCCAGGGTGCCGTTGAGCAGGTACTTGGTGATCTGCAGGCGGCCGTAGGCGCAGTAGCTTTCCACTCCCCCGGAGGCCTGGTAGGTGGGGCAGACGTCCACGCAGAAGCGACAGGCGCGGCACTTGGCGATTTCCTTCAACAGTCGGTCTCGCTCTGCTCCTTCGCCTTTCACAGCCAGCCCTCCAGGTTGCCGCGGTTGAGGATGTTGTTGGGGTCGAAGGTCTTCTTCAGGCCGACGAGCACCTCGGTGTAGACGCGGCCGTATTTCTTCTCCAGAAACCCGGCCCGCTGGGCCGTCAGGCCCCATTCGCCGCCGCAGCCGCCGTACTTGACGTTCAAGGCCTCGGTTTTCTCCCGGACCTCGAGCGTCACAGCTTTCTTGATCTCGTTTGGGATGTCCTTGGAGGGGATGAAAGCGTAGGCATGGATCGTGGGCGCACCGATGTGTCCGAATGAATAGAATTCGTTGCCCTGGTAGCTGTCGAGGTTGAGGATGATCTGTTTGGCCTCGGCGAAGGCCTCGCGCAGCTTGTCGACCCGCGGCGTGATCTCGCTGCCGAAGGTGGATCCGAGGCGGTAGACGTAGTTGCCCGCCTCGGCCCGGCTGCTCCAGATTTTGCCCCAGCGCTCCTTGTCGTCGACGATTTCCGCCTGGATCGGTTTTTGGCGCTGCAGAAAATCGAGAAAAATCTTCGCCCGCGCCCGGCATCCCTCGACGGTGGCCGAATGCATGCTCATCATGGCCACCGCGCCGGTGGGCGGCTCCAGGCCCACGGCGGAAAAGCCCACCCGGGACGATTTTTCATCGAGGTACTCGAAGAACAGGGGGGTGGGAATCGCCTCGCGGTACATGGCCATCACCGTGTCGAGGATTTCCTCGGTGCTGGAGAAATAGGCCACGATGTTGGCCGTGTGCGGCAGAGGGATCAGGCGCATGCGGATGCGGGTGATCACGCAGAGCAGGCCCTCGGAACCCACGAGAAACTTGGTCGCCTCGATGCCCGCCGGCTTGCGGGTCGATTCGGTGCCGGTGTGGAGAATTTCGCCGTTGGGCAGCACCACTTCCAGGCCCAGCACGTAGTCCCCCGGCTTGCAGAGGCTGGCGTCCACGGCATGGGCGCTGGTGTTGACCGCCACCGAGCCGCCGATGGTGGCCACCGGCTCGCTGCCGGGAAAGACGGGCAGCAGTGCCTTGTGGGGGGCCAGCGCCTTGCGCAGTTTGCCGATGTGCATCCCCGGCTCGACTTCGAAGTAGCCGCGTTCGGGAAAAATTTCCAACTTCTGCATCCGCCCGGTATCCAGCACGATGGCGTTGGTCTTGGGTCGTCCCAGGCCCACCAGGGAGGTGCCGGAGCCGTGGGTGTGCACCGGGATGCCCCGGGTGTTGGCGTACTTGAGCACCGCGGCCACCTCCCGGCTGTTGGCCGGGCGGACCACGGCGAAGGGGACGTGATGCGGCTCCACGTCCCAGGGCATGGTATCCTTGGCATAGGCCATCGCCGTGGGGCGGTCGGTGAAGGCGTTTTCCTTTCCCACCAGGGCGGCGAGATCCTTGCCGAGTCGTTTCAAGTCCGGTTCCATTCCTCCTCCGTTTGTTTCGATCGCCGAAAACCGACTTCCTCAGGACCGCTTCTGCTTGGTCCCCATGGAAACGGTGAAGTTGTAGTGTTTGAAGAAACAGTCCACATCCGCGAAGCCGGCCTGGCGCATCCAGGCCAACTGGTCTTCGATGGGCGCCGGGCGATCACAGGCCATGCGCTCGCGGATCGCCGCCAGCTCTTCGGCGGTGAACCCGCCGCCTTCCAGGTGCGCTTGCCAGTGCTCCTGGTAGCGCTGCTCCGTGGCCCGGGTGGTGCCGCGGGCCAATTCGGCGTGGATGAAGGCGCCGCCGGGCTCCAGGGCGGAAAAGATCTTTTTCATCAGCATCTGCTTGCCCGAGTCTTCCAGGTGGTGGATCGACATGGCGGAAACGATCAACGGGTAGGTCCCCGGCAGGTCTTCGCGGGCATAGTCGCGGATGTAAAACTGCACGTCCGGCCGGCCGGCAAACCGCAGGCGGGCCTGGGCCATCATTTTTTCCGAGATGTCGAGCAGGTGGGCACGGGCTTGGGGAAAACGCGCCAGGATCAAGGCGGACACCAGGCCGGTGCCGGCCCCCAGGTCGAGAAAGGCGAAACGATCCCCGGATGAAAACGGCACCAGCTCCAGGAGCGTGCCGTAAAAGGTGTCGAAGCAGAAGATGACCCGGCGCCTGCCGGCGTCGTATTCCAGGGCCCCGGCGTCAAAAAGCTCTTTTACGGTCATTGGATTGATTTCCCTCTAAGAAATGAAAGGCTCGCAGCCATCCCGGCGCCGGTTAGTGCGTCAGCGGTGGCGTGAGCGTACAAACGTCCTCAAGGTGTTCCAGGTTTTCGATCTGGTTTAACAAATCACGGCTCCTGGCCTCATCGAAGGAGATGCCGCTGTACTGGATGCATTTTAAAAACTTCTGGCGGCACTGGGCATCGTTGACCGGACGCAGGGGGTTGCCCAGCGGCGCATTGATTCGAACTTCGAGAGACTCGCCGTTGGCGCCGATGGCCCGAAGCTGAGCCGGCAGGATATCCTTGGGCGCCAGGTTCGGGTTCTCGTTGACGTGCACCTTGGCAGCCAGGGCATTGACAGGTTCACGCCGGACGGCCTCCGGTTCGAAGTCGCCCAGAAACACGTCCCCGTAAAGCAGGGCCACGGCCACTGTGTAGGGGATGCTGAACTGAGCGTCGACCTGGGGATTTTTGCCGATGCGAAACGGTTTTCCCACCATTTCGACAACCATGCTCGATGCATTCACCTCGATTCGTTCCAGGCGGCCCAACGACGTCAGCCGCTCTCGTACCGCCAGGGCGGAATCGATGGCGGAATGGGTCATACGGCAGCACGGATACGGCTTGATGCTCAGGTCGACGATGGTGAAGTGCCGTCCGAGGCCATCGATGACGGCGGCTTCATCCAGGTCTCCTCGTTCGTAGAGCGGATAGTAGCCGTAGGTGCCGGTGAGAAAGGCGCGGCTGCCGGTCACGCCCCGGGATGCGAGAAACGCGGCGGTGACGCCGGCGGCGGCGGCAAAAGCCGGCTGCATCCGTTTGACCAGGCGTCCCTCCAGCAGCCCCTGGGCATTACCGGCGGTCTGGGCGTAGGCGATGCCCAAGGCATCGGAGATCTGATCGCGGTCGAGGCCGAGGATCTTGGCGGCACTGGCGGCGGCGGCGAAGCTGCCGCAGGTGGCGGTGCGGATCCAGGACAAGGGCCGCTGGATGCCGAGACTGATGCGGCAGATGACATCCACCCCGAGCACCAGGGCGGCAATGAACGTCTGGCCGTCGACGGGTTTGCCGGCGGCCTCGGCTGCGGCCAAGGCGGCGGGCAAAACGGTGACGAAGGTATGCAAGGCCGAGGCATCGAGGGTGTCGTCGAAGTCCAGCGCGTGCATCATCGTGCTGTTGACCATGGCCGCCATGGGCGGGGCGATCTTGAAGGGCTCGAAGAGGACCGAGGCGCCCCGCTCCCCCCCCCAGGATGCCATCAGCGACACCATTTCCGGCACCCCGGGGGCCGAGCGACCGGGAAAGGCCACCCCGATGGTATCCATGACCAACCGCTTACAGCAGGCGACGGCCGCCGGATCCAGGTCTGCATAGGTCGTATCGTAAAGATGGTCGATGAGCTGCGTTTCAAGCTTCGGGTCGTTTTCTGACATCGCGTCTCCTATGGGGGCTCAATCCAGGGGCAGTTTTTGAAATTCCCGGATGAACGCCCTGGTATAATCAGCAATCTGTTCAGTCAGATGTCGGCCTTTTTCCGGGCTGGCCCCCGACGGATCGCCCATCGTTCCGGTTTCCGTGATTTGTCGAAGATCCTGGAAAATGGTCTGTATCGAGCCTTGAAACTCGGTGTCGCCCAGGGAGTTTTTGACCTTGAAAGCGCTTCCGCCGGGAGATTTGGGCTTGTCGACGGTGATCTTTTCGGTGACGACGGTTTCAGGCGCCAAGGCCATGATCACCGATGTCATCGCTTCGCCGGCATGGCTGAACCGGCCTTCGTCGATCTGATTTTCCGGGGCGGCGGCCAGGTCGTTGACAAGCTTCCAGACGTTGATCATGGCCACCTGCGCCTTTTTTTCCGCGATCAGGGTGCGCGCCACCGCCTCGATGGCGGCGTTGTTGCCCCGGTGTGCGTTGAAAAAAAGCAAACGCTTCACACCGTGGGCGATCAGGCTGCGGGCGTATTCGTCCAGTACCCGGATCAAGGTTTCCATCTCCAGGGAGATGGTGCCGGCAAAGGGCATGAACCACTTGGAGTATCCAATGGGCAGGGTCGGGCCCACCAGGACCCCCGGCGCACCGTTCAGGCCCCGAGCCACCGCCTCGGCTGTGATCGTATCGACCCCCAGCGGGAGATGGGGTCCTTCCAGCTCCACCGAGCCGATGGGGATGACGGCGACCGTTTCGGCATCGATCGCATCCCGAAATGCTTCCCAGGTCATTCGAGCAATCATTGCCGTTTTCATTGGCGCTCCTTTTCATAGACTAAATGGAAACTTTTTTACGCAGCCAACCGATCGTGTAGCGGCGAAGGGTATCCGGAACGCGGATGGCGCATACCGCCGCCAGAATCGCTAACCCGACCAAATCGGTTGCCCAACCGGGGTAAATGAGACACCCCCCGCTGATAAAAAGGATTAAACGATATAAAAGCGGAAGCTCGCCGCCGAGGTAGTTTTGGGCCGCTGAGGCGATTGCCAGCACCCCGAAGAACGCGGTGACGCACACCTGGAGGATCTGTATCGGATTGCCGATGAGCAAAAGGGCATTGTTGTAGACGAACATGTAAGGAATAATGAAAATTACGATGGCCAGGCGGCAGGCGGTGAAAGCCGTGCGCATCATGGGCGCTTCGGCGATGCCGGCGGCCACGAAGGCATCCGGCGCCATGGGAGGCGTGATCCCGGCAATGGTGGCGAAATAGAATACGAACATGTGGGCAGCCAAGGGATAGACCCCCAGCTTGATCAGGGCCGGCACCACCAGGATGGCCAGGACGATGTAGGCGGCCACCGGCGGCACGCCCATGCCGAGGATGATCGAGGCGATCATGGTCAGAAACAAGAGGATCAGCAGCTGACCGCCGCTCATCTTGATCAGCAGGCCGGACATCATCAGCCCGAGGCCGGTCAGGGTGATCATCCCCAGCACCACGCCGCCGAGGGTCAGGATCGACACCACCGGAAGGGCGGTGAGCGCACCGCTCTCCAGGCCCTCCAGAATTTGGCGCAACGTCATGCGCCGTTCCTTTTTTGCCAGCAGGCTGGAAAGGGGGATGGAAATCGTCGCCCAGAATGCGGCCCGGGTCACCGATACCTTGGAGTACACCAAAAAGAAAATAAGGACGAAAATTGGGATGATGAAATACCATCCCTCCTTGAAAGTCTGTCGAAGACTGGGCAGTTCTTCTTTTGGCAGTCCTTTCATGCCCATTTTTTGGGCTTCGATATCGATCATCAAGAAGAGGCCGGTGTAGTAGAGAACAGCGGAGAGCCCGGCGGCCTTCATGATGGTCACGTAACCGACCCCCAGCACTTCCATGATAATAAAAACGGCGCTTCCCATGATGGGGGGCATCAGGAGTCCGCCGGCGCTGGAAACCGTTTCCACGGCGCCGGCGAAGTGGGGTTTGTAGCCGCTGCGTTTCATTAAGGGGATGGTGATCTGGCCGGTTCCGGCGACGTTGGCCGTGCCGCTGCCCGAGAGCATGCCAAAGAGCGATGAGGCCACGACGGCGATTTTGGCTGGCCCGCCACGGACATGGCCGAACAACGCGAAAGACAGATTGATGAAAAACTCACCGCCGCCGGCGGCCCGCAGCATCGCCCCGAACAGAATGAACAGGAAGATGTAGGTGGCCGAGATGCCGGCCAGCATGCCGAAAACGCCGTCTGTGGTGATAAACATGTTGCCCACAATGCGTTCAAAGGCATAGTTTTTGTGTGCCAGAATGCCGGGCAGCATTTCGCCGAAGCGAGCGTATATCATGGATAAAATGGCAATGATGGGAAACACCCAGCCGAGAGTGCGGCGGGCGGCTTCGATGCACAGCAACAAGAATACCGTTCCCAGGGCTAGTTCGTGCCAGGGGGGCGCCATGCCGCAAGCGCCGACCTTGGTAAACCATGTCGCCAGCACGTAGATCCCCAGTCCAAGCGCCACAGCAGCGAGAAGGGATCCGTGCCAGGAGATGCGTTCCTTTTTTTTCTGATCGAAACCATAGTAGAGATAAATCAGAACGAGCCCGAAAGTCACATGGGTGACCCGCTGATTCATGGCCGTGAGCTGAAAGATGCCGGTAAAAAGCTGGTATAGGCTCATGGCCACCGCCACGGCCCGAATGAGCATGGGAACGTGCGGTTTTTTTGGTGCGGCTTGAATCTCCATGTCACTCCCCTTGCGATGGATCCCTAATCTTTTGACTTCTGTAAATAGCGCTTTCCGAGCAGAGCGCCCAAATTTAAGGTCTATGGTTAGACCGCAATGGCCTCAATACCCCCACAACAAAATCCTCTTTACGGTGCCACGCCGTTTTCCGTTGTGATGAAACCCGAAGAAAGTCAGGATAATCGGAAAACAGCGCAGCGAGACAAAACAAGGACCGGGTCCGCC
>DQXI01000028.1 GCA_011042305.1 Desulfobacteraceae bacterium
CACCATGGGATAGACGCTTTCCTCCCGCTCCACCACGAAGTCCATGATCACCGGGCCCGGGGTCTCGATGCCCTTTTGCAGCACCGCCTCCACCTCATCGGGACTTGTGGCGCGCAGCCCCGTGGCCCCGTAAGCCTCGGCCAGGCGGACGAAGTCCGGCTGCACCTCCATGCCGGTGCAGGCGTAGCGTTTCTGGTAAAACAGCTCCTGCCATTGGCGCACCATGCCCAGGTACCCGTTGTTGAGGATCACGATTTTTACCGGCAGGCCGCACTGCATGGCGGTGGCCATCTCCTGGATGTTCATCTGGATGCTGCCATCGCCGGCAATGTCCACCACCAGCTTGTCCGGAAAGGCCACCTGCGCCCCGATGGCCGCCGGCAGCCCGAAGCCCATGGTGCCCAGGCCGCCGGAAGTGATGAAATGCCGCGGCTGTTCAAAATGGTAAAACTGGGCGGCCCACATCTGGTTCTGGCCCACCTCGGTGGCGACGATGGCCTTGCCGCCGGTGAGCCGATGCAGGGTTTCCACCACGAACTGGGGCTTGATGGCCTCTGCCTGGCGGTAGGCAAGTTGGTGGGTGCGGCGCCAGGCGTCGATCTGATCCAGCCAGGGGGCTCGCTGTTCGGCCAGGTCCGGCGGCAGCTTTTCGTCGATCAGCGCATTGAGGGCCTCGATCGTCAAGCGGCAGTCGCCCACCACCGGGATGGTCACCGGCACGTTCTTGCGGATCGAGGTGGGATCGATGTCGATGTGCACGATCTTGGCCTGGGCCGCGAAGGCGTCCGTCTTGCCGGTGACCCGGTCGTCAAAGCGCACGCCCACCGCCACGAGCAGGTCGGCGTGGCTAACGGCCATGTTGGCCCGGTAAGTGCCGTGCATGCCGATCATCCCCAGCCAGAGGGGATCGGTACCCGGAAAGGCCCCCAGTCCCATCAGGGAAGAGGTCACCGGGATGGCGGTTTTGCGGGCAAAGGCGGTGAGCTCCGCGCCGCCGTCCGACAGGATCACCCCGCCGCCGGCGAAAATCACCGGGCGCCGGGCCTTGGCCATCAGGCCGGCGACCTTGCGCAGCTGGTGCTTGTTGGGCCGGTAGGTGGGACGATAGGCCCGCAGCTGCACCGGGCCGGCAGGAGGACTGTAAAGGGAGCGGCCGTTGACGACATCCTTGGGAAGATCGATGAGCACTGGCCCGGGCCGGCCGGAGCGGGCGATGTGAAACGCCTCGTGGATCACACGGGCCAGGTCTTCGGTACGGCTCACCAGGTAGTTGTGCTTGGTGCAGGGGCGGGTGATGCCCACGATATCCACCTCCTGGAAGGCGTCGTTGCCGATGAGGTGGGTGGGGACCTGGCCGGTGAGGATCACCAGGGGAATCGAATCGGCGTAGGCCGTGGCGATGCCCGTGACCGTATTGGTGGCCCCGGGCCCTGAGGTCACCAGGCAGACGCCGACCCGCCCGCTGGCGCGGGCGTACCCATCGGCGGCATGCACGGCGCCCTGTTCATGGCGCACGAGAATGTGGCGGATATCGGTTTGCACCAGGGCGTCGTAGACATCGATCACCGCTCCGCCCGGAAAGCCGAAAATGGTATCGACCCCCTCGCTTTTGAGCGCCGCCATGAGGATCTGGGCACCGCTCATCTCCTGGGGCGCTGGCCCGGCAAACGCCGCTGCCTTCTTGGCCTGGCCGGCCGTTTTGATGGATTTCATGGCTCCTCCCGCGATTTTGTCAAAAAAAAAATCCGTTAGCGCCTTTCGGGGGCTGCTAACGGATTCTTGTTATCTTTGGGTAATGGGTCGCTAAGCCATTATCAGCCCCCGGTGTGCCTCGCAGGCAATAATAAGGCCTACGAGGACGCCAATAATGAGAATGAGGCTGATAATGAAAAGACCGAACATCCGGTGTTCCCTTTATTTTTTTCCCAAGGTTGAAGCCAACTTTTACGCGATGACCCAAATCAAGTCAAGTTGAAAAATGTTAGACACCCGAGCCGGGGCCGCTTCAGCGCAATTCTTGGCGAAAAGTCAGGTCCCTGGTCATGCCGGAGCTTTTTTCGATGCGAAGCCGATTCTCGTTGAAAAACCGGCTTAGAGACTGGAGGCCAAATCCCGGGCCTTTTTTGCCCAATCGCTGTCCGGGGCCAATTCGATGACCTTGCCCAGGGCGTAACGGGCGTTGTTGGTGTCTCCAACCGCGGCGTAGGCCCGCCCGAGTTCAAACTGGATCTCCGCACGCCCGGGAACCAGGCCGGCGGCGGTCTGCAAGGGCGCCACGGCCTCTTCTGCGCGGTTTTGCGCCAACAGGACCCGCCCCAGCCCCACCAGGGCACGGATGAAGGTTTGATCCTGCGCGACGCCCTGCTTGTAGTGGGATAGCGCCAGGCGGTAGGCCTGCTCGGCCTTCTGCTGGCGCCCGGTGCGATAATAGGCCCAGCCGAGATTGCAGGCGGCCAGTTGCGGGGTGGGGTAGAGCAGATCCTCCAGGATCCGCTCCAGGTGGTCGATGGCCGCGGCATACTGCCCCTGCTTGAGCAGCACAACGGCCAGGTTGTTGCGCGCTTCTGAAAAATCCGGCTTCAGCTCCAGCGCCCTGGAAAAATGCTGGTCTGCCAGATCCAGCCGATCCAGTTCATCGTAGGCCAGGCCCAGCAAGTTGTGCACCCGCGGATCGGAAGAATTGAGCCGCTCGGCTTCCAGCAGCTCCCGCAGGGCCGCCCGGGGGGCGCCGTCCACCAGATGGGCTTCACCCAGATCTCGCAGGGCCGCGGCCCGGGCGACGGGATCGACCTGCCCAGTGGTACATGCCATCAGGACCAAGGCCATTGCCACCAGGGCCATCACCATCGTTTGCGCCGGCGATCTTTTCATCGGCTTTCCCTGCTATGGGTTGTTTTCCCAGGCGGTCTGCACGGGTTTCGGTCAAATCTCCTTCAGATCCAAAACGCGGGCGATCTCCCGGCTGGTCAGGTCCACGAAACGCTCGAAATCCGCCCCTTGCAACGGACGCCCCGGGGCCGGCACCTTTTCCAGATCAGCCGGCTGCACGGTGACGGGACGGTTGATGAGCGCCCTGTCGGGAACCACCTCGAACTCTTCGGGGAACGTTTCGCTGAAGTAAAGCTCCTGAAAGCCGCTAAACTTCAAGGCGTGGGCCGTGGAATCGAGCACGGCCGTTTCGCTGTCGTTCACCCAGCCCTGTTCTTTGGCGGCCACCAGGCCGGCGAGGCATTCGCCGCCGTGGGTGCAGGCCACGTGACCGTTGCGGTTGGCGGTAAGCTGCCAGTCCATGATCTGCTGCTCCGTCACCCCCGCCACATAAATGCGCCGGCCTCCGGCCACCTGGTCGTAGCGCCGGGCCAGATGAACCACCCGCGGCATGGACACCGGGTTGCCGATCATGGCGGCCTGGGCCACGCTGGAGCGCACCGTCACCGGCTCGAAGCGCCGCTTGGCCGGATCCGGCTCCTGGTAGTAGCGGTAAACCGGATCGGCGTGAAAGGACTGCACCCCGATGATCTTGGGCAAGCCGTCGATGATGCCGGCCTGGTGGAACTTGAGAAACCCGCTCATCACGGCGGTGATGTTGCCGGCATTGCCGATGGGCACCACCACCACCAGGTCGTCCATGGCGTACTCGAAATCCTGGGCGATTTCGTATGCGTAGGACTCCTGGCCGAGAATCCGCCACGCATTCTTGCTGTTGAGCAGGGCCACATTGTAGCGCTCCGACAAGGCTTCGACCACCTTCATGCAGTCGTCGAAAACACCGGGGATCTCGAAAACCGCCGCCCCGCTGCCCAACGGCTGGCTCAACTGCTGGGGCGTCACCTTGCCCCGAGGCAGGAGCACCGCCGACTTGACCCGCGGCTGCAAATAAGATGCGTAGAGGGCGGCGGCGGCCGAGGTGTCGCCGGTGGAGGCGCACACCGCCAGCACCTCGTCGAGACGACCGCCATCGATAAGGTGCCGGATGTAGCTGAAGGCGCTGGCCATGCCCCGGTCCTTGAACGAAGCACTGGGGTTTTGGCCGTCGTTCTTGAAGAAAAAGCGCATCCCGGCCCGCTCCTGCAACAGCGGGCTGGCCTCCACCACCGGGGTGTGCCCCTCTCCCAGGTACACGATGGCCTCAAGGGGAATCACCGGCCCGATGAATTCGTGGTAGCGGTAAATCCCCTTGAGGGCGGGGATGGTAAGCATCTTGCGGTAGTCGAACAGCTGGCGCCAGGTGGCCCCGTCCACCGCCCGCAACCGGTCGAAATCCTCGTCTTCGATCAGCAGCACTTGGCGGCAGGCCGGGCAAGTATAGAGGAGCCGCTCGATGCCGAAACGCTCCCCGCAGCCGAGGCAGCGATAAACCAAGCGTCCGGCGCAGCGGGGCACCACCATGTCCTTCCAGGGGGCGCTGAGGGCTTCCGGGTTCATGGCGCGATCACCTCCATCCCGCCCATGTAAGGCCGCAGGGCCTCGGGGATGCGCACCGAACCGTCGGCCATCTGGTTGTTTTCGCAGATGGCCGCCACGGTACGCCCCACCGCCAGGCCGGAGCCGTTGAGGGTATGCACCAGCTCGGTGCCCTTGACCCCCTTGCGGCGCAGGCGGATGTCGGCCCGCCGCGCCTGGAAGTCCTCGAAGTTGCTGCAAGACGAAATTTCCCGGTAGGTTCCCTGGGCCGGCATCCAGACCTCGATGTCGTAGGTCTTGGCCGCCGAAAACCCCAGGTCCCCGGTGCACAGGGTGATGACCCGATAGGGCAGATCGAGGCGCTGGAGAATCGCCTCGGCATCGGCCAGCAGGGTTTCCAGTTCCGCGTAGCTCGTCTCGGGCAGGGCGAACTTGACCAGCTCCACCTTGTTGAACTGGTGCTGGCGGATCAGTCCCCGGGTGTCCTTGCCGTAGGAGCCGGCCTCGGAGCGGAAGCACGGGGTGTAGGCCGTGTAGTAAAGCGGCAGCGTGTCGGCATCCAGCACGGCGCCGGCGTGGATGTTGGTCACCGGCACCTCTGCGGTGGGAATCAGAAAGTAGTCCCATCCCTCGAGCTTGAACAGGTCCGCCTCGAACTTGGGCAGCTGGCCGGTGCCGGTCATGGTGGCGCGGTTGACGATAAACGGCGGCAACACCTCGCGGTAGCCGTGCTCGCCGGTGTGCACGTCGAGCATGAAGTTGATCAGGGCCCGCTCCAGCCGTGCCCCGGCGCCGAAGTAGAGGGGGAAACGGGCCCCGGTGAGACGCGATGCCCGTTCGAAGTCGAAAATGCCCAGCTTTTGACCGAGGTCCCAGTGGGCCTGGGGCTCGAAGTCGAAGGCCGGCGGCTGACCCACCACCTTGAGCACCGGATTGTCCGCCTCGTCCCGGCCCACCGGCACGCTCTCGTGGGGAAGGTTGGGGACGGTGAGCAAAAACTGCTCAAGCTGCTGCTGGGCGTCGGCCAGGTCGGCCTCCAGGGACTTGATGGTGGCCCCCACCTCGCGCATCTCGGCCATGAGGGCCTCCGGCGTCTGGCCGGCCTTTTTCATCCGCGCGATGTCTTCGGAAACCACGTTGCGCCGATGGCGCAGGGTTTCGATCTGCTGCAAACCGGCGCGGCGCTTTTGGTCCAGGGCCAAAAAGGCGTCAAGGTCCAGGTCCAGGCCCCGGTGGCCCAAGGCCTCGCGGAGTCGCTGAGGATTTTGTCTCACTAGCTTGATATCGAGCATCAGCATTCCTATTTTTTATGATTTGAAATTCAAAGGATGCCGCCGAGGGCCACCCTAAGGAAGCAACCATGGCCGCGAAACAATTCGGGACCTTAGTATGAACCCGATATTTAGTCAATGATTATTATAAGTTGACTTTAATCCAGGCCTCCGCTATAGTGCCCGTGGAATCAGCTCGGCCCGAGGCGCCCCGGGCCTGCAAGGTCTGGATTCGTACTTTGGAGGAAAATCCATGGAGGACCAGCACACCACCAAACAGGAGCTGCGGCAACAGATCATTTCGGTGCTGGAAAACCTGTCCGAGGCCGAGCGCGCCGAACGCACCCAAGCCATCGAAGCGCGGCTGTTCGAGTTTGCCAACTTTCTCGAAGCCCGCATCGTGATGATGTACATGCCGGGCCCGGGCGAAGTCGACACCCGCGCCATGATCCAAAAGGCCCTCCAGTACAACAAGATCGTTGTCCTGCCTTCCTTCGCGCCGGGCAACAAGAACATCGCGCTGTTAAAAATCGACGACCTGGGCAGCCAGTTGATCGAGGGGCCGTCCGGCATTGCCCAGCCGGATCCCAAGCGCTGCAAGCAGGTGCCCCTGGACGTGGTGGACATTGCCATCCTGCCGGCCATCGGGTTGGACGAGAAGGGGGGACGCCTCGGCGGCGGTCTGGAGGTCTACGACCTGCTCATGCCCCGTCTTGCACCCACCACCCGCAAAGTGGCCCTCGGATTCGAAGAGCAGATCGTCCCCCAGATTCACATGGAATCCCAGGACCGCTTTGTGGACATCATCATCACCAACCAGCGGACCATCTACAAGATCTAGGCTGGCATGACTCCGGAACCGGTCAAATTCAAGCGCCAGCGCCAGGAAATGGTCCGCCAGCAGATCGCCGCCCGCGGCATCCACGATGCGCGGGTGCTGGCTGCCATGGAAAAGGTGCCGCGACACCTGTTCGTCAGCGAAGCCCTCATGGACCAGGCCTACGGCGACTTTCCCCTGCCCATCGGCGAGCAGCAGACCATCTCTCAGCCCTACATCGTGGCCGAAATGACCCAGGCTTTGACCCTCGAGCCCGGCGACCGGGTGCTGGAGATCGGCACCGGTTCGGGGTACCAGGCCGCCGTGCTGGCCGAGATCGTGTCGCGGGTCTACACCATCGAGCGGATCTACACCTTGTACGCCCGTGCCCGCAAGCTCTTCGACCGCTTACAGTACCATAACATCGCGACCCGCTACTCCGACGGCACCACCGGCTGGTCGGACGAAAGCCCCTTCGACGCCATCATCGTCACCGCCGGAGCGCCGCGAATCCCGGAGGTGCTGGTGCGCCAGTTGGCCGTGGGCGGCCGCATGGTGCTGCCGGTGGGCAACGCCCACGCGCAGGAACTGGTCCGACTGGTCAGAACCGACCACGGCATCGAGCAGCAGAACCTGGGCGGCTGCCGTTTTGTCAAGCTGGTCGGCGAACAGGGCTGGAAAGACGTCTGAGATGCTCCGGCGCCTTTACGACTGGGTGCGGCACTGGGCCGAAACCCCCTACGGCACTTGGGCCTTGTTCATCCTGGCCTTCTGCGAATCATCCTTCTTCCCAATTCCCCCGGATGTGCTGCTCATCGCCCTGGCCGTCGTGCTGCCGCGCAAAAGTTTTCGCTATGCGGCGGTCAGCACTTTGGGATCGGTCCCCGGGGCTATGCTTGGCTACCTGATCGGCTCGCAGTTCATGGACCGCATCGGGGAGCCCATCATCGCTTTCTACGGCCTCGGCCCCAAGGTGGCCCAGATCCAGTCGCTCTACCAGCACTATGACGCCTGGGCCATCGGCATCGCCGGCTTTACGCCGATTCCCTACAAGCTTTTCACCATCTCCGCGGGCATGTTCGAGGTCAATTTCGCCGTCTTCATAATCGCCTCGATCATCTCGCGCTCGGCGCGTTTCTTTTTGGTGGCCGGCTTCATCTATGTCTTCGGTCCCAGCGTCCAGAGCTTCATCGACCGCTACTTCGATCTGCTGGCGGTCACCTTCACCGTGCTGCTCATCGGCGGCTTCGTCCTGATCAAATATTTATTCTAAAACGCTTTGGTCAGGAGACCCGGCGCCCACGACGGCGCGCAGTCGATCCAGGGCGTCGGGATCGCGCACATCGA